>NZ_JBVASJ010000011.1:0-160614 GCF_057813935.1 Pseudomonas sp. F220
GCTGGGGCTGGTCTCAATACTGGATACGATAAACCGGCTTAGCCGCATAGCTTGAACCGCCGTATACGGAACCGTACGTACGGTGGTGTGAGAGGACGGCGGGGGTGACCCCGCCTCCTACTCGATCCAGCGTTTACAAGGTCAAGCCAGATCCACCAGAACGATTTCACTGTCCTCGATTGCAGTCACTCGCAGCACTTTTTCATGCTCAATCGCAACGCCGTCTCGAGCTTGCGCGCGCAAGCCATTGACCTCAATGACTCCCGTTGCCGGCACCAGGTACGCCCGGCGGCCGCTGTCCAGGCGATACTCCGCAGACTCGCCGGCTTTCAGGTTAGCCGCCACCAGTCGTGCATCGGCGCGTATGCGCAGGCTTTGATCGTCGCCGGCCTTGCCGCTGGCCAGGGTGACGAAACCTTCGCGCTGCCCTTTAGGAAACGGCTTGGCACCCCAGGATGGCGCCGAACCAGTTTCATTCGGGATGATCCAGATCTGGAAGATTTTGGTCTCGGTCGATTCCTGGTTGTACTCGCTGTGGGCGATCCCGGTACCGGCACTCATTACTTGCACGTCACCGGCTTCGGTACGGCCCTTGTTGCCCAGGTTGTCTTCGTGGCTGATCGCACCTTCGCGAACGTAGGTAATGATTTCCATGTCACGGTGCGGGTGTTTCGGGAAACCGGTGCCAGCCGCAATCACGTCATCGTTCCAGACCCGCAGGTTGCCCCAGTTCATGCGTTTAGGGTCATGGTACTCGGCGAACGAAAAGTGATGATGGGCATCCAACCAGCCATGGTGAGCGCCGCCCAGGGATTTGAAGGGTCTGAGTTCAAGCATGATCGTCTCCTGTAAAGGTTCGTCATGGGGCTGAACACTTGAGCCGCAGAACGATAACCGGTGGTTGATGGTCAGTATCATCCATTAAGCCAATATCGATAAAAAGCGGAAAAAATGCCTTAAACCAATCTAATTAATAGATGGTTTTCAGGCCAAAACTCTAGCGCTCAGCTTTCAGTTCATCGCTTAACCCAATGACGAATAAGCATTTCACTAGAAGTCGTCGGCAAATGCAGCGACCATAGACCCAACAGCCTCACACACTGGAGTCAGCGTGCCGCAACACACCCCCGATCTTCCTCCCGAGCTTATGCCGTTGGCCGAAATGCCGCTGCTCAAGCGCTTGGCCGCCAGATTTTTTGGCCACGGCCTTACTCGTCTACGCGCGCAACATCGCGCCTCCTGGCTGCATGGCCAGGCCGACGGCTTTCGTAGCGGGCACAGCGCCGGTGTGGATTACGGCTATAAAGAAGGCAAGCTGGAGGGTATCGAGGAAGGTCGGCAGGTTCTGCTGATTCGCGACACGCGCTGCACCGAACACCGGGCGCCGGGTATCGATGACAACCTGTTCGATGACTGGCGTCTGCCGCTCACCGCCGAGTTGAAGAAACGCATCAAGGCTGATGTCGCCCGATTGCTCCCACCACAGGCGCAGCCCAGCGCAGCGCAGTGGAAGATGATCTTCAGCGACACGCCTTCGACCTCGGTGATTGCCGGTGCGGGGGCGGGCAAGTCGACATCGCTGGTGCTGCGCATTCTGTTGCTGACCCATTACCTGGGGTTTGAACTGGGCTCACTGACGGTGGTGACCTTCACCCGCGAATCGCGCAAAGACTTCATCAATAAGCTGATAGAGATGTTCGCCATCTGGGGGCGCACGCTGGGCCTCAAAGATGCCCGCGACGTGGTGCGAACCTTCCACTCGCGAATTCTGCCAATGGTCCGCAGCCTGCCGGGCTTTGCGCAGTTGCAGGCTTTCGAGAACCTCAATGCCCGTTCGCTGCCGGGCGATGAAGGGGCTGACAGCAATCCATTCGATCTGCGGATCAATGATACTCAGCGTCAGCAGTTGAATGCCTGTTATCACGCTTTGCATACCCGTGATGAGCGTTTTCGCGAGTTGATCAAGCCGCTGTCCCGGCACGCCTTGCAACTCAAGGAGCTGGAGCGTGATCACCCGGATGTGCAAAAGCGCATGGCGGTGACCGAGCTTGCGGCCAAACGCGACGAAGAACTCTGCGACACGATCGAGGATCTGTGGTTTCGCGCAAGAGCCTGGCCGATCAAGGGCATTGAGCCGAATCGCCAGACGTTCGAGATCAACGGCTCGTCATTCCATTGCCACGGCTATATTGCCGAGCTGGATGCCTGGGTCGTATTGGGCTTCGATCCCCGTGAGAATGCACAGATCTGCCGGCCCGGAGCCAAGCTGTCGGTCCGCGCAGAGTGGGCTGTAAAGCGCACCCTGCTTCAAGCTTTCTGTCGTAAGCCACTGATTTGGATAGATAGTTATGAGTCGGCGAAACGCGTTTTGTCGTCTCTGGCGGGAGATGCCAGTGCTGGGCCGGGCTTCGATTACAAGGTTAAAGGCGAGCTCGGCGGCGCACCGCTGCTGGATTGCTTTGTCGCTGCGGCCAGTTTTATCGAGAACCTGGGGCTGGATGTGCCTGCCGCCGTGGGCCAGATGAGCTTTGCCAAGGACGATCCAGATCGCCATTTCTTTGAGGCCCTGAGCCTCTTCTGGCGAGCGCTGGAAGATCACCTGCTCGATCAATCGCCGCCGGTCATGACCTATAACCGCATGTTCGCGTTGTTCAGCGAGCATTCACCGGAAAACCTCAAGCTGTTGAGCGATGAGCTGCTGCGGCCGCTGTCGCACTTGATGATCGATGAGTTCCAGGACGTTTCCCCGCAGATTGTTTCCTGGATCCGCGCCAGCCTGCGAGAGATCCGCCGTCGCGGCCCGGCCATGCACGTTGGGCGAGGTGCGCAGCGCTCATCGCTGTTGTGCGTTGGCGATGACTGGCAATCGATCTACGGCTGGCGCGGTAGTTCGCCGAAATACTTCATGGAGTTCAACAAGGAGTTCCCGTCTCCAAGCACCACACGGGTCATGCTTAGCGAAAATTATCGCAGCCATCAGCACATCATCGACGCGGCAGAGCATATCGTCCGTGCTGCACCCGCGATTACCGGGAAAAAGGCCAAAGCCAGCGGTGAGCCCAAAGAGTTACTCCCCGTGAACGTCATGGATAGAGATGACCCGGCGCTGGCCAAACGCTTGATCGAACACTACCGAAACGGCGATTCAGTCTTAATGTTGTTTCGAAAAAGTAGTGATAAGTTATTGATAGAAGAGCATATTCAGTCAGTAGTTAATGTTGATTCTAGATTGCCGATCGAAGACCGACGACTGAAGCAGCTGACCTATCACAGCTCCAAAGGCCTGCAGGCCGACGCGGTGTTTCTGCTGGGCGACTGTCAGCATCTGACCAGTTCACCTTACAAGAACCAGGTGTATCGAATGGCCGGGCTGGCCAAGGATGGCGATACTGAGCCGTATGACAGCGCTCAGAAAGACGAAATCCTGCGCCTGGCATATGTCGGTATCACCCGGGCAGTTAAACATTGCTACTGGTATGTCGACAGCCAGGATGCGCAGGCGGCTAACGTCCCGAAGGCGTCCGACCGGATTGCCAGGGACAAGGCGTTTTTCTCCGATCAGCGGGGGATGAAGGTTCAGGCCTGAGTGTAGGAGCGAGCTTGCTCGCGATGGATCTGAGATCGACACGTTATCCAGCAAACACGCGTCATCGTTAACGTCCATCGCGAGCAAGCTCGCTCCTACAGGGTCGGGGTTTCAATGGTTAACCAAAACTTCTTAAACCAAGGGGAGGAATGAACGATTCAAGCTCATCTTCTACCGCCTCGATTATTCGCTCCACATCGGTGGCGTTCATCACCGTTGCACAAGGGATACCGGCAATGGCAATCATGGTTTCGCCACTGGCGCGGTCGAACAACCGGGCAATCATGCTGCCGGGTGCATCCATGCTGGCCTCGAAGCCCATTGGATGAAAATGCCAGCGCATGAGCTGGCAGGCGTTGGGAAAGGTGACCTTGGAAAAGACTTGATTCATGTGTTGCCCACCTTGTTCATTGAGCGCGTCCTTTGGCTCGCGGTAGGAACGGAAGGACCTTCACTGGCCCAACCTTTGGAATGCTTAAAAATAGCACTCACCCGCGCAGGCAGGAGTTTTTTTTCAGGCCGTTTGGCTATTGCTTTGAAAAGCGTTGATGTAGGTCATCTCCCACCGATCATTAGGCCAGATGCCATTATTTCGGGCCATGAATTGGCCATTGAAGCGCAGCCTGAAGTTCGGCAAGCTCTGTTTTTCTGTCATCGAGTGTTTTATGTCTGCCAATGATGATGGCCCGCTGCAAACCCAGGCCACCGGCGATACCGTACTGCGTTACCACCTGTGCTGGAAACACCGTGATCTGGATGGGGTCATGGCGCTCTATCACCCGGACGTCCAGTACAACGATTTTTTTCAGAACCGTGTTCTCGGTCTGGATGAGCTGCGTGAGTACGTGCGCAGCAGCATGCCCCGCGATCCGGATGAAGCGCTCGAGCACTCCGATCGTATCCGTCTGGATGGCAATACCGCGTTCATTCAGTACCGCGTGACGTTGCGTGGAGGCCAGGGTCTGGTGTCGTTCCGCGCCAGCGAAGCGATTACGGTGCGCGACGGCCTGATCTGGCAGGTCAACGAGTATGCCTCGCTGGTGCACGAGCAACCGTCCAGCAAGACAGCTACCAGCCTGCGCCCGGCGGTCAGTCGACTGGGGCTTTCACCGCGACAATTGAGCTTTATGGCGCAAGACCTGCAACAGTATTTCGAGCGTCAGCAACCGTATCTGGACCCGGAACTCGATCTTCAGCAGGTGGCGAAGGAGTGCGGTTACAGCCGCAATCAGATCTCCTATTTGCTCAACCAGGTGCTGGGGCAAAGTTTCTATCGCTACGTCAACCAGGCCCGGCTGCAGCATCTGCTCGCGGCTCTGGACAAAGCGAGTCCACCGTTGCGGATCGACGAACTGGCGTTCGCCGCTGGCTTCAATTCGCTGTCGGCGTTTTATAGCTGTTTCCGTCAACACACCGGCATGTCGCCCAAAGCGTACGCCAAACACATTTCTTTGCGTGCACGCGCGCAAGACAGTCTCTGAGCCCAGGCACTAGGATCGCAACCCTCTAGTTTGGGTTGCGGAGTCTTGCATGCCGGCGTGGCGCACTATCAGTTTGTGGATGGATCAGCTCGAAGAGCCCTTGGTTGCCCGGCCGTCTCTGGAACAGGATCTGGACGTCGACGTGGCGATCATCGGCGCCGGTTACACGGGGCTCTGGACCGCTTACTACCTCAAGCGTCTGGCGCCTGAGTTGAACATCGCCATCGTTGAAGCACAGACCGCTGGTTTCGGAGCGTCCGGACGTAATGGCGGCTGGTTGATGGGCAACTTGCTGGGGGAAGATCGCTTACTCGCCGATCTGCCTGCCGAGCAACGCCGCGCATCTTTCGACTTGCTGCACGGCATTCCTGACGAGGTAGGGATGGTCCTCGAACGCGAGGGCATCGATTGCGATTACCGCAAGGGCGGTGTGCTGTATTGCGCGGCTCGCTATCCCGAACAGGAAGCCAGCCTGCGCAGCTACCTGGACACACTCTACAGCCAAGGCCTCAACGAAGCAGACTACCGCTGGCTCACCCCGGAGCAACTGGCGCGGCAGATCCGTGTTGCCAAACCTTATGGCGGTATCTATGCGCCGCATTGCGCGACCATTCAGCCGGCCAAACTGGTGCGTGGCCTGGCCCGCACTGTTGAGCGCATGGGGGTAAAGATCTTCGAGAACAGCCCGGTCACCGATTGGCAATCCGGTCGTTTGCGCACCGCCAAGGCTCAGGTTCGCAGCCGCTGGATCGTACCGGCAGTGGAAGGCTATGCCGTGACATTGGCGCCGTTGGGGCGCTATCAAATGCCGGTGCAGAGTTTGCTGGTGGCCACCGAGCCACTGCCCGCCGCAACCTGGGATGAGATTGGCTTGAGTCAGGGCCAGGCCTTCAGTGAAAACAGCCGGCAAGTTACCTACGGTCAGCGCACCGCCGATAACCGTCTGGTATTCGGCGCACGCGGGGGCTATCAGTTCGCCGGGAAACTGCGCCACAACTTTGACCTGACCCACAGTGAAGTCGAACTGCGGCGCTACCTGTTCAGCGAACTCTTCCCACAGCTCAAGAACGTCAAGATTACCCACGGCTGGGGCGGCAACCTGGGCATGTCCCGGCGCTTCAAACCGCACATGCTCTGTGATCGCAGCAACGGCATCGCCATGTCTGGCGGTTACGGTGGCGAGGGTGTAGGCGCGAGCAATCTTGGTGGCCGGACGCTGGCGGACCTGATTCTCGAACGCGACACCACGCTGGTGCGCCAACCGTGGGTGATCCAGCAAGGCGGCCTCGGTGCGCTGAAAGCCTGGGAACCGGAACCCTGCCGCTGGCTCGGCTACAACGCGATCATTCGCAGCTTCGCCCATGAAGATCAGACCCTGGCCAACCCGGCGACCGCACCGTGGCGGCGCAAGCTTGCCAGCCGTGTGGCGGGGTTCATGGAAGGTTTCATGCAGTAACGGCTCGTCGATCATCCACCCGTAAGGACCACCATGAGCATCACACAATTCAAAAACACACTGAATGCCACGCTGGAAGAGTCAGCCCCGGTGGCGGTGCCATTGGGTACGCCGGTCGCGGTCGCCTCGACCACGAGCGTCGAACGCAATGACGGCGTTGAAACCGGGATCTGGGAATGCACGCCCGGTCGCTGGCGGCGACAGATTGTCGCCCAAGAGTTCTGTCACTTCATCCGGGGCCGCTGCACCTTCACCCCGGACAACGGTGAAACCTTACAAATAGAAGCGGGCGACGCACTGATGTTGCCAGCCAACAGCACCGGGATCTGGGATATCCAGGAAACCGTGCGCAAGACTTACGTTTTGATTTTTTGATCCTCTGATCAGCCGAAAACCTGCCAATAAAAACAGCCGCAAATAATCAGGAATCGAATCATGATCCGCATGACCACCGTTTCGTTGAAGTTAGCTCCGCTGATGCTCGTCGCTTCACTCAGTCAGGCCGCCGAGACCGTCAAGATCTACAACTGGTCGGACTACATCGCACCGGACACGATGAAGAACTTCCAGAAAGAAACCGGCATCGCCTTCACCTATGACGTCTACGACAGCAACGAAACCCTCGATGGCAAGCTGATGACCGGCAAGTCCGGGTATGACGTGGTGTTCCCGTCCAACCACTTCATGGCCCGGCAGATCCAGGGCGGGGCGCTGAAGAAGCTCGACAAAAGCCAACTGCCGAACTGGAAAAACCTCAACCCGGTATTGCTCAAGGCCCTGCAAACCAACGATCCGGGTAACGAACACGGCTTCCCGTACCTGTGGGGCAGCACCGGGATCGGTTACAACCTTGCCAAGGTCAAAGCGGTACTGGGCGACAACGCACCGGTGGATTCCTGGGATTTGATCTTCAAACCCGAGAACATGAAAAAACTCCAGAAGTGCGGCGTGGCGATCCTCGACAACGGCCCGGAGTTGCTGCCAGCGGCGCTGAATTACCTCGGCTTGCCGCACCACAGCAAGGACCCTGCGGACTACAAGAAAGCTGAAGAACTGCTGATGAAAGTCCGGCCGTATGTCAGCTATTTCCACTCATCCAAGTACACCAGCGACCTGGCCAATGGCGATATCTGCGTAGCCGTGGGTTTCTCCGGTGACATCCTGCAAGCCGAAAACCGCGCCAAAGAAGCCAAAAACGGCGTGGACATCGGTTACTCAATCCCCAAAGAAGGCGCTGCAATCTGGTTCGACATGGTCGCCATGCCCGCCGATGCCCCGGACGAGAAGGCCGGTTACGCCTTTATGAACGACTTGCTGCGCCCAGACGTCATGGCCGGCATCAGCAACTACGTGCACTACGCCAATGGCAACGAACAGGCCGACAGTTTGATCGATCCGGTCATCAAGAACGACACCAAGGTCTACCCAAGTCCGGAAATGATGGACAAGTTGTTCGCGCTGGAAGCCATGCCACTGAACATCGACCGGGTTCGCACACGGTTGTGGAACAAGATCCGGACGGGGAGTTGATGGGTAATATTTCGTCGATTACCGAGCCCGCAAACAGACGTTCAACCCTGTAGGTTCTGGGCCTCATTTTGATTGATGAGGAGGCAAAGGAATGCCTGTTTCGAAAAAAGCTGATCGCCTGCGCATTGGCCGTGTTTCAGAGGTGGGGCGAATTTATCTGCTGACCGTTGTTGTTCATCAGCGCGAGCCGGTTTTTACCGATTGGCGTTTAGGGCGGTTGGTTGTGGAGCAGTTTCGGCTTGCTCAAGAGGAGGGTTGGGCAGACTCATTGGCTTGGGTGGTGATGCCCGATCATATTCATTGGTTGCTTCAGCTTCGGGAAAGGACGCTGGCCGAGCTGATGTGTCGAGTAAAGTCGCGTAGCAGTTTGACGGTGAATCAAGCACTAGGGCGTCGAGGGCGCTTATGGCAAAAGGGTTATCACGACCGTGCTGTGCGTCAGGAAGATGATGTAAAAGACCTTGCTCGTTACGTTGTCCGCAACCCTCTGCGAGCAGGCTTGGTCAAACGTGTTCATGATTATCCGCTGTGGGATGCGTGCTGGCTTTAACATCGTTACGACCGCTTCGCGGCCGGACGTAGCCTGGCGGCAACTGCTACGGAGTGTGCGCATGTCGCGCTTTTCGTAGCAGCTGGCGGAGCCTGCGTCCGGCCGCGTAGCGGTCGTAAAACCGGGCAAATGCGGTCTCAGATAAACTGCGCATTCTCCGACAGCATGGCACCGCCATCGACGATCAGGGTTTGCCCGGTGATGTAACCGGCCTGAGGGGAGGCCAGGAACAGCATCGCGTAGGCGATATCTTCCGGGGTTCCCAGTCGCTTCAATGGAATGTTGGCGGCCAGGGCCGAGGAGTCTCCGAGGCCTGCCATGGCCTGGGTGGCAATCAGCCCCGGCTCGATACCGTTGACGGTGATCTGGTATTCAGCCAGTTCCAGCGCCGCCGAACGAATGAAACCGTTCACTCCCGCCTTGGACGCAGCGTAATGGGATAAGCCAGGAATCGCTGTGCGCGGGCCGGTCACTGAGGAGGTGATGAGGATCCGTGCATTGTTTGCCTGACTCAGCGCCGGCAGTGCCGCTTGAGTCAGCCAGAAGCAACTCTTGAGATTGACCGCGAAAGTCGTATCGAGAGTCTCATCAGTCAAATCGACCAGGCTTTCTATCGGGAACATCCCTGCGTTGTGAATCAGCAGGTCCAGCCCACCAAACGTCTCTTGCGCCGCGGCCACTGCCTGATTGGCTGCGGCTCGTGTGCTCAGGTCAACACTCAGCAATTGCGCTATGCCGCCGGCTTCGCGGATCAACCGCACGGTTTCGGCGCCTGACGCTGGTGTGCGGGTAGCCACCAGCACCTTAGCCCCGTGTGCGGCGAAGACTTGAGCGATAGCACGGCCGATGCCCTGGCCGGAACCGGTAACCAACGCAATGCGGCCGGTGAAATGCTGAGTCATATGCTCTCTCCTTAAAGTGGGGGCATGAACAGGTGTTGGCTCGCAAAGAGCGCCTAAGGCTCACGGATTTTCCAGATCATGTCCCAACGACTGAATAAACAGCGAAAACAGTTCCGGTTGCGATGAGATATCCAGCTTAGCGTACAGGTGTCGGCGGTGAACCTTGACGGTGTCCGGTGAGATCTTCAGCCGCTCTGCCATGGCTTTGGAGGAGAACCCGCGCAGGATCAACCGGGCGATTTCCAACTCGCGGTCCGAGAGTACGCCACAGCCGAAATGGCTCAGTGCATCGCGGATCTGGTTGGCCATTTCATCTTGCGCGGGTGGCTGTATGCGCTGACTGCTCTGTTGCCAATGCTGCTGCATCAGCGGCAACACCCAGGCGGCGAGGGTGGTCAGTTGGCCGACTTGATCCGCGGTGAACAAGCGCTGCATGCCCAACGACAGTGACAGCGTTCCAGCCCCCGGAATCTGAAGAATGAACTGCACCTCATCCTCCAGCACGTTGTCGTGGAAGTAACTGAGGAAGTACTCGCTCTGCCGGAAATGATCGGGTGCCACTTCCTCCAGTCGATACAGGCCGCTGGAGTAGCCCTCACGACAAGCCTGGTAGAACGGATCCAGCAGATACAAACCATTGAGATAGGCCAGCATCGACGCTGGCTTGCTTGACGGTTCGGCGTCGTACTCTTCCAGGGCCTGGGGCAGGCCGTCCTGCGGATAGAAAATCGCCAGGGCGTTATCGAACGCCAAGCCTTGGTGCAACAACAAAACCAGCTGCTTCCAGAAGCGCTCGGTGCCGATCTGCGAGAGGGTGCGGCCCAGGCCTGCATGCATGCCGACCTCCCTGAACAGATTGTTCATGTACGTTGCTCCCCATTCAAAGTTCCCCATTCAAAAAAGCCGGAACCCGGCCGACGGTTTCAACCTTTTTGCGTTCCAGGTCAAGGGGAGTACTCCAATAGGGGAATTGGCCGCCGTTGCCGCGCTGCCTAGAGTAGCCCCCATCAAGTGCGGCCCATAACGCACCCAAGCTGTTTTTTTCGTTTCTGCCTCAGACTAAAAATAACCAAGAGGATAACGTCATGAGCTCTCCCGCAGCGCCAAGTGGCGCGCTGAAACCCACGCTGAGTGTATTCGACGTCGTGACGATTACCGTCTCGAGCGTGACGCCGGCCAGTTCGGTGTTCGTGATCGCGCCGTTTGCGATTCATCAGGCCGGCACCGGGGTGTTTCTCGCGTTCGTCATGGCCGGTTTACTGGCCCTGATGTTCGCCTACTGCTATGCCGAGTTGGGTAGGGCTCACAACAGTGCCGGCGGCGAATACGTGTACGCCAAGCGAGTGTTTGGCGGCATGGCCGGTTATGCGACCTTCCTGACGGTGTTGGCAATGTTGCTGTTCATTCCGCCAGTGCTGGCCACGGGGGCCGCGACCTATCTGAACAACGCGCTGGGGACGAATCTCGACTCGCAGACTGTCGCGCTGTTTATCGTGGTGTCCAGTTACCTGCTGGGCATTCTCAATATCAAGCTCAACGCCTGGATCACCGGCACCTGTCTGCTGCTGGAAGTCGCGGCGATGCTGGTGATTGTGTTTATTGGCTTCGGTCATGCCTCGCAACCGGCAAGCATCTTGTTGCACCCGCAGATCGTCGAGGGCGGCGCTTTGCAACTGGCACCCTGGGCTCTGGTGATTGGCGCCATCGGTATTGGCTTGTTCTCCTATAATGGATTTGGCTCTGCGGTGGTGCTGGGCGAAGACATGAAGGACGCAGGTCACGGAGTGCCCAAAGCCGTGCTCTGGTCTCTGGGCCTGGTGGTGGTTATCGAACTGGTGCCGCTGACCGCGTTGTTGATCGGCGCACCGTCCCTCAGCGAGATGATCAGCAGCCCCGACCCAATCGGCTACCTGCTCACCAGTCACGGCAACGAGACCCTGTCCCGTGTGGTCAGCGCCGGGATCTTCCTGTCCGTGTTCAACGCCATCGTCGCCATCGTGATTCAGATCGGCCGGGTGGTGTTCAGCAGCGGCCGCGATGCCCTATGGACGCCCACCGTCAACCGCCTCTTCACCCGTATTCATCCACGTTGGGACTCGCCGTGGCTGGCCACGCTGTTTCTGGCGATTCCATCGGCGCTGCTCAGTTTCAGCTCAAACCTGGAGGAAATGACCTCTTTCAGCGTGCTGCTGATCATGCTGGTCTACCTGATTGTCGCCTTGAGCGCACTGATGAGTCGGGTGGTGCTGCGCGATCGGCAGCATCCTTACCGCATGCCGCTGTGGCCATTGCCCGCATTACTGGCGGTGCTCGGCGCGGGTTATCTATTGTTCGAACTGTTCCTCCAAGCTTCGGCCAGGGACATCATGGTGATTATCGGGCTGCTGGCGGTGTCGGTGATTTTGTACAGCACCAATGGCCGGTTCAGCCCGGTGTTTCAGAAACTGTAAGGAGTGGTTATGCGTGCACGTGAACTGGGCATCCGCCTGGGCCTGGGAACCCCCGGCCAATTCAATGCCATCACCGACGTACCGGGCGTACGGGTAGGGCACAGTACCCTCAAGACCGAGATTAACGGCAAGCAGGTACGCACCGGCGTCACGCTGATCCAGCCGCGTGCCAGCCATGCACGACTGCAACCGTGCTTCGCCGGTTGCCATGTGCTCAACGGCAACGGTGACGCCACGGGCCTTGAGTGGATTCGCGAGGCGGGTCTGTTAGCGACTCCCCTGGCGATTACCAATACCCACAGCGTCGGCGTGGTTCGCGATGCGTTGGTCGCGCTGGAGCACAACCAGCTGGCCGACCCGGCGGTGTATTGGTGCATGCCGGTGGTGATGGAAACCTACGACGGTTTGCTAAACGATATCTGGGGGCAACATGTCGGCCCGCAGCAGGTGCTCGAAGCCATGACCAACGCCGAGGCCGGCCCGGTTCAGGAAGGTGCGGTCGGTGGCGGCACCGGGATGATCTGCCATGAGTTCAAGGGCGGGATCGGCACGTCCTCACGCAAGCTGTCGGCGCAACAGGGAGGCTGGACGGTCGGCGCACTGGTGCAGGCCAACCATGGCAAGCGTGAAGAGTTGCGGGTCGATGGTTATCCAGTCGGTCGGCAATTGACGGATATCCCGTCGCCCTTCGATGAAAAGGGCACGCCGGGCATGGGCTCGATTGTGGTGATTCTGGCCACCGATGCGCCGTTGTTGCCCCATCAATGCCAGCGTCTGGCGCAACGGGCATCGATCGGCATCGCCCGCACCGGTGGCGGTACCGAAGACTCCAGCGGCGATATCTTTCTAGCCTTCGCCACGGGCAACCATAACCTGCCGCCCGCGGACTACGGGCGCAAAGACCTGCCCCTGAGCACCACGCTTGAGATGCTCAACAACGACCATATCTCGCCGTTGTTCAGCGCCGCTGCCGAAGCGGTGGAGGAAGCGATCATCAATGCACTCCTGGCAGGCGAGCAGATGAGTACCGCCAGCGGCACGTTAGTCCCGGCCCTCGAAGCCGATGTGTTGCTGCAAGCATTAAGCTCGACGGGATGGAGCGCTAATTAACCGGCAAAACTGCGAAGCAGTGAACAAGTAAAAAACTTACCGTTATTTAATATTTAAATAATAGATTGTCTGACAATTACTTGGAGGCCTGAACGACAAAGAATATTTAGACCCGACAGCCATTGTTTGCGGGCTATCGCCGGAACAGCACAATTTTACGTCAAAAAAGTAGTGGACGTTTGATTTCGAATTGTGTCAGTTTTCTTTCGCCTTCATTGGGCGAGTGATAGGACGATCTCGCCAGAGATTGTCGCTATCTGAAAAAAGCTGTTCCATTTGCAAACAAGGAAGTGTGTTTATGTCGAAAGTTAAACAGAACGCTATCGTTGCAGCTGAACAAGACTGGGCGCCACAGGCCACATCAAGTTCGGCATTTAACCAGATCGATAGCTTCAGCCATCAGTATGACCGTGGCGGCGACCTCACGGTCAATGACAAACCCTCATTCTCTGTAGATCAAGCAGCGACTCAGCTCCTGCGTGATGGTGCTTCCTGGCACGATCTCAATGGCAGCGGCAAGATTGAACTCACCTACTCGTTTCTGACTTCGCCAACGTCCAATTTCAGCGGCCTGGGTGTCACTGGCTTCAGTCAGTTCAGCGCCTTGCAAAAGACTCAGTCCGTGCTCGCCATGCAATCCTGGGCAGACGTGGCCAATGTCACCTTCACTGAAGCTGCCAAGGGTGGCGACGGTCACATGACCTTCGGCAACTACAGTGGCGGTCAGGAAGGGGCGGCAGCCTTTGCTTTTCTGCCGGGTACTCAGCCTGGCTACGACGGTCAGTCCTGGTACCTGACCGGTAGTGGCTACAACGTCAACAAAACCCCGGGTGTGAACAACTACGGCCGTCAAACCCTGACTCACGAGATCGGTCATACCCTTGGTCTGTCTCATCCCGGTGACTACAACGCCGGTGAAGGCAATCCGACCTATAACGATGCGTCCTATGGACAAGACACTCGCGGCTACAGCCTCATGAGCTACTGGTCTGAAAGCAACACCGACCAGAACTTCAGCAAAGGCGGTGTCGAGGCGTATTCGTCCGGCCCGTTGATGGACGATATTGCTGCGGCGCAACAGCTCTACGGCGCCAACATGAACACCCGTGCCGGTGACACCACCTACGGTTTCAACTCCAACGCCGGTCGCGACTTTCTCAGCGCGAGCTCGTCCTCGGACAAGCTGGTGTTTTCGGTGTGGGACGCGGGCGGCAAGGATACCTTTGACTTCTCCGGTTTTACCCAAAACCAGAAGATCAACCTCAATGAAGCCTCGTTCTCTGACGTTGGCGGTATGGTGGGTAACGTGTCCATTGCCAAGGGCGTGACCATCGAAAATGCCATTGGCGGTTCGGGCAATGATCTGCTGATTGGTAACAGTGCGGCCAACGAGCTCAAGGGCGGTGCTGGCAACGACATCATCTACGGTGCCGGCGGCGCGGATAAGCTCTGGGGTGGTACCGGTTCGGACACTTTCGTGTTTGGCGCAAGCTCAGACTCCAAACCGGGCGCAGTCGACCAGATCATGGACTTTGTCGGCGGCCTGGACAAGATTGATCTGACCGGCATTACCGCTGGAACAGGGCTGCACTTCGTGAACTCATTCACAGGTTCTGCCGGCGAAGCGGTGCTGAGCTATGCCTCGGGAATGAACCTGAGCACCTTGGCCGTGGACTTCTCCGGGCACGGCGTGGCTGACTTCCTGGTCACTACCGTTGGGCAAGCGGCAGTCACGGACATCGTGGCGTAGGAACCAGGCTGCCCGCGATGCAGGCAACACGGTCCATCTGGTCACCGTGGTGCAGTCCTGGCGGGCAACCAGGCGAAGTAAAAGCAGGGGCGGCGCGCATGCGCTGCTCCCTGTCCTTGCATCGACTCCTCGTGTAAGCGAGGCTACAGCCCGGAATGAAACACCCTATGAACCAGACAGCCTTTACCTGGGCAGCCGCGTGGTTGATCGCGACGCTGATGATGTTTTTTGGAGATGTCAGCATGGCAAGAAGCCTGAAATTACCCGACCCTTCGGAACTGGCCGGGAAGTGGCAGATCCACCAGCAAGATGAGCCAACGAAGGTCTGTATGTTTGACCTCGCACAAAACCAGACCCTGGCCGGAGAGCTCGAATGTGTCGCCGGTTGGTTGGGCGAAACACCGATTGGCTGGTTCCCGGAACCGGATGGCATATCGCTGACGGGTAAAGAAGGATCGAGGATTATTCACCTGGGCCGACAAAAAGAGGGGCTCTATCAAGCCACTTTGAAGTCAGGGACGGTGCTTATTCTGCAACGCCTTCAGTAATAGAGCACCCTCCTAAGCCGAGCATTGTCAGTGATGCCTATATAGGCTCGCCCGCCACTCATGATTGGCAGGTAATTAACTGCCTGGAACACTATTTTGTCTGACAATGGTGTTCATTCGGCTGCATGTTTCAAACATCCAATAACGTCTCGACGCTTGCGCGGACACTATATTGACTCCTCGCCAAATGACTGCGCGGGATATTAGCTCAGGGAAGACTAATGAAGAGGGCGAAGACCACTCCTGCTGCTCCGTTGTTTAAAGCACTGGGCGATTATAAAAATACCCTGATCAGCGTGGGTTGTTTCACCGCGCTGATCAACGTACTGATGTTGGTACCGTCGATTTATATGCTTCAGGTTTACGACCGGGTGCTCTCTTCGCAGAACGAAACCACGCTGGCCATGTTGACCTTGATGGTGGTCGGCTTCTTTGCGTTTATCGGATTGCTGGAAATCGTCCGCAGCTTCATCGTCATCCGTATCGGCAGCCAGCTGGAACGGCGTTTTAACCTGCGTGTCTACAGGGCCGCATTCGAGCGCAATTTGTTCAAGGGCGAGGGCAATGCCGGGCAGTCGTTGGGCGACCTCACGCACATTCGCCAATTCGTCACGGGGCCGGCGTTGTTTGCTTTCTTCGATGCGCCGTGGTTTCCGGTCTACCTGTTGGTGATCTTTCTGTTCAATACCTGGCTCGGCGTGCTGGCCACGGCCGGTGCTTTGCTGCTGATTGCACTGGCCTGCCTCAACGAAGGCATGACTAAAAAACCGCTGGGTGAAGCCAGTGGTTATTCGCAAAAATCCAGCCAGTTGGCCACCAGTCATCTACATAACGCCGAAACCATTCAGGCCATGGGCATGCTCGGGGTTTTGCGCAAACGCTGGTTTGCGGTGCATTCGCGCTTTCTCGGTTTGCAGAACCAGGCCAGCGACACTGGCGCGGTCATCAGCTCCCTCAGTAAAACCCTGCGTCTGTGTCTGCAATCACTGGTACTGGGGCTGGGCGCGTTGCTGGTGATCAAGGGCGACATGACCGCCGGGATGATGATTGCCGGCTCAATCCTGATGGGCCGGGTCTTGAGCCCTATCGACCAATTGATCGCCGTGTGGAAGCAATGGAGTTCGGCCAAGCTGGCCTACCAGCGCCTGGATGCCTTGCTGCAAGAGTTCCCGCCCAGCGACAACGCCATGGCCTTGCCTGCACCCAAAGGTCAGGTGGCCTTCGAACAGGTCAGCGCCGGCCCGCCAGGCAAGCGCGCGGCGACGTTGCATCAGGTCAGTTTCAGCCTTGCTGCAGGGGAAGTACTGGGAGTACTTGGCGCTTCCGGCTCGGGCAAGTCGACTCTGGCGCGAGTGCTGGTGGGAGTCTGGCCGACGTTGGCCGGCACGGTGCGCCTGGACGGTGCCGATATCCATCGATGGAATCGCGATGACCTCGGTCCTTACATCGGCTACCTGCCTCAGGACATCGAATTGTTCAGCGGCAGCATCGCCGAAAACATCGCACGCTTTCGCGACACCGACCCGCAAAAAGTCGTCGAAGCGGCCCAGCAAGCGGGTGTTCACGAGCTGATTCTGCGTCTGCCGCAAGGCTACGACACGGTTCTGGGGGAAGACGGCAGCGGCTTGTCCGGTGGTCAAAAGCAGCGTGTGGCCTTGGCTCGCGCCCTGTATGGCGGCCCTAGCCTGGTGGTGCTCGACGAGCCGAACTCCAACCTAGATACCGTCGGTGAATCGGCTTTAGCCACCGCCATCGCGCAGATGAAAACCCAAGGCACCAGCGTGATTCTGGTGACTCACCGCTCTTCGGCGTTGGCCCAGGCCGACAAATTGCTAGTGCTCAACGAAGGGCGACTGCAAGCCTTTGGCCCAAGCCATGAAGTGCTCAAGGCGCTGTCTGGCGCTCAGGAGCAGCAACGGGAAAAGGTCCCATCCCCCACACCGGCCGGGCTCAGTCTCAGCCGTCAGTATCAAGCTCCATCCAGGAATTCCGGCGCATGAGCAAGGACCGCGACATGACAATCGAACAAGGCTATGCGCCGGAGCGCCCCGAACTCGACGCACGCTTTTTTGCCCGCATGGGCTGGATTCTGGCGGTGGTCGGTGCAGGGAGTTTCTTTACCTGGGCCAGCCTTGCGCCGCTCGATCAAGGGATTCCCGTGCAGGGCACTGTGGTGGTTTCTGGCAAACGCAAGGCCGTGCAATCGTTGAGCGGTGGCGTCGTCAGCCGGATTCTGGTGCGCGAAGGAGAGGTGGTGAAGCAGGGCCAGCCGTTGTTTCGGCTGGATCAAACTCAGGTCGCCGCCGACGTTCAATCCCTGCAAGCGCAATACCGAATGGCCTGGGCCAGCCTGGCGCGCTGGCAAAGTGAGCGCGACAATCTCAAGCAGGTCAGTTTTCCGGCCGAGTTGAGCAGCGATCCCGACCCGCGACTGGCGCTGGTGCTCGAAGGCCAGCGGCAACTGTTCAGCAGCCGCCGCGAAGCTTTTGCCCGGGAACAGGCCGGCATCCGCGCGAACATTGAAGGCGCTACCGCACAACTGGCCGGGATGCGCCGCGCCCGCACCGATCTGACCGCACAAGCCGAGTCCCTGCGTGAGCAACTGGACAACCTGCGTCCGCTGGCGGCCAGCGGTTACATTCCGCGCAACCGCTTGATGGAGTACGAGCGACAGTTGTCGCAAGTGCAGCAGAATCAGGCGCAAAACACCGGTGAAAGCGGCAGAGTTGAGCAGGGCATTCTTGAATCGCGCTTGAAGCTGCAACAACACAGCGAGGAGTACCAAAAGGAAGTCCGCAGCCAACTGGCTGAAGCTCAGTTGAAGAGCCTGACCCTGGAGCAGCAGCTCACCTCCGCCGGATTCGACCTGCAACACAGCGAGATAGCTGCACCGGCCGACGGTATCGCCGTTAACCTGGGCGTACACACCGAAGGCGCGGTGGTGCGGCCCGGCGAAACATTGCTGGAGATCGTTCCGCAAGGCACCCGCCTGGAGGTGGAAGGGCACCTGCCGGTCAACCTGATCGACAAGGTCGGTGGCAACTTACCGGTGGACATCCTGTTCACCGCATTCAACCAGAGCCGTACACCCCGAGTACCGGGCGAAGTCAGCCTGATTTCGGCCGACCAAATGGTCGATGAGAAAACCGGTGTGCCGTATTACGTGCTGCGCAGTAGCGTCAGCGATGTGGCCATGGAGAAACTCAACGGGCTGGTGATCAAGCCCGGCATGCCCGCGGAAATGTTCGTGCGCACGGGCGAGCGTTCGCTCCTCAATTACTTGTTCAAACCTCTGCTCGACCGGGCAGGCTCCGCATTGACCGAGGAATAGGGATGTTCCGGCGTATGAATAAGCTTTCCATTCTCGGGGCAGCCTTGGCGTTCCTTTCTTGCAGCAGTGTGATGGCCATGGGGCCGTTTGAGGTCTATGAGCAGGCGCTGCGCAATGATCCCGTGTTTCTCGGTGCCATGAAGGAGCGCGATGCGGGCCTTGAGAATCGCGCCATTGGCCGCGCCGGTCTGCTGCCCAAGCTGGGTTACAACTACAACAAGGGTCGCAACAATTCCAAGGCGACCAACCTGGATAGGCAGCGCGGCACCACTCACGATGATCGCAACTACAACAGCTACGGCTCGACCTTCACCCTGCAACAGCCTTTGATTGATTACGAGGCCTACGCGTCCTACCGCAAGGGAGTGGCGCAGGCGTTGTTTGCCGACGAAAACTTTCGCGGCAAAAGCCAGGAGTTGCTGGTCCGGGTGCTGACGTCCTATACCCAAGCGTTGTTCGCGCAGGATCAAATCGACATTGCGCAGGCCAAGAAAAAAGCCTTCGAGGAGCAGTTCCAGCAGAACGAACACATGTTTCGCCAGGGCGAGGGCACCCGCACCGACATCCTTGAGGCCGAATCGCGCTACGAGCTGGCGACCGCCGAGGAAATCGAAGCGCGTGACGAGCAGGACGCTTCCTTGCGCGAATTGGGCGCATTGATTGGCGTGCCTGCGATCGACATCAGCGATCTGACCCCGCTGGGCGATTCGTTTCAGTCCTTCACGCTGCAGCCGGCCAACTTCGATACCTGGCATGAACTGGCGGTCACCAATAACCCGATCCTCGCGTCCCAGCGTCAGGCTTTGGAAGCGGCCCGATTCGAGGTCGAGCGCAATCGCGCGGGGCACCTGCCCAAGGTCAGTGCTTACGCCACTGTCCGGCAAAACGAGTCGGAAAGCGGCAACACCTACAACCAGCGCTATGACACCAACACCATTGGCATCGAAGTCAGCGTGCCGCTGTATGCCGGTGGTGGGGTGTCCGCGTCCACTCGCCAGGCCAGCCGCTCGATGGAGCAGGCCGAGTACGAACTGGATGCCAAAACCCGGGAGACCCTGATCGAGCTGCGCCGCCAGTTCAGCGCCTGTCTGTCGGGAGTCAGCAAGCTGCGGGCGTATCAGAAAGCCCTGACCTCGGCCGAAGCGCTGGTGATTTCGACCAAGCAAAGCATCCTCGGCGGCGAGCGGGTCAACCTCGATGCCTTGAATGCCGAGCAGCAGCTTTACACCACACGCAGGGATCTGGCCCGGGCCCGTTATGACTATTTAATGGCCTGGACCAAGTTGCATTACTACGCGGGCACCTTGCGCGAAGACGATCTGGCCAAGGTCGACGAAGCCTTCATACCGCGCACCCGAACCCGGTAAACACGCTTCAACGCTGCACTGCCTCCAGGACGGGGGACTACAACTCTAATAACGCCAGGAAAGCGAGGACTCATGAACAGGGATGTATGTCGTTATTCTTTCATACCCATCACCGTGGGCTCGCTGCTGATACTCTCCGCCGCGATGGAGGGGGTGCAAGCGGCACCCTATGCGCAAAGTGGCAAACAGGGTGATCCCAACAGTTGGCGCAGCAGTGAATTCAACGCGCAGTGGGGGCTGGGCGCGATTAATGCGCAAGACGCCTATGCGGCCGGATATACCGGCAAAGGCGTCAAACTGGGCATTTTCGACCAGTCGGTTTACGCGCAACACCCGGAGTTTGCCAGTCCGAACAAGGTGATCACCCTGGTGACCAGCGGTACCCGGGAATACACCGACCCCTATATCCCGGTCAAAGTCGGGGATGCTTTTCGCTATGACGGCACACCGACCGTGGGCTCCGACGGCAAACTGGGTTCCCATGGCACCCATGTTGGCGCGATTGCGGCGGGTGACCGTGACGGTGGGCCGATGCACGGCGTGGCGTTCAATGCGCAGATTATCAGTGCGGAGAACGGCGACCCTGGGCCTGAGGACGGCATTATTCTCGGCAATGACGGTGCGGTGTATAAAGCTGGCTGGGACGGACTGATCGCCAGCGGCGCACGCATCATCAACAACAGCTGGGGCATCGGCATCACCGACCGGTTTGATCAGGGAGGACGTGATCCGGCTTTTCCGCACTTCACGGTGCAGGATGCGCGGCTGCAGTTTGATCAGATCAGACCGCTGCTGCACACCAAACCGGGGGGCGCTTATCAAGGCGCCATCGATGCGGCCCGCAGCGGCATTGTCACCATCTTCGCCGCGGGTAATGACTACACCCTGAATAACCCTGATGCGATTTCCGGCTTGGCGTATTTCGTCCCGGAAATTGCGCCTGACTGGTTAACGGTTGCCAGCCTGCAGAAAAATCCGGACACCAACAGTCTCGATCTTTACAACATCAGTACCTTCTCCTCTCGCTGTGGCTATACCGCCAGTTTCTGTGTGTCCGCGCCTGGTAGCCGGATCTACAGCGCAGTGATTGGTGGCACCGGCGCGGATGATATGAGCGTTGGCTATGCCAATAAAAGCGGCACCTCGATGGCGGCCCCCCATGTCGCGGGCAGTGCCGCGGTGTTGATGGACCGCTTCCCGTACATGACCGGTGCGCAGATCGCTACGGTGTTAAAGACCACCGCAACGGACATGGGCGCTCCGGGCATCGATGCGCTCTACGGTTGGGGGATGATCAATCTGCGCAAAGGGATCGATGGTCCGGGGATGTTTGTCACCGAAGCCGATATCCCGCAGGAGTTTCGTATCGATGGAGCGTACGGCTCCGGGCAGTTCGTTGCAGATCTGCCGGGAATCGGAGCGATTGTGGATGCCGGTAAACCCACTGAACGGCGGTGTAACGATGTGCAGTGCGGCCTTGACGTGTGGCGTAACAACATTTCCGGCCACGGCGGTCTGACCAAGCAAGGGATTGGCACCTTAGTGCTGACCGGGGCTAGCACCTATGCCGGCCCGACACTGGTGAATCAGGGACGGCTGGCGGTTAACGGTTCGCTCAGTTCCGATGTCACGGTCAACAACAGCGGTATCCTCGGCGGCTCGGGCCGTGTCGGTTCGCTGACGGCTAAAAGCGGTGGGACCATCGCTCCCGGTAACTCGATAGGTACCTTGCAGGTAGCCGGTGATGTCACCTTCGAGCCGGGCTCGACCTACGCGGTGGAGCTTTCCGAAACCACCAGCGACCGCATCGTTGCCGGTGGCAAGGCCACGGTCAGCGGCGCTATCGTGACCCTTGCGCTGGAAAACAGTCCGACGCTGTTGAGTACCGGTGAGGCGCGAAGCCTGCTAGGTCGTCAGTACGACATTCTTGAGGCTGCGGGCGGTATCGAAGGGCGTTTCGGTGCCGTGGTACCGAACTACGTATTCCTCGGTGGCAGCCTCGACTACGCGGCTACTGGCGTGCGTCTGGATATCGAACGCAACGAAACCTCCTTCGCCAGCGTCGGGCAAACGCCGAACCAGCGTTCCGTAGCCGCTGCAGCCGAGCAATTGGGTGCGGGCAATCCCGTGTTCGAAAGCCTGCTGTTGGCGCCGACGGCCAGCACCGCGCAGCAAGCTTTCCAGCAATTGTCCGGGGAAATCCATCCGGCGATCGGTACGTTGTTGATCAATGACAGTCGTTATCTGCGCGATGCGGTGGGCGAGCGTTTGCGCCTGGACGATCTCTACGACGCAGCGACCCCGACCGATGAGCAGAGCAACGCCTGGGTCAACGTGCTTGGTGCGTGGGGCAAAACCGACGGTGGCCATGACAATGCGAGCTACAACAGCTCCATCGGCGGTCTGCTGACCGGCGTGGATGGCCTGATCGGCGAAGGCACTCGTCTGGGCTTCGTTACCGGCTACAGCAACAGCTCCCTGAGCATGGGCGACGGCACCCATTCTTCAGCATCGGTTGACAGCTACCACGTGGGTGCCTATGCCGGACACGCGTTGGGCGCTGTGCGTCTGAGCCTCGGCGGCGCCTATAGCTGGCATCGCATCGACGTCAAACGTGATCTGCAGTACGGCGACTTTGCGGGCAAGCAGAAAACCAAACGTGATGCACAAAGTGCTCAGCTGTTCACCGAAGCGGCGTATCGACTGGATCTGCAACCGCTGGCCCTGGAACCGTTCGCCAATCTTGCCTATGTGCACCTGAACAGCGACAGCTTCACCGAGAAAGGTGGCGCAGCCGCGCTCGAGGGCGGCGACGACAATCGCGATGCCGTGCTGTCGACCTTGGGTCTGCGGGCAAGTAAACGTTTTGCGCTCTCCGATAAGCAGCCGCTGGACCTTTCCGGATCCCTCGGCTGGCAGCACAACCTGAGCAACACCCGCGCCGAAAATCACCTGGCGTTCGCCGCCGGTGGCGGGCCGTTCACCGTGCAAAGCGTTTCCGTGGACCGTAACGCGGCAGTAGTCGGGGTGCGTGCCGGGCTTTCCCTAGGCCGCGATACCCATCTGAACCTGGATTACAACGGGCTGCTCGGCTCGCGGGAGAAAGACCATGGGGTCGGGCTCACCCTCGACTGGCAGTTCTGAATAACGCAACACGCAATAGCAACAACCAAGAGGCAAGACCATGGGTATTTTTGACTATAAGCAATTGGGCAGCGGCGCTTCCAAAGCGCTGTATTCCGATGCACTGGCGTTGACGCTGTACGCGTACACGCCGACCGGTAAACCACTGGAGCCGTCAGGCTGGACGCCAATCAACGCCGGGCAATTGGGTTATCAAGGCAAGGCTGGTGCCCAGGGCACCTATTTTGGCGAGAAGGATGGTTTCACCACTGCCGAAGCCGAAGTGCTCGGCAAATATGACGCTGCCGGCCAGCTGACCTCGATCGGCATCGCTTTTCGTGGCACCGGCGGCCTGAGTTACAGCGATACCTTTGGCGACATGAAAAACAACCTGCTGGCCGCTGTCGGTCCGGCGGATTACGCGAAGAACTACACGAAGAACGCCTTCGACAGTTTGCTCAAGGATGTCGCCGCGTTCGCCAGCGCTCACGACCTGAGCGCCAGGGACGTCGTGATCAGCGGCCACAGCCTTGGCGGTCTGGGGGTCAACAGCCTGGCCGAGTTGAGCACGGACCACTGGGGTGGCTTCTTCAAAGACGCCAACTACGTGGCCTTCGCCTCGCCGACCCAGAGCGCTACCGGCAATAACGTGCTGAACATCGGTTACGAAAACGACCCAGTGTTTCGGGTGCTGGACGGCACCACATTCAGCGCGGGGTCCTTGGGCAAACACGATGCTCATCAAGGGTCGGCGACCAACAATATCGTCAACTTCAATGACCATTACGCGTCCACGCAGCTGTTGCCGTTCAGCATTCTCAACCCGCAGGATTGGTCGGCTCACGGTTCGCTGAGCTATGCCGACGGGCTTAACCGGGTAATCAGCTCGGGCTTCTACGACCTCACCGACAAGGACTCGACCCTTATCGTTTCCACCCTGTCGCAGGCGGCGCGTGGCAACACCTGGGTGACGGATCTCAATCGCAGTGCCGAACCTCACAAGGGCAGCACCTTCATCATCGGCACCGACAGCAACGACCTGCTCAAGGGCGGTGCTGGCAATGATTTCCTCGACGGTCGTGACGGCAACGACACCTTCCGTGATGACGGGGGTTACAACATCCTGCTGGGCGGCAAGGGCAGCAATACCTTCGAGCTGCAGCAACCGCTGAAAAACTTCGACATCGCCAACGATGGCGACGGGACGCTGTACCTGCGCGATGCCTACGGCGGTATCAGCCTGACCCGTGATATCGGCGCACTGGTGAGCAAAGAACCTGGCTGGCTCTGGGGCGTATTCAAGAATGATGTGACCCACTACGTGACCCAGACTGGTCTGCAAAACGGCAATGAGCTGAGCCTCTACAGCCATTCGCTCAATGGCGACGCCTATGGCAATTCACTGGAGGCCAGTTTCGATGGTGACTGGCTGTTCGGGAATGCCGGCGACGATCTGCTGAGCAGCTCCAAAAGCCACGTGACTTTCGTCGGCGGCAGCGGCAATGACGTCATGCACTCAACCGGTGGTGGCAATAACACCTTTCTGTTCAGCGGGGCGTTCGGTTTCGACGCCATCCATGGCTATCAGGGCAGCGACAAACTGGTGTTCATGGGCGTCGAAGGTGCCGGTCAGGGGTATGACTACACGCAACACCTCTCGCAAAGCGGCAACGACACATTGCTGACCGTGGGCAACTACGGGGTGACGTTGGTGGGTATCGGCCCGGACAACCTGTCGGGGGCGGGGATCGCATTTGTTTAAACGCCAATAAAGCAACATTGCACTAATACCTCGCAACGGCGTGTTGAACGGGCCCGCACAGGGGCCGCACGACGTCCCGGCTGCGTGAGCTGTCTCTGACAATTCCAACAAAGAGAGGCAATACCATGGGTGTCTATGACTACAAAAACCTCGGTTCAGAGGACTCCAAAGCGCTGTTTTCCGATGCGCTGGCGATCACGCTTTACTCCTACCACAACCTCGACAACGGCTTTGCCACCGGTTACCAGCACAATGGTTTCGGGCTAGGGTTGCCGGCCACGCTGATCACTGCGTTGATCGGCGGCACCGACTCCCAGGGTGTAATTCCAGGCATCCCGTGGAATCCTGATTCGGAAAAAGCCGCATTGGACGCGGTGCACAAAGCCGGCTGGACGCCGATTAGCGCAGGCCAACTGGACTATGACGGCAAGGTCGACGCACGCGGGACCTTCTTCGGTGAAAAGGCTGGTTACACCACGGCTCAAGTCGAAGTGCTCGGCAAGTACGATGCAGAAGGACATCTGACCTCGATCGGCATTGCCTTTCGCGGCACCAGCGGCCCGCGAGAATCACAGATCAGCGATTCCATCGGTGATGTGATCAATGACCTGCTGGCCGCCTTCGGCCCCAAGGACTATGCGAAGAACTACGCGGGCGAAGCCTTCGGTTCGCTGCTTAAAGACGTGGCCACTTTTGCCAGGGCCAACGGTCTGACCGGCAAGGACATCGTGGTCAGCGGTCATAGCCTAGGCGGCCTTGCGGTCAACAGCCTGGCGGACTTGAGCGGCGATCATTTTTCGGGGTTCTACAAAGACGCCAACTATGTGGCCTATGCGTCGCCCACCCAAAGCAGCACCGACAAAGTGCTGAACATCGGCTACGAAAACGATCCAGTGTTCCGCGCACTGGACGGTTCGTCACTCAACCTGTCGTCAGCGGGGGTGCACGATGCCCATCAGGATTCGGCGACCAACAACATCGTCAGCTTTAACGACCACTACGCCTCCACAGCCTGGAACATCCTGCCGTTTTCCATCGTCAACATCCCGACCTGGATCTCCCATTTGCCGACCGGTTATGGTGATGGCATGACTCGGGTTCTTGACTCGAAGTTCTACGATTTGACGAGCAAAGACTCGACCATCATCGTCGCCAACCTTTCGGACCCGGCACGCAGTAACACGTGGGTCCAGGACCTGAACCGCAACGCCGAAACCCACAAGGGCAGCACTTTCATCATAGGCACTGACGGTAACGACCTGATCCAGGGGGGGAGTGGCAACGACTACCTGGAGGGTCGTGATGGCAACGACACCTTCAGGGATAGCGGCGGTTACAACATCATGCTCGGCGGCAAGGGCAGCAACACCCTGGATTTGCAGCAGTCGGTGAAAAGCTTCGATTTCGCCAGCGACGGCGCCGGGACGCTGTATGTTCGCGATGCCAATGGCGGCATCAGTATCACCCGCGATATCGGCACGCTGACCAGCAAGGAACCGGGACTTATATGGGGGTTGTTCAAAGACGATGTGACCCACAGCGTCACCGACAAGGGCCTGCTGGCCGGCAACAGTCTGACCCCGTACGCGTCTTCGGTGAAGGGCGACGCGGGCGACAATACCCTCAAGGCGCATGCTGGCGGTGACTGGCTGTTTGGCTTGGGCGGCAATGACCACTTGATCGGTTCCGCAGGCAACAACGTCTTCGTCGGTGGCGCCGGCAATAACCTGATGGAGTCGGGAGGCGGTATCAATACCTTCCTGTTCAGTGGCGATTTTGGCAACGACAAAATCATTGGCTACCAGTCCACCGACAAGCTGGTGTTCCTCGGTGTCAACGGTGTGGGTCAAAGCTATGACTACCGAGAACATGCCACCTCAGTGGGCAGCGACACGGTGCTGACCTTTGGCAGCGATTCGGTGACGCTGGTCGGTGTCGGACTGGATCATCTGGCAGGCGCAAGCATCGTCATCGCTTAACCACAAGACAATGCAGCAAGCCAAAAAGATCGCAGCCTATTGGCGGCGCCTACAGGTGTTGCGTACACCTGATCATTTTCGGGTGCACGGAATCGGCGTAGGAGCTGTCGATAGGCAGCGATCCCTTGGGGGGCACCCACAGGTTTCAGGACTCAATCTTCCTGGCGAACGGTGGCGACATCATCCGCCTTGATCTTCACATGCTTACCCGAGATGTCTACGAATTCGTAAAAGCCATCCCTGGTTTTCGGCGCATCTTTGGTCAAGTACTGGGTGCCATTCTGCAGGGTCACGACCGCCGGCGAGGAGCAACCGCCCAATGCTAGAAGTGCCGCTACTGCCAGGGGCAGGCCCAAGAGTTTAACGTTCATACACAAACCTCTCGTTTGAAAATCAACTGATAACCTCGACTGAAGCGAGTCACGAATGCAGTGCTGTCTTCGTTTGTGTAACTAACTCAAAGAAAGTTCGCACCCGCAAGAAAGAAGACCGACGCTCGGCCGCCCATCCAATACTGTTTGCAAGCGCAGGGGCTGAGCTGGTATCTGTATGCATAACCAGTATCCAATTTTTGTGGCGCGCTTGATCTGTGACTTCCAACCCGCTCGACAATCCGTTCTATTACCTGAACAACTTTGTGCAAGTGCTCGCCTGGCTTGAACAGCGTTATGCCGACGTGCTGAGCGCTGAAGAGCAGCAGTTCATTCTCGACTTCAGTCGTCTACCCCAAGCGTCCCAGGCGTTGCTCGTCAGAATGGTGATGCGCAAAGGTGTGCGCTTTCGAGCGGGCAAACTGCATTACGACGAAATCGGTGAGGTTGAGCCTGCGGTCGCACCGTTACTGCGACTGGGCTGGGTCGATGAGCAAGCGCTGCTGTCGATCGAAGAACTGTTCGACGTCTTGCTGAGACCGGAAATCCTCCTGTGCTTCAACGCCGCCATCGACCAGCCCAAGGCGAAAAAAACCGATTGGCTCACGTCTCTGAGCGAACAGTTCAGCAACGCGCACACGTTCAAACAATGGTGTCCGACGCTGGATGATCGACTCTTCACCTTGACCATCATGGACCTTTGCGATCGGCTACGGTTAATGTTCTTTGGCAACCTTTACCAGGACTGGTCGGAATTCGTGTTGGCTGACCTGGGCGTCTTTACTTACGAAAAAGTCGAGTTTTGCGCCGAATCCCGTGGTTTGCGCAGCCGTGCAGACGTGGATGGTTTTCTGTACCTGCACGATTGTCAGGGGCGTTTCGACGCCGGCGAGCCATTGAGCGAGGTGCTCGAGCACATCAATGCTCTGGACACGGCCAACCCCTGGCTTGAAAGGCGCCGGGCCAAGCTGCTGTTCCAGATCGGCCAGCACTGCGAGCGAATCGCCGATCTGCCGGCAGCCCTGACTATCTATCGAGCCTGCGGTTATCCCGGCGCGCGGCTGCGCTTGATCCGCGTGCTTGAACGCAGCGGTGAGTACTCGCTGGCAATGGAGCTTGCCAGCCATGCCGAGCAATGTCCGGAAGGTGCAGCCGAACAACAGCAATTGCTGCGAGTCCTGCCAAGGCTGCGACGCAAGCTCGGAGGCCTGCCCACGCCCCGGACGGTTGCGATCGATACGCCGCGTCTGGATCTCAGCCTGCCGAGAACCGATCTGGCGTTATCAGTTGAGTTCCATGTTCAGGCTCATCTCGCTGAAGCGTTGGCGCCGGTGCACTATGTCGAGAACGGTCTGATCAATTCCTTGTTCGGGCTGCTCTGTTGGCCAGCGATATTTGCACCGTTGCCGGGGGCATTTTTTCACCCGTTTCAGCGAGGACCGGTCGACCTGCTCAACGACGACTTCCATTCGCGGCGTGCCGAGCTGTTTCAGGCCTGTCTGGCAGAACTGGACGACGGCCGTTACGCAGAGACCATCCGCAATCGTTATGTCACCAAATGGGGGGTGCAGTCACCCTTCGTGTTCTGGGGTACGTTGACCGATGACCTGCTCGAGCAGGCCCTTGATTGCCTGCCGGCTGAACACCTCAAGCACTGGTTCAATCGCTTGCTGCTGGACATCAAGGCCAACCGATCCGGCATGCCGGACCTTATCCAGTTCTGGCCGCAGCAAAAAACCTACCGCATGATCGAAGTCAAAGGCCCGGGGGATCGCCTGCAAGACAACCAGCTGCGCTGGCTGGAGTTCTGCCAGCTGCATCAGATGCCGGTGGCCGTCTGTTATGTGCAATGGGCGGAGCAGGGCGAGTGAGTTACAGCATCGCGGTGCGTGCCTTGTGCGAGTTCACGGCCAAGGTCGGCGATCTCGACTTGCGCTTTACCCCGTCACCCACGGCGCTGGAAGGCATCGCTGGCCATCGCACCGTCGCCTCGCGGCGCAATGAGGGCTATCAAGCTGAAGTCGCGCTTGAGGGCCAGTACCAGCAGTTGACGGTGCGGGGTAGGGCAGACGGCTATGACCCCAACCAAAACCAGCTTGAAGAAGTAAAAACCTATCGCGGCGACCTGAGCCTCATGCCCGCCAATCATCGTCAGTTGCATTGGGCGCAGGCAAAGATTTACGGCTGGTTGATGTGTCAGAAATTGCAGCTGCCCGAGATCAGCCTGGTGCTGGTGTATTTCGATATCGTCAGCGAAAAGGAAACCCGACTCGTAGACGCCTGCAGCGCCGCTGAGCTGGAGCTTTTCTTCAATCGTCACTGCGGCTTGTTTTTGCAGTGGGCCGAGCAGGAGATGACTCATCGCGACGCCCGTAATCAGGCCGCGCAGTTGTTGCGTTTTCCCCACGCCGGCTTTCGCCCTGGGCAGCGCAACCTGGCGGAATCGGTCTTCAAGGCCGTGAGTACCGGCCGTTGCTTGATGGCCCAGGCGCCCACTGGCATTGGCAAGACCGTCGGCACGCTGTTCCCGATGCTCAAGGCGCTCTCTCCGCAGCAACTGGACAAGGTGTTTTTCCTGACCGCCAAGACGCCGGGCCGCAAACTCGCGCTCGATGCGGCCCAGGTTATCTACCGCAGCGAGCCCGATCTGCCGTTGCGAGTGCTCGAATTGGTGGCGCGGGACAAGGCCTGTGAACACCTGGACAAAGCCTGTCACGGAGAGTCCTGTCCCTTGGCGAAGGGTTTTTATGATCGTCTGCCAGCGGCCCGGGAAGCGGCCACGCAGATACAGTTATGGGATCAAGGCAGTCTGCGACAAATCGCTTTGACGCATGATGTCTGCCCGTACTATCTGAGTCAGGAAATGGTCCGCTGGGCCGATGTGGTGGTTGCCGACTACAACTACTATTTTGACTTCAGCGCCTTGTTGTTTGGTCTTGCCCAGTTCAATCAATGGAAGGTGGCGGTACTGGTTGACGAGGCCCATAACCTGGTGGAACGCGGACGCCAGATGTACAGCGCAAGCCTCGATCAATTCACGTTGAACAGTGTCCGCACTAACGCGCCAGAGCCGTTGAAGAGGTCCTTGCAACGGGTGAACCGTGAATGGAATGCCCTGCATAAAGAACAGATTCGCCCATATCAGGCCTACGCCCAGACGCCGGAAAAACTGCTTCAAGCGCTTTCGTTGTGCATCGCCGCCGTCGGCGATTACCTGAACGATCATCCTCAAGGTCTGGACGGTACGCTGCAAAGTTTCTACTTCGAGGCGCTGCATTTTTCACGAGTCGCCGAGCTGTTTGATGAGCAGTTTCTGTTCGATATCAGCAAACGAGACCTCAACGCCAAGCGCAGTGTGTCGCAGCTCTGTTTACGCAACGTAGTGCCCGCCGGCTTCATTCGTCCACGGCTCACGGCCGCCCGCAGCACTGTACTGTTTTCCGCGACCCTGAGCCCTCGGCATTACTATGCGGACCTCTTGGGTCTGCCGGCGAACACCGTATGGATTGATGTCGAGTCACCGTTCACTGCCGAGCAATTGGAGGTGCACATCGTCAGTCAGATTTCCACGCGCTTCGTGCACCGGCAGGCGTCCCTTGCGCCCATTGTCGAATTGATCGCCGCCCAGTTCCAACAGCGTCCCGGCAACTACCTGGCGTTCTTCAGCAGCTTTGATTATTTGCAACAAGTGGCGCAGTTGCTGGCCGATAAATACCCGCATATCGACCTTTGGTCACAGTCGCGGGGGATGGACGAAGGGCAGCGCCAGGCCTTCCTGGATCAGTTCACGACAAGCAGCCAAGGGATCGGCTTTGCCGTATTGGGCGGGGCGTTTGGCGAAGGTATCGATCTGCCGGGCGCGCGACTGATTGGCGCGTTTATCGCCACCCTGGGGCTAGCCCAGCTAAACCCGGTGAACGAGCAGCTGAAACAGCGCATGGCCGCGATCTTCGGTGCTGGTTATGACTACACCTACCTGTTTCCCGGCGTACAGAAAGTCGTACAAGCCGCCGGAAGGGTGATCCGCACTCAACAAGATCGCGGCGTAGTGATGTTGATCGATGACCGATTTGCCGACGCCAAGGTTCAGCAGTTGCTGCCGCGCTGGTGGTCTGTGACTGGCCACTCATCAGGCCCTCGAAGCAATGCTCGATCCGCCGGATGAAAAGACCGCCATCACTGCTCGGCATGGCGTAGTGCTGATCAAGGTCCTCAGTGTGGTGATAGCGGCGCGCCTGAAAACCCTGTCTTGCGTCATTGGCTTTGTTGCCTCGCCACTGCAGTGGCGAGGCTTCAGGTTGGCATCTCTGCACCGTTTGCCGATAACTATTGGCCCTTGAGTCTTTTCGGGTTGGAGTTGCCCCAAACCGTGTAGAGGTCTGCCAACAACGCGCCGTTTATGGTTTCCAGTTCGGTCTGGGTAATCTCTTCATCGCCCTGTTTGCCATACAGAACGACCTCATCTCCCGCCTGGACGCCCTGGATGCCACTGACGTCGACCATCAGTGTGTTCATGGTGACCTTGCCGATTACCGGTGCGCGTTGGCCGTGAATCAACACAGAGGCTTTGTTGGAGAATGCTCTTCGATACCCATCGGAGTAACCGGCCGGGATGTTGGCGATCAATGAATCTTTGCTCAGGGTATGGGTTCGGTCGTAGCTGATTGTGCTGCCCGCCGGGTAGGCGTTGACCGCCGCGACCCGCGATTTGAACTGCATGACGCGCTGAAACTCGTTATGCCCGCCCACCGGGTAGCCATAGAGCGCAGCCCCCGGGCGGACCATGTCCAGCCACCCCTCGGGCACCTCGAGGGTGGTGAAGGTATTGGCGCAGTGCAGGGTGATCCGGCTACGGTCCAGTTTTGCGTGTTCGATCAGCCAACCGGATTGCTCCTTGAATGTGGCCAGCCCCCGCAGAACGTCCTCTCGTTCTTCGACCGGGAAGTGGGTCATGATTCCGACGATATTCAGGTGATCCAGCCGAGTCATCTCAACCGCCTGCTGTTGCCCCTCTGCGGTGCTCATTTCCAGGCCGTTGCGGCTCATACCCGCCGAATTCAGCGCCAGGTGAACCGCTAGTTTTTCACCTTTGCGTGTGGCCATCTCGTTGAGCTGGCGTGCAACCTCAAGATTGCCGACCAGTTCTTCGATGTTGTAGCGCAGCGCATTCTCCACTTCACCAACGGTAGCGCTGCGCAAACGCATCAGACGGCCCTTGAAGCCTTTGGCCCGTGCAACACGTGCCTCCTCGTTGCTCGCCACGCCGATACAGGTGACGCCCATCCTGATGGCAGAAGGAACAAGCAAGGCAATGCCATTGCCATAAGCGTCGGCTTTCATCACGGCGCAGATCTGGCTTTTACCCGCCAGCCGCTGCTGGAGCTTGGTGATGTTCCCTTCGAAGGCGGCCTGATCGATTTCCAGCCAGGTATTGCTCTCGGCCGATCGACTGTCGGCGCGAGGATGTTCTGGCGTGGGATCGAGCAATGGGGCGGCATTGACCACGGGCATCATTGCCGTCAAATCCAGGGCGAGCGTCAGCGTGCTGAGCATAAAACGTGGCATATCGAGTCTTCCATACTAATTGAGGAGAGCCCCATGCGCGCGTGGATCTGGCAGCAGCCAGGTCCATATGGCATCGAGCGAACAGCCTCGAAATTCTTATGCAAAGACGTCGTTTGTTTATGTGGTGTTCATTGCTATTCGCAGCGGATATCGCTGTTGATAGGGGCCCAACAGCGATAAATTCGTGACCAGTGGTGTAAGGGCGAGGCTGCAGTTGCAGGCTACGAGAGTCAAGACGTGGAAGCCGCCTCTCGCGCTTGCAACACGATACCCACCCACTCACTGGCAAAGCGGTAACAGTCACCCGGCCAACGCGCGGTCAGTAAATTACCGTCGCGGACCACGAAACCCCGTTGCAGGTTCTCCGCCGAATCGCGTAAAGGCAGTAGCGGCCCGGGTAAAAAATCCTCGGGGCTCGCCAGTTCGGCTTTGACTTCCTCCTCGACCGTCTGCGGGTAGGTGCGGTAGTAGCGACCGAGCAATGGTGCTGTCATCGCCCAGGCCAGCAGCTCCATGCTTTTCAGCAGCGCTGTAGCCTTTCGCCTGTGCAATATCGATAGGCCGGAGTCAGGGTCAAGCGTACGGGCAAGCAGCAACACTCCGTGGCAGACGGCTGCGACTGGTTTGTTCGCTTTAAAGAAGTGCAGGGCGATTCGCTTGGCTTGTTCCGACTCCAGCAAGCTGCGCATGCCGACGGCATGGCCACCGGGAATCAGCAGCCCCTCGAATTGGGCGGGGTCGACATCGGCGTAAGCCATGGGTGTGCGAAATCCATCGTCAGTGATCATGGTTTGATAGTGCTGAAGATCGGCTTTACGCGTCATCAGGAACGGGTTCAGCGGGCCGAAACCAATGTCAACCAGGCGCGGGTCCGCATAAGCGGGCAAACCATGGGGAGTGGCGAAACGCACCTCGATGCCAGCCTGGCGCAGTGCTTGCCAAGGCACGCTGCTTTCGGTGGGATCGTAGCCGGCTTGGGGTAACAGGAAGAGGATCATTCAGGTTTGCTCGCATGGGCGCTGTTCAGGTGGTTGAGCTCGGTTACACCAGAGCCCCTTCGATAATAGATCAGCTACAGAACCGCGAGGCTCAAGATTGCGGCAGCCAGGGAGCGTCTTCGTTGATCAACCCAACTTTGCGCCATCGACGTTTTCAAAACCTGCCAAACGGGCAGTGGCATCTTTCAACAGTTCATAGCCAGGCACTTTGCCGAGCACATTCTCTTCAAACGAATGCGCCATCTTTGCTGCGGGGGCACGCACCAGGGCTCCTGGACTCGATGAGTTTGAATGGCAATCATAGTTTGCGTAAGAGATACTTCAAACCGGCGTTATAAAAGAGTTCGCGGTTCACAAATATCGACATCAACACAGGTCATGGCCGTCAGTTTCGAACTGAGCGGCTATGATGATTTGGCTCCCCAAGGAATTTTCTTTTGAACCAATGGATCTTCAATACACCTCGGTCGAGCCTATGACATCTTCCCCAACCTGGATCATCTGCGAGCATTGCGACTCGGTGTACACGCCTGTATCTCTGACCAAAGGTCAGACCGCACGTTGCGTCCGTTGCGCGGCCATCCTGGACCGTGGTGGTCAGCTCAGCATCCAACAACTCCTCGCGCTGTCGATAAGCGCGGCGCTGCTATTTGTCTTCGCCAACGCGTTTCCGGTCATGTCCATCAGCCTGCAAGGCCTGAGTAATCAAGCGACGTTATGGCAGTCCGTGGAAGCCTTGGCGCAAGGACAAATCAGCGTGATTGCCGCCGTGGCGGGGCTGGCAATCATCCTCGCGCCGATGTTGCAAATCATCTTGTTGTGTTGGGTGCTCAGCTTTGCCCTGGTCAGGCGAGCGGCTCCCGGCTTCAAAGCCTGCATGCGCGCTCTGGAGCATCTGCGCCCCTGGAGCATGCTCGAAGTGTGTTTGCTGGGAATTCTGGTGGCAATCGTCAAACTGGCCGGCATGCTCGATGTGCATCCGGGTCTCGGGCTGTGGGCGTTGGCCATGCTGACCGTGCTGATCATCCTGATCTCAGGCAAAGGTATCCGCCGGCTGTGGACAGACCTGGAGGGCGTTATTCCATGAGCATGCCGCCCTATGCCAGCGAAATGAATCTGGTCCTGTGTCATACCTGCGGCCAGGTTTGCCCATCGTCGGACACGAGCTGCTCTCGCTGCGACGCCCCGCTGCATCGACGCAAACCCAATAGCCTTGCCCGTACCTGGGCACTGCTGTTGGCCAGCATGATTTGCTACATCCCGGCCAACGTGATGCCAGTGATGTACACCAACATCTTTGGCAACGGCGCCGAAAGCACCATTTTCGGCGGGATCATAGAGTTCTTGCACGCAGGCGAGTGGGACCTGGCGTTGCTTATTTTCATTGCCAGCGTGGCTGTGCCGTGCATGAAGTTCCTGGTGTTGGGCATGCTGCTGATCACCTGTCAGCGCCGCAGTCGCTGGGCCATGCGTGAGCGGGCCAAGCTCTATCGGTTGATCGAGATTGTCGGTTACTGGTCCATGCTCGATGTGCTGGTGGTGGCGCTGATCGCCGCCCTGGTGCAGTTTCGCTCGCTGAGTACCATCGACCCGCGGATGGGCATTCTATTTTTTGGTTTGGTGGTGGTTCTGACGATGTTCGCTGCCATGAGTTTTGATCCCCGGCTTATCTGGGACGCAGAGGTTGAAGATGCCTGATCACCCAAGTTCTACCGACACGCCGGCTCCAGGCAATCCTGAGGTCAAGCGTCGACGCTTCAACGTTTCCCTGGTGTGGGTGGTGCCGATTGTCGCGGCTCTGGTCGGGTTGTCGATGGTGGTGCATAACGCCAGGCAGGCCGGGCCGCAGATTATCGTGAGCTTTCTGACTGCCGAAGGGCTGGAGGTCAACAAGACCCAGGTCAAATACAAGAATGTGGTGATCGGCAAGGTGACCTCGATCACCTTGAGAGAGGACCGTAGCCACGTCGACGCCACCATTGACCTGGAAGGCTCCGCCAAGTCCTTTGCGTCTGAGGACTCACGCTTCTGGGTGGTGCGCCCGCGCATCGGCGCCGGCGGTGTTTCGGGGATCGATACGCTGTTGTCCGGCGCCTTTATCGGGGCCGATGCCGGCGCATCGGACAAGACCAAAAAGGACTTCGTCGGCCTTGAAATCCCGCCGCCCATTACGTACGGCCAGAAGGGCACGCGATACACCTTGAGCACCAACGACCTCGGCTCGCTGGATGTGGGTTCCAGCGTCTACTACCGACGCATCCCGGTTGGCGAGGTGGTGTCCTATAAACTGTCCGAGGGCGGCAAAGGAGTCGAAGTACAGATCTTTGTCCACGCCCCGAACGACAAATTCGTGACTCGCAATACACGTTTCTGGAACGCCAGTGGCGTCGATGTCAGCCTGAGCGCCGAAGGCCTGAAGGTACAAACCCAGTCGGTGTCATCGATTCTGGCCGGAGGTGTCGCATTCGTTGAGCCCAACTACAGTCCCAATCCCCAGGTGGCTGAAGAGAACGCTGAGTTTTCCCTCTTTAGTGATCGGGAAACCGCCATGGCTCCAGCCGATGGCGAGCCACGCTACATCCGCATGCGCTTCGATCAGTCCTTGCGTGGTTTGGCGGTCAACGCGCCGGTGGAATTTCACGGGGTGAACCTGGGACGGGTGGTATCGATTGATCTGGACTATGACGAGGTCAAGAAAGACTTTCCCACCATCATTGGCGCCGTGATTTATCCCAGCAGGTTGGGTAAGGCCCATGAAAAAATATCGAAAACCCGGGACACCAACGATGACGCACTGGCTGTACAGCTGATGGCCCAGATGGTCACGAAGGGGCTCAGGGCGCAGGCCCGAACCGGCAACCTGTTGACCGGGCAGCTCTACATCGCCCTGGATTTTGCCCCGAACGCCAAACCGGTGAATTTCGACGTGAACGCGCGACCGGTGGAGATTCCAACGATACCGGGCAGCCTGGATAAACTTCAGGAGCAACTACAAAGTGTCGTCGACAAGATCAGCAAACTGCCGCTCGAGCAGATTGCTGGCAACCTCAATGGCAGCCTCGCAGAGCTGCAGAAAACCCTCAAACAGGTCAACGGCGAAGTGCTGCCGCAGATGCGCGATACATTGGCAGAGACCCGGAAAGCAGTAGCCTCGGCCAGCAGCAGTGTTTCCGAAGACTCACCGCAACGCCTGCAATTTGGCCAAGCGATGGAGGAGGTCCAGCGCACTGCGCGTTCGGTGCGAGTGCTGACCGATTTCCTGGGCCGGCATCCCGAGGCACTGATTCGCGGGCGCCTCAAAGACAACAAGCCTGATAGCTATCAATCATCACCTTCGTCCTCTCGAGAGATTGACCAGGAATGAACACCATGACTATTCGCTCCCTGGCCATTTTCGCCACACTTGGCCTGGCCGCCTGCAGCTCGGCACCGACCCATTATTACACCCTGGTTCCGCCCGTAATGGACAGTACTGCGCGCACGAATGTAGCCGCGTCAGGCTTCCAGTTCGAGATGCAGCCGGTGCGCATCCCGGTTCAGGTTGACCAGCCGCAAATAGTGGTGCGCCACGGCAGCGGAACCTTGTCGATCCTCGAAACCGAGCGTTGGAGCGCACCGCTGGCCGAGGAATTCCACGATGCCCTGGCCAACCAGATGGAGCTCAAACTGGGTACTCGTGACCTGGCAGGCTTACCCAAGACCTCAGGTCTGCCGATACTCGCGCTGCAAACCGATGTCCGGCGTTTCGACTCACTGGCGGGTCAATACGTCTTGATCGATGTGGTCTGGAGCATCAGCCTGCGCGGCGATGGCGAAAAGCGCCGTAGTCTGACGTGCAGCAGCGTCATCCGCCAACCGGCGGGCACCCAGGTGCAGGATTTGGTAGTTGCCCATCAGCAGGCCATTGGGCAACTGGCGACCATCATTGCAGGCGCCGCACGTAGTTGGTCAAAACAACAGGGGATAGGTTGCCCTTAGGTCAGTTGAGTCGCCAGGGCCAGTCAGTTTAAGGAAATGAGGTCTCTGTAGGAGCCGAGCTTGCTCGCGATGGACGTTAACGATAACGCGTGTTTTCTGAATAAACGCGTCGTCCTTCAGTCCATCGCGAGCAGCTCGGCTCCTACAGAGGCGGCGTAGTGGGTTCAGCGCACCAGGCACGGTTGCTTGTTGTTGAATTTCCAGTCAGGGATCAGAAACTGCATGGCAACGCTGTCGTCACGTGCGCCCAGCCCCATGCCTTTGTACAGCTCGTGGGCCTTGGCCACTTGATCCATATCCAGCTCGACACCCAAACCGGGCTTTTTTGGAACTTGCACGCAACCATCGACTATTTGAAGCGGCGCCTTGGTCAAGCGTTGACCGTCTTGCCAGATCCAGTGAGTGTCGATGGCGGTGATTTCACCCGGTGCAGCAGCGGCCACGTGGGTGAACATCGCCAATGAGATGTCGAAGTGATTGTTGGAATGCGAACCCCAGGTCAGACCCCATTCGTTGCACATCTGTGCCACCCGAACCGAACCTTGCATGGTCCAGAAGTGCGGGTCGGCCAACGGGATGTCTACCGATTGCAGCTGGATCGCATGGCCCATTTCGCGCCAGTCGGTGGCGATCATGTTGGTCGCGGTTTTCATGCCGGTCGCACGACGGAATTCAGCCATGACTTCACGACCGGAAAATCCGTTCTCTGCACCACAGGGGTCTTCTGCGTAAGCCAGCACATGATGCTGATCGCGGCATAGGCGAATGGCTTCTTTCAGCGACCATGCGCCATTGGGGTCCAGCGTGATACGCGCGTCGGGGAAGCGCTCGGCCAGGGCGGTGACGGCCTGGATTTCTTCGTCGCCGCTTAACACGCCGCCCTTGAGCTTGAAATCCTCGAAGCCATAACGGGCGTGAGCCGCTTCGGCCAGGCGCACTACGGATTCGGCAGTCATGGCGTGTTCATGGCGTACGCGGAACCAGTCGTTATCCGCATCCGGTTCGCTACGGTAAGCCAGGTCGGTCTTGTTGCGATCACCGACGTAAAACAGATAACCGAGCATTTTCACTTCATCGCGCTGCTGGCCTTCACCCAGCAGGGCTGCGACCGGTACGTCCAGGTGTTGACCCAGCAGGTCGAGCAGGGCGGCTTCCAGGCCGGTAACGGCATGGATGGTGATGCGCAGGTCGAAGGTTTGTAAGCCGCGACCACCAGAGTCACGTTCGGCAAAGGCCTGGCGCACGTTGTTCAAGATTTTCTGGTAAGTGCCAATGGTATTGCCGACCACCAGTGAGCGGGCGTCTTCGAGTGTCTGGCGGATGCGCTCGCCACCCGGCACTTCACCAACGCCGGTGTGGCCCGCATTATCCTTGAGGATCACGATGTTGCGGGTGAAGAACGGACCGTGGGCACCGCTGAGGTTGAGCAGCATTCCATCATGGCCAGCCACCGGGATGATCTGCATGCTGGTAATAACAGGGGCTTTGCCAGTGTCTTGTGCGTTCGAGGTGTTCATTGTGTTGTCCTGTAAATTCATATCTGCTTGATCCGGGGCAGTTGCCTGACGTTGGTCGGCCATGGCGCTCTGCCCCGTCTTCGTCAGGAGTGGCTGGGGCTCGGTTTGCTTATCGCAATGGCGGGTGCGCCTTTAGGCTTGTTGCGGGCGGCGAAGACGATGATCGCGGCAATAATTGATGTCGCGGCCAAGCCGTACAAACCACCCTGGATTGAGCCGGTGCGTTCTTCCAGCAGCCCAAAAGTAGTCGGTGCAACGAAGCCGCCGAGATTGCCGACTGAGTTGATCAGTGCGATCACACCTGCTGCGATTCGTGCATCCAGATACGCCTGCGGAATCGGCCAGAACAGCGACGACGCCGACTTGAAACCCAAGGCTGCAAAGCAAATGGCGACGAAGGCAAAGATCGGCCCGCCGGTGGTGGACATGAACATCCCGGCAGCGGCAATCAACAGTGCAGCGGCGACCCAGGCTTGCTGGTGTTTCCACTTGGTCGACAGTGAGGCGAAGGCGTACATGCCGACGATAGACAGCAGCCACGGAATCGAATTGAACAGCCCGACCTGCATGTCGCTGAGATCGCCCATCTTCTTGATGATGCTCGGCAGCCAGAAGGTGGCGGCATAGATGGTCAGCTGGATGAAAAAGTAGATCAGGCAGAACAGAATGATCTGGCGATCCTTGAGCAGTTTGCCCAGCGAAGGTTTGATCGGTGTTGCGGCCTCGCGCGCCAGTTGTTCTGCATCAATGGCATTGACCAGTGCGTCCTGCTCCGCGCGGGTCAGCCATTTGGCATCATGGGGTCTGGAATCAAGCCAGAACCAGACGAAGACGCACAGCACCACCGAAAACAACCCTTCAATCAAGTACATCCACTGCCAGCCGTGCATGCCCAAACCCGTGATTTGCAGCAGCAACCCCGACAAAGGTCCGGAAATCAGCGAGGCAATCGCTGAGCCGCTGAGAAAGATAGCGATCGCTTTACCGCGCTCCACACCGGGCAACCAGCGAGTGAAGTAATAGATCACGCCGGGGAAGAAGCCTGCTTCGGCAACGCCCAGGAGAAAACGCAGGATGTAGAAGTGGGTTTCGTTCTGAATGAACGCCATGCAGGTTGCGACAATACCCCAGGTCAGCATGATGCGGGTCAGCCAGATACGGGCGCCGACTTTTTGCAGGAGCATGTTGGACGGGACTTCGAACAGGGCGTAACCGATGAAGAACAAGCCGGCACCGAAACCGTAGGCTGCGGCACCAATGCCAAGATCATGCTCCATGTACGAACGCACGAAGCCGATATTCACTCGGTCAATGTAGTTAACGATAAACATGATGACGAACAGCGGCAAAACATGGCGCTTTACTTTCGAAACAGCCGAAAGCAAAGCCGAATCTGCGCCGTCACTCACCTTGGAATTGGATGTGTTCACACTCTGATCTCCCACTCGTTATTTTTATGCGGGGTACGACTTGGTTGCGTGTCAGGAGGGCGTTTAAGGGGAGGTGTCGAAATAGGTGACAGGGAAGGAAAGTAGACCTTCAGAAAGGACGGCCTTGAGTGCTTGTGGATTCATGTTGAGTCAGCCTGTTTCGCGGTTTTTGTTAGAGAAGGTGCGATTTGTGTTGATAGACATCATACAACTGAGATTTTTCCGTCACAAGACAGCAGAATCAACTTTATCGTTCTCAATTCGATCTTTTTTATGCGTTTAGATCTAAGAGAATAATTTTTAACCCAGTATTTGCTTGGGTTGTCGGAGTTTCCTGAAATTGAAAAGGTCTCTATTTTTTCGGATTTTAAGGCGATGGCTTGAAAGGTACACCTTGTGAAAGCCGATATCTTTGTCTGATATTGAGTGTTGTCATACAAGTTGATGCGCATTTTGAGAGCTCGCCAGATAGCGAGTACGGAACTGAACGCAACACAAAACAGGCAAGGTGTTACGATTCGATAGCCCAGATTTCCGGATGACCATTATGCAAAACGACACCGATGTGCCTGCTCGGAAGCGCTCCCACAATCTTGCACATGATTTGGTTGTGGAGCTCACCCAGAGAATTTTGCTGGGCCAAATCAAACCCGGACAAAAGCTTCCCGCAGAAAACGCGATTGTTCGCGAGCATGGTGTCAGTCGTACGGTGGTGCGTGAGGCCATTTCGAAATTGCAAGCATCGGGTTTGGTGGAGACTCGACACGGCATAGGCACTTTTGTTCTTGAGCGCTTACCCGAGCAGGGCTTGCGACTGAATGTCGATACAGCCATGAGTGTGCGAAGTATTTTGGAGTTGCGCATGGGCCTCGAAACCCAGGCAGCAGCCTTGGCCGCAAAGCGTCGCAGCCCGAAGCAGTTGTCCCAGATGCGCAAAGCATTGGATGATTATCAGAGCTTATTGGCTAATAACGACAGCTGTGTCGAAGCGGACAAACGCTTTCATCTCCTCATTGCCGAGGCCACTGGCAATACCTGCTTTACCGAAATCATGCAGCATTTGGGGAGCTCCATGATTCCCAGAACTCGCGTGAACGCCACTGAGCGGGGCGGAGCCGACTTGGCCAAGCTTGGACACCTTGCCAATCTTGAGCACGAGGCAATTCTCAATGCCATCAAAAAGCAGGATCCAGACGCCGCTCGAGCGGCGATGTGGATACACCTGACCAATAGTCGTGACAGGTTTTCTGCAGATTGAGGCATCGGCGTATTGCAACGGGTGAGGGCGATGCGCTGGATAACCCGCGTCTGTTGCCGCAGGCCGGGGAGGCGGTGTTGCAGCGACAGTAATGTCAGCGTTTCGGACATCCCGAATTTGAGGAATAACCCGCAGAGATTATTTCGCTTGTGGGGACCGTTCGATCATCGCTTACATAGCGGGCACTTTCATTGTCAGCAGGATGACCGGCCATGGCCTCCACCTCTATCAGTAGTTCTATTTCCTTCGTTCATCCGATCAGCCTGAGTCACGGAAAAAATGCCGAAGTCTGGGACGTGAACGGCAAGCGTTACATCGATTTCGTCGGCGGTATCGGTGTATTGAACCTGGGCCATTGCCACCCGCGCATTGTCGAGGCCATTCGAGAACAAGCCACCCGGTTGACTCACTATGCTTTCAACGCGGCCCCCCATCAGCCCTATGAACAGTTTATGGAGCGGCTGGCGGCCTTTGTGCCGGTGAGCTATGCGCTTGGAGGGATGCTGACCAACAGCGGCGCCGAGGCCGCAGAAAATGCCTTGAAAATCGTCCGTGCACATACCGGTCGCACGGCGGTGATTGCCTTCGATGGTGCGTTTCACGGACGTACCTTGGCCACCCTCAATCTCAACGGCAAGGTCGCGCCCTACAAGCAGAAGGTCGGCGTCTTGCCCGGTCCCGTTTACCATCTGCCTTACCCTAGCCAAGACACCGGAGTCACCACCCAGGACGCGCTTAAGGCCATGGACCGCCTATTCAGCGTGGAAATAGATATCGATGAGGTGGCCTGTTTTATTCTCGAACCGGTGCAGGGCGAGGGCGGGTTCCTGGCGCTGGATATCGAGTTCGCCCAAGCATTGCGCAAGCTCTGCGACGAGAAGGGCATTGTGCTGATCATCGATGAAATTCAGTCAGGCTTTGGCCGTACCGGACAACGTTTTGCCTTCACTCGCCTGGGGATCGAGCCGGACTTGCTGCTACTGGGAAAAAGTATTGCCGGCGGCATGCCACTGGGAGCGGTCGTCGGACGAAAAGCACTGCTCGATACGTTACCCAAAGGCGGTCTGGGCGGTACTTATTCGGGCAATCCTGTTGCCTGCGCAGCGGGACTGGCGACGCTGGATGAGATGACCGATGCGAATTTGTCTGAGTGGGGCGAGATGCAGGAAAGCACCATCGTCAGTCGTTATGAACGTTGGCGCGAACAAAAACTATCGCCTTACCTTGGGCGTCTGACGGGCGTTGGTGCCATGCGCGGTATCGAGTTGATCACTCCCGAAGGCCATCCCGCGACGGCGCAGTTGGCGGCCTTGCTGGAAGCCGCCAGAAACAGCGGACTGCTACTCATGCCGAGCGGTAAGTCGCGGCACATCATCCGCCTGTTGGCTCCCCTGACCATCGATTCGGTGGTGCTGAATGAAGGTCTGGATATTCTGGAAAAATGCCTGGCAGACATTCGCTGAACCCCTGACATGAGTCAGCGATGAACTTTTATAGGCGGTCCTTTCCCGGAAAAGAGCGTGGGTTACACGCTCTTTTTTGCTGCATTGGGAACGGGGCATGACTTAATGCCGTTCAGTTAAGGAAATTGCAGGAGCAAGCTTAACTAAACGGCATCAGGGCATGACTGGGTGTTTTCACGCGACAGCGCTGTGCGATATCAACTCATACCGCGTGACCCCGTGTCATTGCTTTACATAACTGCCTGGCGCCGGCTCCAGAGCCGGGTATTTGTCATTTCCGGTGTGCAGAACCGAGGGCTTTCGCTCACCGGAGTGCCCGGCCAGCCAGTTGAACCAGTCATTCCACCAGCTGCCGGGACGCTGTTCGGCATTCTTGAACCAGGTGTCCGGGTTTTTCGTGACCCGATTGTTGGTCCAGTAATGGCGCTTCTGCTTGGCAGGCGGATTGATGACACCCGCGATATGCCCGGAGGCACCCAGTACAAATCGCTTGGTCCCGGAGAGCAGGTTGGTGCTGGCGTAGGCGCTTTTCCAGGGCACGATATGATCGTCATGGGTGGCAAGGATGTAAGCGGGGGCGTCAATTGCACGCAAGTCCAGCTTGGCTCCACAGCACTCCAGTTCTCCTGATTTCAAATCGTTCTGCAGATAGGTGTGGCGCAGGTACCAGCAGTACATCGGGCCCGGAAGGTTGGTGCTGTCGTTATTCCAGAACAGCAGATCAAGCGGAATCGGCTTCTGCCCCTTGAGGTATTTGTCGACGTTGTAGTTCCACCACAGATCGTTGGGGCGCAGCAGGGAGAAGGTATTGCCCATGTCCTCGCCACGAAACAGACCGATGGGGCCATTCAGGCCACCAATGGTGCGCTCGCGGTAGGCCACCAGTTCTTCGTCGACGAATATGTCGATGGCACCGGTATCCAGGTAATCAAGGAAGGTGGTCAACAGGCTCACGCTGGCAATCTCTCGGTCGCCGCGTGCCGCCAGTACTGCCAGGGCCGTGCTCAACAGGGTGCCGCCAATGCAGAAGCCCACGCAATTGAGTCGCTGCTCGCCACTGATCTCGCGGGTCACTTGCAGCGCGTTAATCACCCCGTGCTCAATCAGGTCATCCCAGGTTGTGCCGGCGTGTTCCAGGTCGAAGTTGCGCCAGGACATGAGGAATACCGGATGCCCCTGCTCCAGCAGGTGACGGACCATCGAGTTGTCCGGACGCAGATCAAGGATGTAGTACTTGTTGATCGACGGCGGTACGACGAATACCGGGTGCAGGTACTGGGTTTCGCTTTGCGGGTAGTACTGAATGAGCTGGAAGAGATGATTCTCGAAGACCACTTCGCCGGGGGTGTTGGCCAGGTCGACGCCCACCTTGAAGGCGCCGCTATCGCACTGGCGCATTTTGCCTTCGTTCATGTCGCTGGCCAGATGCTGCAGGCCTGTGAGCAGGCTGGCACCTTGAGTCTCAACCACACGCTGGAGCGCATCAGGGTTGCTGACAAGAAAATTGCTTGGCGCACTGGCGGCGATGGCTTGCTCCACCAGATAGCGCAGGCGTTGGCGTGGTTTCTTTTCGTCGATCAGCAGTTTGTCGAGCAGTTTCAGGAGAAAGCTGGAGTTGAGCAAATAGAAGGCGGCGAGGGAGCCGAACAGTGGCTCGCTCCAGTTGCCGCTGGCAAAACGTCGATCATCGAAGCTGAAGGGTTGCCCGGTCAGCAGCTGTTGGCCGAGCTGGCCCCATTGCAATTGGTAGTCCGCCTGAAGGCTTTCCAGGGTTTCGCGAGGCAGGTCGAACCATGTGCCGTGCTCATGCCCGGAAAACCAGGGGTTAGTGCTGACCCATAGGCGCAATTGTTGCACCGCAAAGGAGGCGATAAACGGAACCTGACCTGACCAATAGGTCTTGAATGTATGCGCGTTGTTATCCATAAAGTTCCTTGCCCATGCTGACGAGCCGGGCAGAAAAAAGCCGCGCTTGGCCGGACTCCGGCGTAGCAACAGCAGGAATGCGGGCAGCATTGTTTGATGCGAACGTGATGCGCGGAACAAGGAGGGTCCCAAGTCCGCGCATTGGCAGCTGATAGGCCGTTGGTTAGCGCTCGATGGCCAGGCCGACGCCTTGACCGCCGCCGATGCATAAGGTGGCCAGACCTTTCTTGCCGTCGCGGCGGATCAGTTCGTGCACCAGTGACACCAGGATCCGTGCCCCTGACGCGCCGATCGGATGGCCAAGGGCGATCGCACCGCCGTTGACGTTGACTTTGCTAGTGTCCCAACCCAATTCTTTGCCAACCGCCAGCGACTGGGCGGCGAAGGCTTCATTGGCTTCGATCAGGTCCAGATCCTCGACGTTCCAGCCGGCCTTTTGCAGGGTCAGACGTGTAGCCGGGACCGGGCCGATGCCCATGATCGACGGGTCCACACCGGCGCTGGCATAGGCTTTGATGCGTGCCAGTACCGGAAGGCCCAGCGCTTTTGCTTTAGCGGTGCTGGCCAGCAACAGCACGGCAGCACCATCGTTGAGGGTCGAGGAGTTGCCGGCGGTCACGCTGCCGTCTTTCTGGAAGGCAGGTTTGAGTTTCGCCAAGGCTTGCGCAGTGCTGTCGATACGCGGCTGTTCGTCGGTGTCGAAGACCAGCGGTTCGCCTTTGCGCTGGGGAATCAGGATCGGGGTGATTTCGCTCTGGAAACGCCCGCCCTCAATGGCCGCCGCAGCCTTCTGTTGCGAGGCGGCAGAGAAAGCATCCTGCGCTTCACGAGAGATCTCGTACTTCTGCGCCAGATTCTCTGCGGTGATGCCCATGTGGTAGTCGTTGAAGGCGTCCCACAGACCATCCTGGATCATGCTGTCTTGCAGTTGCGCATGCCCCATGCGCAGACCGGTGCGTGCCTTGGGCAGAACATAAGGGGCCAGACTCATGTTTTCCTGACCGCCAGCGATCACCAGTTCTGCGTCGCCACAACGGATTGCCTGGACGGCGAGCTGGACGGCCTTAAGACCGGAGCCGCAGACTTTGTTCAGGGTCAGGGCAGGGGTGGTATGTGGCAAGCCGGCCTTGATCGCTGTCTGGCGTGCCGGATTTTGCCCTGCGCCGGCTGTGAGTACCTGGCCGAGGATCACTTCATCTATCTGAGATGCATCGATACCCGTCTGCTCCAGCAAGCGGCGAATCACTGCGGCACCCAATTCGGTCGCGGGAATTGCAGACAAAGCACCCTGAAAACTGCCGATGGCGGTACGAGTTGCGGCAACGATTACGACTTCGTTCATGCGTGACCTCATTGAAAAGACAAAATTCGTCGAGCAAACCAGGGCATTCATGCCCTGGCTGGGGTTACTGCATGTTCATGCCGCCGTTTACCGAGAAGTCGGCACCGGTGCTGTAGGCGGACTCATCGGAGGCCAGCCAGGCCACGATTGAGGCGATCTCTTCGGGTTGGCCAAGGCGGCCGACCGGTGTTGCTGCGATCATGCTGTCGAGAATGTCCGGGCGGATTGCCGCAGTCATAGAGGTCTGGATGTAGCCTGGGGATACGGTATTGACGGTCACGCCCTTGCCGGAAACTTCCCGGGCCAGTGCCATGGTGAAGCCATGGATGCCGGCCTTGGCGGCGGAGTAGTTAGTCTGACCAAACTGGCCGCGCTGGCCGTTGATCGAGGAGATATTGATGATCCGCCCCCAACCCTTGGACAACATCCCTTCAATGACCTGCTTGGTGGTGTTGAACAAGCCCGTCAGGTTGGTCCCGATTACGGTGTTCCAGTCTTCCGGGGTGAGCTTGCGAAAGGAGGCGTCGCGAGTGATGCCGGCGTTGTTGACCAGCACATCGATCGGGCCGAATTGTTCACGAGCCATCTCGAAAGCCTTGCGGGTCGACTCCCAATCGGTGATGTCGCCATAGATGCACTCGAACTGATAACCCGCTGCCAGCTGGCTGGCAAACCAGTCATTCTTGCGGCTGGAATCAGAGCTGCAGCCGACGATTACCTTGAATCCTTCCTTGTACAGGCGTTGGCTGATCGCTGTACCAATGCCACCCATGCCGCCCGTTACTAATGCAATACGACTACGCGACTCCATACATCCACTTCCTTTCGTTGCGCTGCAGGAGAGGAGATTGTTCGATATCGACGGGCCGTGCGGAAGTGTTTGTAGGTGACTGCTTCGTGTCCAACGGTGCCACACGGGCGTTTTGGCCCGCTGGCAAAAAATGAGGAGTACCTATACTGGGATCAATACTTGAAACTCAACGGACATTTAATATTAGTGCAACATTGTTGAAATATGTTCAATGCATGTCAGTATTGGCTCCGGACAGGACGTTCGGTTCCACAGGTCATTGAGGACGCCATGTATAGAATGAGTTCGGGTTATGCCAGCGTGCTGGCGAATACGCTCTTGGCTCAAGGGCTGGATGTTGCCAGTCTGTGCCAGGAGGCGGGGCTTGATGTCAAGGTTGCGAATAAACCGGGAGCATTCTGCGAGCGAAGCGTTATCTATCGTCTTTGGGACCTGGCGGCTCAGGCCTCTAATGATCCGAACATCGGTTTGAAAGCCTACGGGAATTTCCATCCCGGCGTTTTTCAGATCGTGGGCTACACGATGATGTCCAGTTCGAACCTGAAAAGGGCGCTCGAACGTCTGGTTCGTTTCAGTCCGTTGATTGGTACTGGATTCAGCCTTTTCTTTGTCCAGGAGGAGCAGCATTACCGTCTGGCCAGCCTCGACCATCAGCAACGTGGCTCGGTCAAGCCTCGGCAATATACGGATGCAGGACTGGCTTCGCTGCTGGGTTTCTGCCGTTGGCTGGCGGGTGGCAAATTGCCTCAGCCGCTGAGTGTGGAGTTCACTTATCCGGAACCTGAAGACACCTCGGAGCATCAGCGGCTTTTTGGCTGTCCGCTGCATTTCGGGGCTGCTTATGACAGTATCTTGTTCGATGGCGAGGAGCTTCTGCGTCCTTTGAGTATGGCCAATGAGGCGTTGGCCACACTCCATGACAGTTTTGCCGAGGCTCAGCTGGACCTGTTGTCCGGCTTCTCCATTGTGGGCAGGATTCGCGCCCTGATTACCGAGCGTTTGAGCCAGGGGCAAGGGCAGTGTGATATGGAATCGATTGCGGCGGCACTGAGCATCAGCAAGCGAACGCTTCAACGAGGCCTTGAGAAGGATGGCACGCAATTCAAGGATGTCCTGAACGATGTACGCAGGCAGTTGGCCGACTTCTATCTGCGCCATTCTCATTTCAATATGAAACATGTGGCTTATCTGCTCGGCTTTCACGACCACAGTAGCTTTCATAAGGCGTGCACCCGCTGGTTTGGTATGACCCCTGGTCAGTATCGAACTGATGAGTCGTCGTTTGAGGTCGAGGAAGCAGCGCCGTTTCGCCCCATGAAACCCGTGGACCTGCGCAACAATCAAAAGATCGCGGGCTTCGCACCAGGCATCCCACCCGCTCTTACGCCGAGCGGATATACCGGCAATCCCGTAGGAGCTTTCGCAGGCTGCGATGTTTGCCGGCTCACCGCCGACCTGCGCAACGATCAAAAGATCGCAGGCTCCTATGCCGAACGGGTACACCGATAATTCCTTGATAAATGTTTACTGGGGCTTAGGGCCTTTTGTCTTTTGGCTCGCTTTGCGCTTTGGGGCTTTAACCGGGATGGTAGGGGTGGGCGTCGGTGTGATCTCCGACGGTGACGTCTGCGCAATTGGGGATGGCTCCAGAAGGGACTCCTTCTGGATGGCATCTGCTTCACCGGGCGGTTGGGTCAGACTAAAGCCTGGCAGGGGGATTTCGAGTAGCACGTGCAGTTCACGCCAGAGTTCGCCGCAAGCGTAGGCAGTCGTTAGCAGCTCAGGCATCAACTGCCCAACGGCTGACAGGACCTGTTGGCGTTCCTTGGCCTCTGGTAGCAGCAAGGGCAGGCTGCGCAAGCTTTCTTGCGGGTGGGCAAAAACCAGCAGGTTCTGCAATCGGATGGCTTCGCGCAGGGCCGCGGGCTCATTGCTGTGGTCCTGGACCAGCAGATGCACCTGCTGGATCAGTTTCTCGATGCTTTCCTTACCCGCCTTGTCGCTGTCCCGGGCCAGCAAAAACAGAATCCGCACCAACGCTTCCAGTGGGCCGCCAAGGGGCAGCGCATCCTGCAGGCGTTCGATCAGGGCCTGGTCCTGCAGGTCGGCATGTGCCTGGAGATTTCGCACAGGCTTGTTGCTGGTGAGAGCACTCAGTGCTCCGTAAATGCCGTAGAAACACAGCTCCTGGGTAGCGTCACGCACATCGCGAAAAGCATTCAGGGCGTCTTGCGTCTGGTTGGAAAACAACTCCTGCCAGGCCAGCAACGGATTGTCCTGGCGTGCGGGGTGACGATCGCTGCGTACGTGGTCGGCGCTTCCTGCCAGCCACCACAGTGCCGGATTCAGGCTGCTCCATAACACCTGTTGCTGATGGAAGGGGTGGGCTTTGCGCATCAGTTCGGCAATGGGCTCGTTGATTATCTGGCGCAGCCACGGACGTACGAATAGATCGTAAAGCGTACTGTTGATTTCAGAGGCACGCTCTACCAATGCGAATTCGCGATCGTCATCGCGGGGCGGCTCGCCTTCTGCGTGAATATCGGCGATTCGTCTTGATTCGAATCGCACGTCATAGTGAGTGTCACCGCTGCCTGAGGAGGCCGGCAGATCGTCGATCAGCATTTCATACAGCCCTGCCGGCAGCGCATTGATAGCTTCGACCGCGCCGAGCAACTCACGGTGTTCGCGCCGCGCCACCTTGCCGGAAACAAAAATGCCCAAATGGCCGATGCTGGCGTGGCGCAGGTAGACGATGGTGCGTCCAGCGTCATGCAGAGCGAGATCGCTGGGGTAGACATCGGCAATCCAGTTCAATGCCTGCTGTGGCGGGGTGATGTTGTCTCCGTAGGAGCAGAACACCACCACCGGTACTTTGATCCGTTTCAGATCAATGCCGGTGCTCTTGCGGCCAAGGCCGCCGGACAACTGGTTGCCGATAAAAAGGTCGTCGACAATCATCTCGATTTCTTCGCCATTGAGCAGGGTCGGGCTGCCCCACCAACGCTCGAAGTCGAGAAAGCGCCCAGCCTCGCTGTCGACCTGGCTGAACAGCTGGTAGTACTTGCCCCAATAGGTGTTGGCCGGGTCCAGGTTCTCGAAGTTGCTGACCAGCCAGGTACCGTCAAAACGGTCATTGCCCAAGTCGCTACCCAGGCGAGTCATCCAGCCTCCACCCAGAAGGCCGCCGGTATAACGCATCGGATTGCGTCCATTGACACCGGCCCAATACGACAAAGGGGCACCATTGATGATGATCAAACCCGGCAGTTCCGGGCGTGTTGCCGCCAATCCCATTAAAGCCCAGCCGGCCTGACAGTTGCCAATCACAATCGGCTTGCTGTTGGCGGGGTGAAGGGCGCTGACGACTTCGATGAACCTGGCCTGGGCTTCGACGATATCGGCAAGGGTCTGCCCCGGCGCTGGCGAGTGACTGAACGAGATGAAATAGGTGGGATGGCCGGCTCTGAGGCTTTCGCCCAATACCGAATCCTGTTTGAAGCCGCCGATGCCCGAGCCATGACCACCGCGTGGATCAATGATGATCACTGGCTGGCTGTTGCTGTCGATCCTGTGCTCTGGCCCGGGGAGGATTCGCAGCAGTGAATAGTTGACCGGGCGTGGAAGATCGGAGCCTGCGATCAGGGTTTCATGATCGAACTTGAGCAGCAGCGGATACCCCGCACGTTCATGGGCCAGCGTATTGTCGCCGCGCTGGCGCAGGGTGTCCCAGAACAGCAGACTGCGTTGACCGAGGTCGGTGAAGTATTCCTGCCAGTCAGCGAGTGTGGGTTGTCTGAGTTGACCCTGCTTCAGAGGTGCGAGGGTTTTCTCCTGGCGCCGGTGGAAGGCATCGAGAACATTCTGGGTATTGAGGCGCTGCAGATGACTCAGGTGTTCCAACAGGCCGCGTTGAGAGGAGAGTCTTTCATATTGCGATGCAATAATATCTTCCTGTCCCATGGTGATCTCCTGGCTTTATGCATGAGAAGCAGCTCGCCTGCACCTCATCCATAAAGAGGGCTTGGCTGGCCGTTCGATTTCAGGAGTCTATAGCGAATAGCTGTGGGAGGGGAAAGAGTTTTGTGCGGCGCACAAAAAAATCATTGCCAAACTAATTTGTGCACTGCAATATCAAGTCTAACGCGATGACCGGCAGGATCGCTATCGCGTCCTCAGGCCCATGTTGGCCTTCCAGTATCAGGAGATTCAAGCATGTCTTTTTTTAACTCGGAAAAATTGCAAGACGCTCAGAAAGCCAACCTAGACCTGCTGCAGCAAATCAGCGGCAAAATCTTCGCCAGTGTTGAACAGCTCAGCCAATTGCAGTTCAAGACACTGCAAGCCTCCACCGAGGAGCAGTTCGACGGTTTCCGCAAGCTGCTGGCAGTACGTGATCCACAAGGATTCGCCGAGCTCCAGGCTTCTTTCATCCAGCCAAATGTGCAAGCTGAACGTCTGGCAGAGTTCAATCGCCAGGTGCAAGCACTGATTGTTGGCACACAGTCGGAAATTGCCAAACTGACTACGCGTCAGATCGAGGCGGGCACCCAGCAGGTGCAAGAGTTCGTTGAAGTGATCAGCAAAAATGCACCGGCTGGCTCCGAGCCTGTTGTGGCTGCGTTCAAGTCGACACTGGCGAATGCCGGCACCGTTTTTGAAAGCGCACAGAAAGCCGTAAAACAGGCTACTGACGTTGCCCAGAGCGGTTTCACCGCAGCGACTGCCGCAGCCGGGAAAGCCGCCCCAGAAGCAGGCAAGGCAACAAGCGGTAACAAGTAAGTCACATTAGTACGGTTACACTGATGGCGATGGGTTCACTCCCCATCGCCATTTTTTTTCGGCCCGCCACCGGCGCCTGGCTTGCCTGGAGGCGTGCCGCCAAACAGGCCGAAGAGGTTTTGAGTGTTCAGGTAGAGGGCTTTTGACTGGTCGACATACTGGCGCATCAAATCCTGCATGACCGGTGCTTGCTGGTGCATGAACTCGCTCCAGGCTTCAGAGGACTGAGCGCCGGTTTGGGACTGGACGTCGATGACCGTCTGGATGCTTTTATCCAGGTAGCTGCCGAGGACGCCCTGGTAGGGACCGTAGAACTGGATGATCCCCATCAGCATCTCGCTGGAAAAGATCGGCTCACCGCCACTTTCGGCTTCCAGGATGACCTGCAGCAAAATACTTCGGGTCAGATCCTCTCCGGTCTTGGCGTCGACCACCTCGAACGGGATTTTATCGACGACCAATTGGCGTATATCCGCAAGGGTCAAATGACTGCTGGTGTGCGTGTCATACAGACGGCGATTCGGGTACTTCTTGATCAGGCGGGTGGTGTTCCGACTGTTATCTGTCATGCGGGGCTACTCACAGCGAGCCTGATTTACAGGCATCTTATCCTACTCTGACCACTGCGGCGGTTTGGTGTTGCGGGGAGGGACGTGCGCAGACTTTCAGTTTTTTGCCGAAAACAAGGGTGAGCCCGTGAGGCCGAAGGTCAGCGACGCGGATTCACCCATTAGAACGGTTAGTTTGCCTACCAGATGGGCAGGGTATAGCTGACAATCAGACGATTTTCATCCAGGTCGTTGCCAAAGTTGGTCGAGCGCACCGTAGCGTTGCGCCATTTCACCCCGATGTTTTTCAGCGGGCCGCCCTGGAATACGTAGCCGATGTCGGTATCACGTTCCCACTCCTTGCCCTCAGGACGGTTGGTACCCAGGTCAATATTGGAACCATTGATGTAGCGGCTCATGAAAGTCAGACCAGGGATGCCAATCGCCGCGAAGTTGTAGTCGTAGCGGGCCTGCCAGGACTTTTCGTCTTTACTGGCGAAGTCGCCGATCTGTACGAAGTTCACCAGAAACGCATCGGTGCCGTTGATGTAAGCGAAGCCGGTGTCGCCGCTCATGGCTTGATAGCCGAGACCGAGCGCGTGCCCACCCAGGTTGTAGGTGAACATGGCGCCCAATGCCCGGTTGTCGACGTTGCTGCCGCCATCGTCAGTGGAGCGGGCGAAGCGCAGATCACTCTTGAACGACTGTCCTGGCGCCACGGGCAACAGGTAAGTCAGGTTCACTAAATGCTGGTTGTAGAAGTTGTCCAGGTGGCCGTAGCTGTAGCCGCTACTCAGGTTGCTGGTCCACTTGTAGTTCAGGCTGGCGAATTTGAAGCTATCGCTGCCGACGTGGGGTGCGCGAATACTTTTTGCCCCCGTGGTGGTGGTGGTCATGTCCTGATAATCGGTGGAGTCGCGCTGGTTGACCTGGCTCAGCCGGCCGGCATCCACCGTCAGGCCCTCGACTTCCAGCGAAGTCAGCTGGGCGCCCTTGAAGGTCTGCGGCAACAGCCTTGAATCGTTGGCCAATACGGTCGGGAGCTTGGGTGGCAGGGTGCCGAGTTTCAGCACGCTCTTGGAGGCGCGCAATTTGGCTGTCAGACCCAGTTTACCGTACTCGTCCTCGGCGCCATGGGGGGCTGAGAGTTCGCGCGGAAGAAGACCAGAGCCTGCGCGGTCGGGGCTGGAGTCAAGTTTTACGCCGACCATGCCGATGGCGTCGAAACCGACACCTACCGTACCCTCAGTGAAGCCGGATTCGTAGCGCAGCAAGAAACCCTGAGCCCATTCCTCTTGCTTGGACTGGGCAGCGTTGTCCTGGCGAAAGTCGCGATTGAAGTAGAAGTTGCGCAGTTCAAGGTTGGCCTTGCTGTCCTGGAGAAAGTCAGCGGTAGCGGGTGCCGAGAGGCTGATGACGCCGCCGGCCAGCAGCAGACGGGTAGCGGCGAGGGTGCGGGTGTTACGGTCCATGGTGAAGCCCCTTGTTTTTATTATGAAATAACGGGTTCCCGCATCGAGCCTCAGGGCTCGATGTCCGGGGTAATACTTCAAATGGTTATCGGGTGTGGAGCTGCCCTCGCCAAGTGTGCGAGGGCCTATCGATAAAAAGCGCGGACACCCAAACGAGAGGAGCTGGCGCCGCGTGAGGCTTAATCGTCAGAACTGTTCGGCGGTCAGGCCGTACAACGACGTGCTGCCAGCCCGAATGCACTGTTCCAGGCTCAATATGCGCGGCAGCAGGCGGCTGAAGTAGAAGTCGGCAGTGGCGATCTTCGCGCCATAAAAGGCTTCGTCTTCGCCGCGTTTTTGCTCAGCTACCTGAGCCATGCGCGCCCAGAGCCAGGCGTAGGCGACGTAGCCGAACAGGTGCAGATACTCCACCGACGCGGCGCCGACTTCGTTGCGATTGGTCGCGGCCTGGTCTTGCAGCCAGTCGCTGAGGTTTTCCAGACGCTGCACGGAGTCGAGCAGTTGCTTGGCGTAGGCTGCATCGGGCTGGCTGGCAAACGCGCGGATCTCGCCGGTGAACTGACGCAGGGCGACACCGTTATTGGCGACCACTTTGCGTGCGAGCAAGTCCAGCGCCTGAATGCCATTGGTGCCTTCGTAGATCTGCGCAATGCGTACATCGCGCACCAATTGTTCCTGGCCCCATTCGCGGATGTAGCCATGACCGCCGAACACTTGCTGGCCATTGATGCAGCTTTCCAGGCCGGTGTCGGTAAAAAACGCCTTGGCGACGGGAGTGAGCAGCGCAACCAGGGTTTGGGCGCTGTCCCGTTCTTGCGCATCGTCGGAAAACTTGGCCAGGTCCAGTTGCTGCCCGACATAGCTGGCAAAGGCGCGACCACCTTCGGTCATGGCTTTCATACTGAGCAGCATGCGCCGCACATCGGGGTGAACGATGATCGGGTCGGCTATTTTGTCCTTCGCAATCGCGCCGGTGGGCGCACGGCTTTGAATGCGTTCGCGAGCGTAAGCAACGGCACTTTGATAGGACGCCTCGGCGCAGCCGATCCCCTGAATGCCGATGGACAGGCGCTCGTAGTTCATCATGGTGAACATCGCCGCCAGCCCCTTGTTGGCTTCGCCGACCAGCCAGCCGCTGGCCCCGTCGAAGTTCATCACGCAGGTGGCGGAGGCCTTGATGCCCATCTTGTGTTCGATCGAACCGCAATTCACAGCGTTGGCATTACCGAGCGAGCCGTCAGCGTTGATCAGCACCTTGGGCACCACAAACAGCGAGATACCTTTTGGCCCAGCCGGTGCGTCCGGCAATTTTGCCAGCACCAGATGGATGATGTTTTCGGTCAGGTCCTGATCACCACCGGTGATGAAGATTTTGCTGCCGGTGATGCTATAGCTACCGTCGGCCTGTGGTTCAGCGCGGGTGCGGATAATGCCCAGATCGGTGCCGGCATGGGCTTCGGTCAGGCACATGGAGCCGGCCCAGCGACCTTCATACATGGGCGGCAGGTACAGGTCTTTCAAGGTTTCGCTGGCGTGGGCATCAATGGCCAGGCAGGCACCGGAACTCAACGCCGAATACAGCGCGAAGCTTGAGTTGGCGCCGTAGAGCATTTCTTCGAATTGCACGGCAAGCATCTTGGGCATGCCCATGCCGCCGAACTCTGCGTTGCCGGAAAGACCCACCCAGCCTCCCTCAATGTAAGTGGCATAGGCCTGCTTGAAGCCGATAGGTGTGCTGACCTGGCCATCGTGCCACCGGGCGCCTTCCTCGTCGCCGCTGCGGTTCAACGGTGCGATCAGGTGTGCGGTGACTTTGGCCGCCTCTTCGAGAATGGCGTCGGCGGTGGCAGCGTCGACACTATCGGCCAGAGCTGGCAGGCGAGCCCACAAGGCTGGGGCATCGAACACTTCATGCAGGACGAAGCGCATGTCGCGCAGTGGGGCGTTGAATTCGGGCATAACGTGAACCTCGTTGTGACGGTTGCGATGGGCACGGCGACGCTGGAGCGGCAGGTAAACGACCTGCCGCTTGGCGGGTGAAACGTCGTTTTGGGTTAGAGCGCTTTGGCCATATCGCGCAGAACGAATTTCTGGATCTTGCCGGTCGAGGTTTTCGGCAGCAGAGTGAAGACCACGGTGCGCGGCACTTTGAATCCTGCTAAATGCTCGCGGCAGAAACTGATGATTTCGGTTTCCCGTACGTCCTTGTGATCAGCCTTGAGGGTGATGAAGGCGCAAGGAGTTTCTCCCCATTTCTCATCGGGGCGGGCGACCACTGCGGCCTCCAGCACTGCCGGATGGCGGTAGAGCACGCCTTCCAGTTCGATGGTGGAGATGTTCTCGCCGCCAGAGATGATGATATCCTTGAGCCGGTCCTTGATCTCGACATAGCCGTCGGGATGACAGACCGCCAGATCGCCAGTGTGGAACCAGCCACCTTCGAAGGCTTCGGCAGTGGCGGTGGGGTTCTTCAGGTAGCCCTTCATCACGGTATTGCCACGCATGAAGATCTCACCGATGGTCTGACCGTCGCGCGGGGTAGGCTCCAGCGTCGTCGGGTCTCCCACCATCACGCCCTCCAGAGTGGGGTAACGCACGCCCTGACGGGATTTGATTTGCGCCCGTTCCTCTAAGGGCAGTTCATCCCACTCGGCATGCCAGGCGCAGAGAGTCACCGGACCATAGACTTCGGTCAGGCCGTAGACGTGAGTGACTTTGATGCCCATCTCTTCCACGGCACCGATCACCTTGGCCGGCGGCGCGGCGCCGGCGACCATGGCGTTGACCGGATGATCAATCGCAGCCTTCGCCGACTCTGGCATATTGACCAGCGCATTGAGCACGATCGGCGCGCCACACAGGTGAGTCACCTGATGTTCGCGGATCAGCGTCAGGATTTTCTGTGGATCGACGCGGCGCAGGAACACATGCACCCCGGCCAGAGCGGTGATGGTCCATGGGTAGCACCAGCCGTTGCAGTGGAACATTGGCAGCGTCCAGAGGTACACCGGATGGTTGCCCATGGCCCAGGTCATCTGATTGCCCAAAGAGTTCAGGTAAGCACCGCGATGGTGGTAAACCACGCCTTTGGGGTTGCCGGTGGTGCCTGAGGTGTAATTCAGCGAGATGGCTTGCCATTCGTCATCCGGCCATTGCCAGGCGAACGCCGGGTCGCCTTCGGCCAATAGCGCTTCATAGTCGAGATCGCTGACGGCCTGACCCTCACCGTATTCCGGATCATTGACGTCGATCACCAACGGCGGGTGATCCAGCATGCCGATAGCCGCATGGATGACGTCATGGAACTCGCGGTCGGTAATCAGCACCTTGGCCTCGCCATGCTGGAGCATGAAGGCAATGGCTTCGGCATCCAGGCGCACGTTGAGCGGGTTGAGCACGGCGCCAATCATCGGCACGCCGAAGTGCACCTCAAGCATCTCAGGGATATTGGGCAGCATCACCGCCACCGTATCGTTTTTGCCGATACCGCGACCGGCCAGCGCCGAAGCCAGGCGCCGGCAGCGGGTGTAGGTCTGCGCCCAGGTACGGCGAATCGAACCATGGATTACGGCGGGGTAGTTCGGGTAAACGCTGGCAGTGCGCTCAATGAAGCTGAGCGGAGACAAGGCAATATGATTGACAGCCGTAGGGGCTAGCCCTTGTTCGAAGATCGACATGTACGGGTACTCGGTGGCTGATTGTTAGCTCTATAGGTGACCTTGCAGCGTACGCCGCTGAGGTCAACTTTATGTCCGACTTACTTTATATAACATTCACCAATCTATATGGAAGTACAACCTGAGTAGTATAGTATATATACTATACTTTATTCTTCATGGGCTAAATGAGTACAGCCGTACCACCGGTGCCGGTATATGCTTGGTTTCCCTGACGAAGTGGACCCGTGATGACCCTTACCCCCGTTCGATTGCACAGCTGGTTGCGCCTGCAGCGCGAGGGTGTGTCTCTGGCCGCCAGGGCCGATGCCTTGTGCCGGGCGCTGCAGGATTGCCCCGAAGTGCGCCGGGCGGTGTATTTGAGTTGGCAACCGCAGGCGAACATTTATTGCCACGAGGGGGCCGCCCAGCATTTTCCACCCGGCTTGGGTGATCCTGCGCTGGCCAGCGATCAGCTGCTGTTCGAGCGCCTGGTCGAGGAGGGGCGACTGGATCTGGATCAAGTACGCCAACTCGATTGCTGGTTGTCCGGCCGTCTGCGTCGGGCAGCCATCAGCCATGGCCAGGTGTTTGACCTTGCACTGCAGCCGGGGCAGGCGGGGCTGTTGCTGGTGGAAGTGTGCGAAGGGGTGAGCCTCGATTGGCTGAGTTGGGTGCAGGACCTGTTGACGACCCTGCTGAGCAGCGTCAACGGCATGCTGCGTGGCTCACCGTTACTGGGCCACGATCCGCAACCGAGTTTGCTGCTGGATGCACAGGGCCGCCCGCTGGAGTTCAATGCTGCGCTGTTGGCACTGCTCGCCGAGAAACCTTTGAGCGATGTATTGGGCTTTTTGCCAGTGAATCACCGGGTGCTGGTGCGCGCGTGTCTGGAACAGCAGCGTGCCATCGAAGGCGTCGAGGCACAGTTCGAGGCGCAGATCTTGATCTGGACCTTTATCCCCGATCCGCAGGACAACCGTGTGCTCGCCCGCTGCCGCGAAGCCACTGCACAAGTGCTGGCCGAGCGCGAGGCGGCCAAGGCACGCCGGCTGTACAGGCTGATCATCGAGAACACCACCGACCTGATTTCCCGACACACACCGGACGGACGTTTTCTCGATGCCTCGCCGGCGTCCTGGACGTTGCTCGGATACTGGCCAGAGGAGTTGCGTGGAAAAATGGCCCAGGGCTTGTTCCATGGTCAGGATCTGGCCAGCCTGGTGCAACGCGCGCGCGATGCCCTGGAGCAGGATGGTTATCACACCATGACCTATCGCATCCGTCATCGTGCCGGGCATTACCTGTGGTTCGAAACGGCCAGCCGGGCGATTCGTGAAACCTACACCGGCGCGGTGGTCGAGGTGGTCAGCGTGTCGCGCGACATTACCGCTCGAGTGCAGGCCGAGGAAAACAAGCGACGCCTGGCCGAAGTCGTGGAGGCCAACACCGATCCGGTGTTGTTCATCGACCCCAGCGGTCAAGTCACCTACCTCAATCCGGCGGCGCGGCGCACGCTCGGGCTCGACGAGCAGCAACCGATGCCGGCCCTGGCCGAACTCTTCGCCAGTGACGATCTGGCGCGCCTGCAGCGCGAAGGGTGGAGCAGCGCTGAACGCAATGGCGTCTGGAGCACCGATGCGCGGCTGCAACCACCGGGAGGCGGTGCCTCAGTACCGGTGTCGCTGGTGCTACTGGCTCACCGTTCTGCCGGGCAGGAGCGCTACTACTCACTGGTGGCGCGCGACATGACTGAGCGTGAACTGCGTGAAGTGCAACAGCGCCGTCATCAGGACGAACTGGCGCACACCGCGCGGCTGGTGACCCTGGGTGAACTGGCCTCGGGCATTGCCCACGAAATCAACCAGCCGTTGGCGGCAGTGGTCAACTATGCCAACGCCAGCCAGCGTTATTTACAAGCCCTGGGGACCAATCCGCAGGCCGCCGAACGGGTTGCTCAAGGCCTGGAACGCATTACCCTGCACGCCACTCACGCGTCGGAGGTGATCCGGCGTTTGCGCGCTTTTCTGCGCAAGGGCCAACGGCGTATGCAAGCCCTGAACGTCGCCGACGTGGCGCGTGAAGCGGTGCGTTTGTGTGCCTGGGAGGCGAGCAATTGCCAAGTGGCAATCGAGGAGCGACTGCCGGATAATCTGCCGCCCATTTATGCCGACCGGGTGTTGCTGGAACAGGTGCTGCTCAATCTGTTGCGCAACGCCATCGACGCCAACCGCGAGCAGCATCCGGGGCAGCCCTCACTGATTGTCCTGACCGCGGGTAGAGGCAATGGCGCAAACGTGGAAATCAGCGTGCAGGACCAGGGGCCTGGCGTGAGCGAGCCTGAACTGGAGCAAATATTCACCCCGTTCTACACCAGCAAAGCCGATGGCCTGGGGCTTGGGTTGTCCATGAGCCGCAGCATCATCGAGGGCTTCGGCGGCGAGTTACAGGCCCAGCGGCAGCCCGTCGGGCTGCTGATGTGTTGCTGCTTGCCGCTGGTCGGGCCCACAAAACAACAACAGGAGTAACGCAATGGCAAGTGTGGCGGAGCAGGTGGTCTATGTGGTCGATGACGATCAAGGCATGCTCGATTCGACCGTCTGGTTACTCGAGTCAGTCGGGCTCAAAGCGTTGCCGTTCACCAGTGGCCGGGCCTTCCTCGATGCCTGTGATGCCCGACTCAATGCTTGCGTATTGCTGGATGTCCGCATGCCCGGCATGGGCGGGTTGAATGTGCAGGAAGAAATGCGCACTCGTGAGTTGAATCTGCCAATCATCTTCGTCAGCGGGCACGCGGACGTGCCCATTGTGGTGCGGGCTTTCAAAGCGGGTGCCCATGACTTCATCGAAAAACCCTACAACGAACAATTGCTGCTCGACAGCGTGCAACAGGCACTCAGCAGCTTCGACGCAAACCGCTCTGGCAATCAGGGCCACGAAGAATTGCAGGCTCGTTTACTCACACTGACACCACGCGAGCGCGATGTATTGCTGCCGCTGGTGCAGGGGTTCACCACCCGTGAAATCGCTGAACAGCTTGGGGTGAGCGCAAAAACCGTGGACCTGTATCGCTCGCGTGTGATGAAGCGCATGCAGGCCAACACGCTGCCAGACCTGGTGGGCATGGCCATCGTGGCCGAAATGGTCGACCCGCTAAAACTGCGTTAAGCCGCACCACGGTCATCACGGTTGCCGATTGAACTGAAACTTGAACAGAGTGCACTCATGGCCATTGACTGACAGCGGATGGCGAGTGAACTCACCCTTGGTGAGCGCAGGGATTACCTTGGTCCAAAATGACCGTGCGGGTTGATTGGCGTCGATGTGGATAATCTGCCATTGGCCGGGAAATGTGTTTAGCAACTCAGATACAACAAACGTTCCGATGCCTCGACCCCGATATCGGCGGCTTACGAAGAAATAGCCAATGTTGTACTGGACGTCTTCAAAACGGACGTCGTCGTCAATCGTCACGAAGCCGGCAATTTCACCGTCAACCTTGATCAGAAAGGGGCGCGTCGATGGATTTCTCCAGTAATCCAGTTTTGGCTGAATATTGAAAAAACCATGATCGCCGAACTTCAGCGGGAGCCACTCGCTGAAATCGTAGGTGTAGAACTGCATCAGGTTCTCGATGCATTCAAGTTCATCGCGCTGTGCGTTGTGCAGTTCTATCGAGGGCATTTCGGGAAGCTCCTTTGTGTTCTGTAGGAGCGAGCTTGCTCGCGATGGACTCAAGGGCGACGCGTTTATTCAGAAACACGCGTTATCGTTAACGTCCATCGCGAGCAAGCTCGCTCCTACAAGGGCATTACCCCCTAAGTCCGGGTGAAGATTTCCAGCAGATGCCCGTCCGGGTCATCGAAATACACCCTGCGACCACCGTCGAGTCGATTGATTTCGTTCGGGCGCAGCTTGCAGGGATCAGCCCAGTAGGGGAGTCCTCGACGCTGTAGGCGAGCGAAAACCGGATCAAAGTCGTCCTCTCCGATCAGGAAGGCGTAGTGCTGGGAGGCGATCTCGCCATCGTCGTCGTAGTAATCGAGCGAGACACCGTTATCGAGCTGGACAATCAGCATCGGACCGAATGGGGTGGGAGTGGGCAGGCCCAGGATGTCCACGAGAAATGTCGCTGAAGTCTGCTTGTCGCGGCACCAGACGATGGTGTGGTTCAACTGCACGCTCACGTTACGATCCTCCTTGCACGACTGTGCATTCAGGTTAGGCGACATTGGGTTTTCTCATGAGATGATGCCGATTGGTTTCGGCGCCAGGCCGCTGGAGGAGAGCCGAACTCGCGGCGAAATGCCCGGCTGAAAGCCGTGTCGGTCTGGTAACCCACTTCTTCGGCGATGCGTGCCAACGAGGCATTGCTGCGACACAACAGATTGGCGGCCAGTAACATGCGCCATTGCGTCAGGTACTGCATGGGTGAGCTCCCCACCAGTTGCTGAAAGCGTTCGGCAAGCACCGACCTTGAGGTGCCGGCGGTGCGCGCCAGTTCATCCAGCGTCCAGGCGTGGCCGGGTTTTTTGTGCAGCGCGTTCAGCGCGGCACCGACAATCCGGTCGCCCACGCCCGCCAGCCAACCCGTGCGACCCTCGCTCTGCTCGTTTATGTACAGGCGCAACACCTCGATAAACAGCACCTCGGCCAATTTCGCCAGCACTCCTTCACCGCCGGGCCGAGGGGACCGGGCCTCGGCCAGCGCGTAACGGACCGAGGATTCCAGCCAGATACCGGCATTCGATCCACGCACGTTGACTCTGACCACCGCAGGCAACCCCGCCAGCAACATTCCCGCCAGGCGGGTATCGCACGCCAGATAGCCGCACAGCAAGCGTGTCGTCGGGCCGCCACCGCCATAGCTCAACTGCCGTGGGCGGCGCGACAGCACAACCTCCAGGCGCGCACCTTTCGCGGGTACAAGCCCGGGCTCGGAACTCATGCGATGGGCGTCACCCTGCGGAAAAACCACAGCGTCGCCGGCCGTCAGATGCAGCGCTGGCTCACTGCCAAGCTCGACATAGCACTCGCCTTCGGTGATCAGGTGGAAGATCACCACGCGCTCGGCACCGGGTTCCAGCAACGGCGCCGCCGAGTCGGCGCTGGGTGATTGATAGCACCAGGGCGCGGTGAACCTGGCGTTGATAAAGATCGCGCCTACCAGGCGTACGACGCGCAGGGTCTGTGACAGGGCGTCCATTGTTGTTTTTCCGTGCTTGCGGCGGTCTCTGATTGTGAGCGCGTCGCCGCGGTACGGAAAATGGCCGGACGATCGGACAGTCTTTGCCGACGACCGGGCAGGACGCCGGTGTGCCCGAGCGCGATAGTTATCCAACGGGGTCACTGCCGTCCCTGTCATCAATAACAAGATGGAGGTTGCCATGCCGAAGTTCGTCATTGAACGCGAGATTCCGGGAGCCGGAACACTCTCAGAACGGGATTTGAAAGCGATCTCGCAAAAATCCTGCAAGGTTCTGCACGAGATGGGGCCGCAAGTGCAGTGGCTGCATAGCTACGTCACGGGCGACAAAATTTACTGCGTGTACATCGCGCCTAACGAGGAGCTCGTCAGGGAGCACGCGAGACAAGGCGGTTTTCCTGCCAATAGCGTTTCCCAAGTCAGCTCCATCATTGATCCCACAACGGCGGAGTAATCGTCCTCCAATCCACGGTCCGCGTTCCAACCCACGAAGGAGCCTGATTCCATGAGTACACCCATTGATCTCAACGCCCTGAAAAACCGTCAGATGGCTTCGTGGGCCAGCGGCGACTATGCCGTGATCGGTACCACCTTGCAGCTCGTCGGGGAGCTACTGGCTGAGGCCTGCGATCTGCGTTGCGATGAGCGAGTGCTTGACGTGGCGGCCGGCAACGGCAATGCGACGCTCGCTGCAGCACGCCGTGGCTGCAAGGTAACCTCGACCGACTACGTGGCCGCTCTGCTTGAACGAGGCGAGGACCGGGCGAGGGCAGAGCACCTGGAGGTGATCTTTCAGGTGGCCGACGCCGAGGCACTGCCCTTCGAGGACGCGAGCTTCGACGTGGTGTTGTCGACGTTCGGCGTGATGTTCGCACCCGACCAGCCGAAGGCTGCCGCGGAACTGGCGCGGGTATGTCGTCCTGGAGGCCGGATAGGCCTTGCCAACTGGACGCCGGAAGGTTTTGTCGGGCAGATGTTCAAGACCCTGGGACGCCATGTGCCGCCGCCTGCGGGCGCGCAACCTCCGTCGTTGTGGGGTTCGCAGGCGCATCTGCGGTCGCTTTTTGGTGAACGCGCTGCGTCAATCGAGGTGACGCGGCGGATATTCAACTTCCGCTACCGCTCGGCCGCGCATTTCATCGAGACGTTCCGCACCTGGTACGGACCGATCCACAAGGCCTTTGCGGCGCTTCCCGCCGAAGGTGCCATGGCGCTGGACAGTGACCTGACCGAACTGCTGAACAGCATGAATCGGGCAGGCGAGACGTCGCTGGTGGTGCCGAGTGAATATCTGGAGGTGGTCATTACGCGGCGTTGAACCGAGAGAACGGTCTGGCCCTCGTAGCAGCTGGCGAAGCCTGCGTCCGGCTGCGTAGCAGTCGTAAAATCACGCACTGCGGTATTCCAGATAAACCGTGGAAGCAGGATTTACGACTGCTGTGCAGCCGGACGCAGCCTTCGGCAGCTGCTACGGATTGAAGTCAGTCAGTTAAGAAGAACCTGCGGGAACGGGATTTGCACTCAAGCCACCGCAACCTGAAGGCAAGACGCTGACGGGCAGGGACCAAGCAGCCGTTCTATCGCGCCCGTCACCAGATTTTCTATCAGTTCTTCGCGCTCCCGATCATTGAGACTGTGCTGTGCCAGCCAGGACGGTGCGTTGTTGAGCAAGGAGGCAATGGCATGTCCGGCGGCAAGCAGCCCCTGTTCGGTCAACTGCGTTCGATGGCCAAGCATCGTCAACAGTTGGCGTTCGTACTGCTCGCGCAGTTGCTTGACCCGCTGCTGTTGATCTTCGTTCAGGCAGCAACTGTCACGTTCGGCCAGGCGAAAGTGCCTAGGTAATTCCCGATGCAATTTCAAGTGCGCGCGGATGATCACCTGCAGGATGTCGCGCCCGGCCCTGGGCTTTTTCTCGATTCGTCTCAGGGTTGCCAGCAGCTCGTCATAGAACTCTTCAATCAGGTCCAGCAGCAAATGCTGTTTGCTGGGGTAATGATGGTAGAGCGAGCCAGGCGCAAGCCCCAGGTAGGTCGCCAACTCGCGCATCCCTACCTGGCCGAAACCCTTGTTGGCGAACAGCTCAACTGCCCTGTCGCGGCTCTGCGCGAAGCGTGAGCAGCGTTCAGGCATAGGCATGGAAGCCGCGCCCGCTTTTACGACCCAGATAACCTGCAGCGACCATCTCTTTGAGTAACGGCGCCGGGCGATATTTGCTGTCGTTGAATCCGTTGTAGAAGGCTTCGAGAATCGCCAGCAAGGTGTCCAGCCCGATCAGGTCGGCCAGCGCCAGCGGACCAATCGGCTGATTGCAGCCAAGGCGCATGCCAGCATCGATGTCTTCTGCGCTGGCCAACCCTTCCTGGAACACCAGAATGGCTTCATTGATCATCGGCACCAGAATCCGGTTGACCACAAAGCCCGGGCGGTTGCCGGCGGTGATGGCGGTTTTTCCCAGTTTTTGCGCCAGTTCCAGCGCCAGAGCATGAGTCGCATCGCTGGTCTGCAGGCCGCGAATGACCTCGATCAACCCCATCATCGGCACCGGATTGAAGAAGTGCAGGCCGATAAACCGTTCAGGCTGACTCACGCTGGCGGCAAGCTGAGTGATGGACAGCGAAGACGTGTTCGAGGCGATCACACAGTCGGTACTGACCTGAGCGGCAATCTGTTGCAGTACACGCAGTTTCAGGTCGAGGTTTTCGGTCGCCGCTTCGATCACCAGGTGAGCGCTTTGCAGCGTTGCGTATTGCGTGCTGGTCTGGATTTTGTCCAGCGCTGCCAGCTTTTGTTCCTCGGTAAGCACCTGTTTGGCGATTTGCCGATCCAGATTCTTGCGCACCGTCGTCACGGCGTTTTGCAGCGCGGTCTCGGAGATATCCAGCAGCGTCACGTTAAAGCCGGCAAGGGCGCAGATTTGCGCGATGCCGTTGCCCATGGTGCCTGCGCCGATCACGCCAATGTTTTGCAGATTCATGTTCAGGTCTCTTTCTTGATCAAACGCGTTCGAACAGCACCGCGATGCCTTGGCCGCCGCCGATGCACATGGTCGCCAGGGCATAACGCCCCTGACAGCGGTGCAGTTCGTGAATAGCCTTGGTCGCGATAATCGCACCGGTGGCGCCAACCGGATGGCCTAGAGAGATGCCCGAACCGTTCGGGTTGACCTTCTGTGGATCGAAGCCCAGTTCTTGCGCCACGGCACAGGCCTGGGCGGCGAACGCCTCGTTGGACTCGATTACATCAAGGTCGGCGACGGTCAGGCCGGCGCGCTTGAGAACCAGTCGAGTGGCAGGAATCGGTCCCAACCCCATCATCGACGGTTCAACCCCTGCGTGGGCGTAACCCACCAGCCGGGCCATGGGTTTGAGGCCTTGCTCTCGAACGACCTGACCGGTGGCCATGATCAATGCGCCAGCGCCGTCATTAAGCCCGGAGGCGTTGCCGGCGGTGACGCTGCCGTCTTTCTTGAACGCCGGTTTCATGCGGCTCAGTTGCTCGGCAGTGACATCCGTTCGTACATGCTCGTCAATCGCAAACGAAACCGTACCTTTGCGTGTAGCCACTTCGATAGGCACGATCTGCCGGGCAAAACGCCCTTCGGCAATGGCCCGGGCTGCACGTTGTTGACTGACAAGGGCCAGTTCATCCTGCGCCTGGCGACTGATGCCAAAATGTTCGGCAATGTTTTCCGCGGTGATGCCCATATGGAAGCCGGCAAAGGGATCCTGCAAAACCCCAAGCATGTAATCGATAGCCTGCACGTCGCCCATGCGCGCACCCCAGCGCGCTTGCGGCAGTAGGTAAGCACCTCGGCTCATGGACTCGACGCCACCGGCCAGCACGGCCCCCGCATCGCCCAGCATCAAACTTTGCGCGGCGCTGACAATGGCCTGCAAACCGGAGCCGCACAGGCGGTTGACGTTGAATGCGGGAGTCTCTTTCGACAGGCCGGCATTCATCGCTACGGCCCTGGAAATGTAGGCGTCGCGGGCTTCGGTCGGGATCACATGGCCCATCACCGCATGGCCGATATGTTCGGGCGCCAGGCCCGAGCGCTCAATGGCTGCGCGGCAAACGTCGGTTGCCAACTGGATAGGCGTCACGTCCTTCAGCGATCCGCCGAAACTGCCGATGGCGGAACGCACCGCGCTGACGACGAAAATATCGGAATTGCTCATGTCGACTCCCTGGAACAGTGTTCGATTCGTTAGCTAAAAATCGTTGGCCGTCAGCGACTGGCGTACTATGGGCACCGTCCGGATTCAGACCACTCCCACAGAGGCTGCGCTTTAGCACCTCTTATGGGACGCGAGTCTAGAGTCAGCAGCGCTGGTGGCCTATGCCATAACTGTTCAAGGGCGCTGGTGTTTTTTGCCATTTCAGGCGATGGGGAGAGAAACGTTCACATGCGGGAAAAGGATTCGGTTGCCGTCTACTTTGTGCAAGCAATGATCCATGCGCTGCGTGAGAGCCCGCAGCGTCTGCGGGCGGTACTTGAGCAGGCCGGAATTGACCCGGCGCTAATGAATCAGCCCACGGCGCGGGTACCGGCCAGCGCTTTTGCTGCACTGTGGTTGATTCAGATTCGCGAGTTGGACGATGAGTTCTTCCAGCTCGACTCCCACGGCATGCCCCCGGGCAGTTTCGCCTTGATTTGCCGGGCATTGATCCAGGAACCGGATCTGGAAAAAGCCATGCGTCAGTGCCTGGCCAACTTCTCGCTGTTCCTGCGCGATTTTCGCGGCAGCCTGAGTGTACGCGGCAAACGTGCGGTCATCAGTTTGCAAACCCGATCGGAAAACAGCGAAGTCAGTCGTTACGGTGAAGAAACGTTCCTGGTGCTGATGATCAGTCTGCTGTGTTGGTTGGGCGGGCGGCGAATCCCTATCGACCGCGCGGATTTTCGCCATGAGCGTTTGTCCCTCAGTGACGATCCATTGCTCTGGGGCGCCAATCTGACCTTTGGCGCTGAGCGCACCGAGATCGAGTTTGCCAGTCGCTACCTGCGTCTGCCAGTGGTTCAGGACCTGGCGTCACTTAAAGTGTTTTTGCGCAGTGCACCGCAATGGCTGGTGATTCGTTTTCGTCACCAGCATGGCCTGGCGTCACAGGTCCATCAACGTCTGCGCAACAGCCATTACAGCCAATGGCCGACCTTGCAGGCCTTCGCCATAGAACAGCATCTGAGCCCTAGTACCTTTCGCCGAAAACTGGAGCGTGAAGGGTGTTCGTTTCAGGAGATCAAGGACGAAGTGCGTCGTGGTGTTGCCTTTGAACAGCTACGCCAGACCCGAGCAAGCATCACCGACATTGCCGAGCAGATCGGCTTTCAGGAGCCCAGCGCGTTTCACCGGGCGTTCAAGAAGTGGACGGGGGAAAGTCCGGGGCGTTATAGGGCCAGGTTTCAGGACAAGCCGTGAGGCAGGTCATTTTTGCTGAGAAAGTTTCGACTTTTCGTCAGGCTCAAAATCCACCCCTCACCCTAACCCTCTCCCCAGAGGGGCGAGGGGCAGAATTTGCGTATCTGAGGATTTTCTGCGACCTGAAAGTACTACGTTGAATCCATAATCGGCTCGATTTCACAGGTCGCAGCAGCTCTACAGACATTCAAATCAGTTCCCTCGCCCCCTTGGGGAGAGGGTTAGGGTGAGGGGTGGATTTCGGATCAGAACCCGCCCCCTCTACAGCCGCGTAACACCAGTATCCCTCACGCTTCAACCCGGGCTTCTTCCGGGCATGTCTATCCGGTGTTGTTGCACCCGTCGATAAAGCGTCGCACGAGAAATACCCAGGGCTTTTGCGGCGGCAATCGGCTTCCAGCGGTGACGCACCAACGCATCGAGCAGTGCCTGGCGCTCTGGACAATCCCTGGCTTCGACGCCGACGGCCGAGGGCAGGGTGTTGCGACCTGCGCCCTGCAGTGGCTCCGGTAAATGGCTCAACTGGATGACGTCCGTCTCGCACACCGCACAGGCATAGCGCAGGACATGACGCAGCTGGCGGACATTGCCCGGCCAGCGGTAACCGAGCAAACATTCCAGCGCTGCCGTACCGAGTTTCAACTGCACACCGCACAGCGCGGATTCTTCGCCGAGGATCCGGTTGATCAACGCCAACCGGTCACTGCGTTCGCGCAGGGAAGGCAACTGGAAGCGTGCGCCGCCGAGGCGAAAGTACAGGTCTTCACGGAAATCTCCACTGGCCACCAAGCCTTCAAGATCACGGTGGGTCGCGCAGATCACCTGGATATCCACGGCCTTGCAGCGCGACGCACCCAGAGGCGCCACTTCACCTTCAGCCAAAACCCGCAGCAGCCGGGTCTGCAACGCCAGCGGCATGTCACCAATTTCGTCAAGGAACAGTGTGCCGGTATCGGCCTGTTGCAGCAGGCCTTGCATGCCCTTGCTCGACGCGCCGGTGAAGGCCCCGGCGACATAGCCGAACAGTTCGCTTTCGATCAGGCTCTCCGGGATCGCCGCACAGTTCACTGCGACGAAAGGGCGATCACGTCGAAGGCTCGCCAAGTGTAATTGACGGGCGAACACTTCCTTGCCAGAGCCGGTTTCACCCTGGATCAGCACCGGCAGGTTGCGATCCTTGACCCGCACCGCCAGGCGCAGATTTTCGGCGATACGCGGGTCGAGTTCCGTCGCCGTGATCTCGACCCGCGATGTTCTTCCGACGGGGCGTCGAGGAGCGTTCAAGCGAGCGTGCAATTGATGCTGCCCGCCATGGTGGTGCAGCAGGCAAAGCGATTCGTCCGCAGCCCGATGCAGCATCTGTTGGTCGAACACCTGGCCGATATGCTCGGGTAGCTGGCCGTAGTGCTGCAACAGGAAGTGGCGCGCTGCCGGGTTCAGCGCCTGAAGGCGGCCGTCGTCATCCCAGGCGAACAGGAAGTCCGGGTGGCTATCGACATAGCCGGGTGTGTTGTGGGCACGCAGCACCCAATAGCCTTGGGCGCTGCTCATGAAAAACGCCTGTTCGATTTCCCGGGCGCTCTGCACCACCATCTGCCGAATCAAATGCTGGGAGCGGCGGTCATCGGGGGATTGCACCGCCGACACATCGAGTACCCCGAGCAGTTCGCCCTGGGGGTCGAAGACCGGTGCGGCGGAGCAGGTCAGACCGATGAACGCTGCGCGAAAATGATCACGTTTATGGACGGTGACCGGCGTCTTGGCGGTGAGCACTGCCGCCACTCCGCAGGTGCCTTCTTCGCCTTCCGACCAGCAGGTGCCGAGGTACAACCCGGCCTTGCGACAGTCATTGCGAATTGCCGCCTCGACCCGATAGTCGATGGTCTGCCCCTGGGCATCGGTGAGCAGCACGCAATAGTCTGCGCCGCGCACCCGTCCGTGGAGCCGGGCGACTTCTTCGCTGGCGATCCGCAGGAACAGCTCGGAGCGCTCGCGGCATTCATTGAGTACGTTTTGCGAAAGAATACGCGGCCCCTGCAGCGAGCCAGGGTCGAGGTGGTGTTGCTCCATGGAGCGGCGCCAGGAGTCGAGAATCAGGCTCGGCACCGGCGCTTGCGGCAGGTGCGCGGCGTTCTTCAGCACGCGGCTGACACAGTCCACATGGGCCTTCGAGTGTGCGGAAAGCATTAGGGCCTCCGGTTCCAGCTTTTGTAATTGTGCGGCCATTAAGCGCCGTTCATTCCCTTCAGACAAGCGCCAGAGCGTCGGCTGCCTGAGTTGAGACGCAACGTCTCAGCGTCTCGCGCTGAACCCGGTCAACCTGACATGTCGCGTCTCAGAAGCGGAGTGTTCCGAGCACTCTCACATTCAGTCTCAGCCTCTCTGGCTCGGGCGTTACCAGCGATTTTCAGGCATCTGGCATCGGCCTTGCTCTAGCCCTGGCAACGATAAAAATAACGAGAGCTGCCTTTATGACCCACTGCCCATCCGTTTCCGACTGCGCAATTATCCGGGTTGCGCCATGAGCCGTTCGCCATTGACGGTGGGGATCATCGCCAATCCGGCGTCGGGTCGTGACCTGAGACGGTTGACCGCCAATGCCGGGCTGTTTTCCAGCACCGACAAGGTTTCGGTGATCCAGCGTCTACTCGCTGCCTTCGGCGCTACTGGCGTCGAGCACGTACTGATGCCCACCGACATGACCGGTATCGCCGCTGCCGTGCTGAAGAACAGCCAGGGGCGACAGGCCCGCGCCAGTCACTGGCCGGCCTTGGAGTTCCTCGATATCACCTTGCGCCAGAGCGTCGAAGACACCCGCAAGGCTGCGCGAATAATGGCAGAACACGGCGTGTCGCTGATTGCCGTGCTTGGCGGCGACGGTACCCATAAGGCCGTCGCCGCCGAGATCGGCGATATCCCGTTACTGACCCTGTCCACCGGGACCAATAACGCCTTTCCCGAATTGCGCGAAGCCACCAGCGCCGGTCTGGCCGGCGGGTTGTTTGCCAGCGGCCGAATTCCTCCCGAGATTGCCCTGCGGCGTAACAAGCGCCTGTTGGTTCGCGAGCCGACGCGGGGTTTGTGCGAATGGGCGCTGGTGGACGTTGCGGTGTCGTCACTGCCGTTTGTCGGCGCGCGAGCGATCAGTCGTGCAGCAGATCTGGCTGAAGTCTTCGTGACCTTCGCCGAGCCCCAGGCCATCGGTCTTTCGGCGCTGTGTGGCTTGTGGTTTCCAGTGTCCCGACAAGCTCCGGGCGGCGCCTGGATGCGTCTGGACCCGCAATCCCCCGAAGCGTTGCTGGTACCGCTGGCGCCCGGGCTGTTGCAAGGCTGCGGGGTACTCGCTGCCGGCAGCCTGGAGCCGGGCGTCGCCCATTGCCTGTCGCTGGCCAGCGGCACCCTGGCCCTGGATGGCGAACGCGAGATCGAGTTCAACGTCCATGACCGTCCCACTGTCACCCTCGATGTCTGCGGTCCGCTGAGTATTGATGTGAACGCCGCACTGGCTTACGCGGCGCAACACCGGCTGCTGTCCATTGGCCGTGAACACCCGCAACACCCCGTGAACCTTTCGTCCCGAGACAACCCTGGAGAATAAAAATGTCGACACACCTGTCCGCTGATCAATTGCTGCATGCCTACACGGTGATGCGCACCATCCGCGCCTTTGAAGAACGCCTGCATGTGGAGTTCGCCACCGGCGAGATTCCCGGTTTCGTCCACCTCTATGCGGGCGAAGAAGCCTCTGCTGCCGGGGTCATGGCCCACCTTGGCGATGATGACTGCATCGCCTCCAACCACCGTGGTCATGGCCATTGCATCGCCAAAGGTGTCGATGTGAACGGGATGATGGCCGAAATCTACGGCAAGAAAACCGGCGTCTGCCAAGGCAAGGGCGGCTCCATGCACATTGCCGATTTCGAGAAAGGCATGCTCGGCGCCAACGGTATCGTCGGTGCCGGAGCGCCACTGGTGGTTGGTGCGGCACTGGCGGCCAAACTCAAGGGCACCGACAGCGTGGCAGTGGTGTTCTTCGGCGATGGCGGCTCCAACGAAGGTGCAGTGTTCGAAGCGATGAACATGGCGTCGGTGTGGAACCTCCCGTGTCTGTTCATAGCCGAGAACAATGGTTATGCCGAGGCCACGGCGTCCAACTGGTCGGTTGCCTGCGATCACATTGCCGATCGGGCTGCCGGATTCGGCATGCCTGGGGTCACGGTAGACGGTTTCGACTTCTTCGCCGTCCACGAAGCCGCCGGTGCTGCCGTCGAACGCGCCCGGGCCGGCGAAGGTCCGTCGCTGATCGAGGTCAAACTGACCCGCTACTACGGCCACTTCGAGGGCGATGCCCAGACCTATCGGGCCCCTGACGAAGTGAAGCACTTTCGCGAGCATAACGATTGCCTGATGCAGTTCCGCGAGCGCACCACTCGGGCCGGGCTGGTGGATGCCAGCCGACTGGATCAGATCGACGACGAGGTCGAGCAACTGATCGAAAACGCCGTGCGCAAGGCCAAGTCCGACCCCAAACCGACGGCTGCCGACCTGCTGACCGACGTTTACGTCTCCTATCCCTGAACGCCCCTATAACAAGAATCGAGACCCTCATCATGGCGAGAAAAATCAGCTATCAACAAGCAATCAACGAAGCCCTGGCCCAGGAAATGCGCCGCGACCCTACTGTGTTCATCATGGGTGAGGATGTGGCGGGTGGTGCCGGCGCACCCGGTGAAAACGACGCCTGGGGTGGTGTGCTTGGGGTCACTAAAGGGCTCTATCACCAATTTCCCGGACGGGTGCTGGACACGCCCTTGTCCGAACTGGGTTATGTCGGTGCCGCCGTTGGTGCCGCGACCTGTGGTGTGCGCCCGGTGTGTGAACTGATGTTCGTCGACTTCGCTGGCTGCTGTCTGGACCAGATCCTCAATCAAGCGGCGAAATTCCGCTATATGTTCGGCGGCAAAGCCTCGACGCCACTGGTCATCCGCACCATGGTCGGCGCCGGCCTGCGGGCGGCCGCTCAGCACTCGCAAATGCTCACTTCACTCTGGACCCATATCCCCGGTCTGAAAGTGGTTTGCCCGTCGTCGCCTTACGATGCCAAAGGCCTGCTGATCCAGGCCATCCGCGACAACGATCCGGTGATTTTCTGTGAGCACAAGTTGCTCTACAGCATGCAAGGCGAGGTGCCGGAGGAGCTTTATACGATTCCTTTTGGCGAGGCCAATTTCCTCCGTGAAGGCAAGGACGTCACGCTGGTTTCCTACGGCCGCACGGTCAATCTGGCGATGGACGCGGCCCGCAGCCTGGCGGGCCGCGGCATCGACTGCGAGGTAATCGATCTGCGCACCACCAGCCCGCTGGATGAGGACAGCATCCTTGAAAGCGTGGAAAAGACCGGTCGCCTGGTGGTGATCGACGAAGCCAACCCGCGCTGTTCGATGGCCACCGACATTTCCGCGCTGGTGGTGCAAAAAGCCTTTTCAGCCTTGCAGGCACCGATCGAAATGGTTACCGCGCCGCACACCCCGGTGCCGTTCTCCGACGCCCTGGAAGACCTGTACATCCCTGACGCGGCGAAGATCGAAGCCGCGGTGCTCAAGCTCATCGAGTGGAGGAAGCGCCCATGAGCCAGATCCACACGCTGACCATGCCCAAGTGGGGGCTGTCGATGACCGAAGGCCGGGTCGACGCCTGGCTAAAGGAGCCGGGCGAGACCATCGCCAAGGGCGATGAAGTGCTCGATGTGGAAACCGACAAGATCTCCAGCAGCGTCGAGGCGCCGTTTTCCGGGGTGTTGCGACGCGCCATTGCGCGTCAGGACGAAACCCTGTCGGTGGGTGCCTTGCTCGGCATCATTGTCGAGGGAGACGCCAGCGAGGAAGAGATCGACGCGGTGGTCGAGCAGTTCCAGGCCAGTTTCGTGCCGGGAGCCAGCAGTGATGAAGACAGCGGGCCAGCGCCGCAAAAGATCGAACTGGACGGGCGCATCATCCGTTATTTCGAGCGTGGCGAAGGGGGTACGCCGCTGCTGTTGGTGCATGGTTTTGGCGGTGACCTGAACAACTGGTTGTTCAACCACGAAGCGCTGGCAGCGGGGCGGCGGGTGATCGCACTTGATCTTCCGGGTCATGGCGAGTCCGGCAAGACCTTGCAGCGCGGTGACCTCGACGAATTGAGTGAAGTGGTACTGGCTTTACTCAACCATCTGGACATCGAGGCGGTGCATCTGGTCGGGCATTCCATGGGCGGCGCGGTCTGCTTGAACACCGCACGGCTGGCCCCAAAACGAGTGCACTCTCTGACCCTGATTGCTAGCGCCGGGCTGGGCCAGGAAATCAACGGCGACTACCTGCAAGGCTTCGTCGACGCCGCCAACCGTAACGCACTCAAGCCGCAACTGGTGCAACTGTTCTCGAACCCCGAGCTGGTGAACCGCCAAATGCTCGAAGACATGCTCAAGTACAAACGGCTGGAAGGCGTCGACAGCGCGTTGCGAAAACTCGCCTCGACGCTGTTCGCGGGTGGGCAACAACAGGTCGACCTGCGTGCGGTGGTGCAAGACGGCCGGCAACCGGTGCTGCTGATCTGGGGCAGCGAGGACGCGATCATCCCAGCCGCTCACACCGAGGGCTTGGCGGCACAGGTCGAGTTGCTTGCGGGGCAGGCGCACATGGTGCAAATGGAAGCGGCGGAGCAGGTCAACCGGCTGATCCAGGACTTTGTACAACAACACTGACGGCGTACCCGGCTGCGCCACTGATGATTCACCGTGCAGTCGGGCCTGAGCGATTTCAAGGAGAACCGATCCATGAGTCTTTCAATCAATCCAACCCGCAGCATGCGCGCCGCCGTCTGGCATGGCCGCAACGATATTCGCGTGGAAAACGTGCCATTGCCCATCGCTCCGCCAGCTGGCTGGGTGCAGATCCGCGTGCAGTGGTGCGGCATCTGCGGCTCGGACCTGCATGAATATGTCGCCGGTCCCGTATTCATTCCGGTGGACGTGCCGCATCCGATGACCGGGATCAAGGGCCAATGCATCCTCGGTCATGAGTTCTGCGGCGAGATCGTCGGCATCGGTGCCGATGTAAATGGCTTCACGGTCGGCGAGCAAGTGGCCGCCGACGCCTGTCAGCATTGCGGCACCTGCTACTACTGCACCCACGGGCTGTACAACATTTGCGAGAACCTGGCCTTCACCGGCTTGATGAATAACGGTGCCTTCGCCGAACTGGTCAACGTCCCGGCTAACCTGCTGTACAAACTGCCGGCCAACTTTCCCGCCGAAGCCGGGGCGCTCATCGAGCCGCTGGCAGTCGGCATGCATGCGGTGAAAAAAGCCGGCAGCCTGTTGGGGCAGAATGTCGTGGTGGTCGGGGCCGGGACCATCGGCCTGTGCACCATCATGTGCGCCAAAGCGGCCGGTGCCGCCCAGGTGATCGCCCTGGAAATGTCCAGCGCACGCAAGGCCAAGGCCCTGGAGGTCGGCGCCAGTCATGTGCTCGATCCCCAGCAATGCGATGCGCTGGCTGAAGTTCGCCGTTTGACGGGTGGGTTGGGGGCCGATGTCAGCTTCGAATGCATCGGCAATAAACACACCGCCAAACTGGCCATCGACCTGATCCGCAAGGCAGGCAAATGTGTGCTGGTGGGGATTTTCGAAGAACCCAGCGAATTCAACTTTTTCGAACTGGTGGCCACCGAGAAGCAGGTAATGGGGGCCTTGGCCTACAACGGTGAGTTTGCTGACGTGATCGCCTTCATCGCTGACGGCCGACTGGATATCAGCCCGTTGGTGACCGGGCGCATTCAGCTGGAGCAGATCGTCACTCAGGGGTTCGAGGAGCTGGTCAACAACAAGGAGCACAACGTGAAGATCATCGTCTCGCCGAGCACACTCTGATCGGGTGGAGGAACCGGTCACGTTGTTAGCGAAATGACCGGTCACGATGAGCGAAATACGCACAAGACGGTATTCTGATTCTGAACGTTGTAAACAACAATGCCACTCCTGAACGGAGTGGCATTGTTGTTTATTCCTCCGGATACTTGAAGCCCGGTTACAACATAGACTTTCCTTGGTCGAGAATTTTTTCGCATATTTTCTTGGTCACCTGAGCCTTCAGGCCATCGCCGCTCAGGTCGACCTGTTTGCCGTCGCTGCCGCTCAGGATCCCCTTGGCGCCGCTGGTGTAGCCGCTGTCGGATGGGGACGAGCCGCCGAGCTTGCCCATGAGCGAGTTCTTGATCGACGACGCGTCATTGCCGCCAAGGTAGTTGTTCTTGATGCAGAACTGCAGTACCCCGGCGACATTGCCGGTGCTGCTCGAGGTCGCGGACTGGCCCGTCAGCGCACCGCTGATGCCCCCCAGGCTGTCGCTCGACTCTCTGGAACTTCCTTGCTTGAGCATGTCGGTAAGTTGTGCCTGCGCGCCTGCCATGGGGAGCAGTAGCGTGATGAAAATGCCCAGAGCCGCTTTACGAGAAGCAAAGACCTTCATGACAAACTCCCACAGTGTCGATTGGAATTAGCCTTTACTCTAGTACGTTCTGCGCATTCAGCCTGGTAAGTGAAGGTTGCGAACGAGGGATTGATGATTGAGTTGACGCGTTTTGCCCATTAGTTGTATGCGTCCGGCCAAGTCATCAATATCTGAAAACCAATGGCAACACAGGACGAAAATCCTGGACCCGGCCCTTTGCTCCATGGTCGAAAATTACTTCAAGAAGATGTTCGTTGCCTTCGAGGAAGCTGACCTGCCTGCTGTTGTTGGCAGCAACAGCTGGAGTCGAGAGTTTCCCTGCCTTGGGCATTGTCAATGCGATGGAAGTTATTTCGACGATTCCAGCCTGGTGTTCGAGAGGCTGCCGTCTTTCGGTAGGCAGGGCATCGGGAGGTACGCCTTTCGAAAGAAAAAACCACATAGGCTCCGACAGCGGAACATTCTGACCAATCTCTACTTTAAGTCCGGTAGGCAAATATGCCGGTGTGTAACTCCAGCTTGGGAAGGGCCTGAAAGGGTCATTTATGCCCGGTCTAAAACAGACCCCAAAAGGGGATGTCTCCCCCATTTCCTCAGACAATCTCTCGAAAAGCATCGTTGGCTGCGTTTCTGCGCTTTGAATTTCGTCCCTGTCTGCGAGCCAGATTAATTCTATAAACGCATTGCGAAAGAAAAATCTCCGATTTTCTGTGCCTTGCCCTGGATGCTTGTTACTTGATCCTTCTGTGAGGCCAAATTTTCTTAAAGCGTCAGCTTCAGGCGCTCCGGTTCGTGCCCGGATAAAAATATGGTCTATCAGCATCATTTCGGCTCCATGCTCGATTTATAAGTCCTTGGAATCATGCAATGCCAAGTATGCGAGTGTCCGCTTTTGCTCGAAAATTGCTTTCAGTACAAGCGAAAGCGGCTCTGACTGTAAGCCACCAATATTGGCTTGTCGCGGTGCCAGTCGCAATTCGCGCTGACATCGCAACCCATCACTCAATGCACAATCTGCGCAAGAAACGCTTTAGCCCTTGCGCTCTTCGGCGCGCCGAAGAAGTCATTCGGCGGCGCATCCTCGATGATCTTCCCTCCATCCAGAAACAGCACCCGTTCGGCCACTTGCCGGGCGAAACCCATTTCGTGGGTGACGCAGAGCATGGTCATGCCGCTGCCGGCGAGTTTGACCATGACGTCGAGGACTTCGCTGACCATTTCCGGGTCCAGCGCTGAGGTCGGTTCGTCGAACAGCATGATTTTCGGTTCCATGCACAGCGCCCGGGCAATGGCCACGCGTTGTTGTTGGCCGCCGGAGAGTTGGCTGGGGTATTTGTCAGCCTGGTTTTCGATGCCGACTTTGTTGAGGTAGTTGCGGGCCAGTTCTTCGGCTTTTTTGCGCGGCAGGCCGCGTACCGAGATGGGCGCCAACGTGCAGTTGTCGAGCACGCTCATGTGCGGGAACAGATTGAAATGCTGGAACACCATGCCCACTTCGCTACGCACTTTGGCGGCTTCTCGGGTGTTCTGCGACAGATCGGTGTCGTCAATCAGAATGGTGCCTTTTTCGGCGATTTCCAGGCGGTTGATGCAGCGAATCAGCGTCGATTTTCCGGAGCCGGAGGGGCCGCAGAGCACGATGCGTTCGCCTTCGCGGACTTTCAGGTCGATGTCGTGCAGCACATGGAAGGCGCCATAGAACTTGTTCAGCCCAGCGATATCGACCACCACTTTACGGGTGTCGGGGACTATGATCGCCGGCGTTTCCAGCAGGGCAGTATTGGTTTGCATGCTCAAGTCTCCAGCGATCAGTGGAAGCGCTCGGCGCTGTAAGGCGTCGGGTCGGTGAACGGCATGCTGCCGGTCATCATTTCAGCCAGCAGGCGACCGCTGACCGGGCCCAGGGTCAGCCCGTGGTGAGCGTGGCCGAAGTTGAACCACAGCCCCGGATGGCGACTGGCCGGACCAATCACCGGGCACATGTCCGGCAGGCACGGCCGACGACCGAGCCAGGGTTCGGCGTCGAGGCGTTCGCCCAGCGGGTAAAAGTGACGGGCATGCTCTTCGCAGCGACGCAGCTGGATTTCATTGATCGGGTCATCGCTGTCGGCGAACTCGATCCCGGTGGTCAAACGAATGCCGCCCACCATTGGCGCCAGGACGTAGCCACCCACCGGATCGAGAATCGGGTGCTGCATGTGAGTGCCGGGTTTGGCCGCGTAGTGCATGTGGTAGCCGCGTTTGATCGCCAGCGGAATGCGATAACCCAAGGGGTCGAAGATGCCTCTGGCCTGAGGTCCGAGGGCGATAACCGCTTCGTTGCCGGTGATCAGACCGAGGTCGCTTTGCACCTGCCATTGACCGTTGTTTTGGCGCAGGGTCAGGGCGTCGCCGAGGACGAAGGTGCCGCCGCGTTTTTTGAACAGCTCGGCGTAACCCCGGGTCAGGCCACCCGGATCGCTGACGGTTTTGGGGTCGAGCCAGTGCAGGCCACCGATCACCTCGGCATGCAGCCCGGGTTCATGTTGATGGATCTGCTGCTGGTCGAGGACTGCATAGTTCAACCCGTACTCACTCAGGCCCAAGGCATCCTGTTTGGCCTTTTCGAAGGCCGCTTGATCGCGGAACGCTTCGATCCAGCCGCCACCTTGAATCAGGTCGGTCATGCCCGCCGGTTCCGCCAGCAGGTCATGTTCGATGACGCAGCGCTCTACCAACGGCAGCATGGAACGGGTCGCAGCGGCCAGCCCTTTGGGGCCGGAGTGGCGCCAGTATTGCAGCAACCATGGGCCAGCCTTGGGCAGGTAGCGCAGGCTGTAGCGTACATCCGACTGTTGGTTGAGACCGTAACGCAGCAGCTTCGAAAGCTGACGCGGGAACGCGTAGGGGATCACGCTCGCGCGCTCGATCAACCCGGCGTTGCCATGACTGGTGCCGTTGCCCGGTTGCTGGCGGTCGAGCAGCACTACTTTGCGGCCGCGTGCCTGTAACTGCAGCGCGGTGCTGACGCCGACAATCCCGGCGCCAAGAACGATGGTTTCGCAATGCATGGGTAAATCCTTGGTACGCGGGCCACCGTGGCAGCCCAGGAAAGTCGGTTTAGTTCAAATGACGGCCCAGACGGCCTTCGATCAGTTTCAGGCTGCGGCGCACCACTTCAACGATCAGCAGGTACAGCACCGCGGCCCAGAGATAGATCTGGAAGTCAAAGCTGCGGGAAAAGGCCAGCTTGGTCACGCCCATCAGGTCGTAGATGGTCACCAGCGAGGCAATGGCGCTGGCCTTGATCATCAGGATCAGCTCGTTGCCCAGCGGCCCGATGGCCACCAGCAGCGACTGCGGCAGGATGACTTTGCGAAAGGTGGTCCAGCGCGACAGGCTCAAGGCTTTCGAGGCTTCGCGCTGGCCCTGGGCGACCGCCAGCAGGCTGCCGCGCAAGATTTCGGCCTGATAGGCCGCAGTGTTCAGGGTGAAGGCCAGCAGGGTGCAGAACCAGGCATCGCGGAAGAACCACCACAGGCCGACGTCCTGCCAGAAACCTTTGAATGAGCCCAGGCCGTAATACAGCATGAACAGCTGCGCCAGCAGCGGTGAGCCACGGAAGAAGTACACATAGGCGCCGGTAAAGCTGCGCAGGAAGCGGTTGTTCGACAACCGACCCAGAGCAATCAGCAGACCGAGCAGAGCCCCGAGGGTGAAGGAAATTGCCACCAGTTTACCGGTCACCAGCAACCCGTCGATAAAGCGCGAGCCGTAGCGATCGAGCAGTTCGGGGCTGAGAAACAGGTTCAGCACATCATCGAAGCTCATGGGCGGGCACTCCGTTGATGGCGGCTGAAATACTGCTCAAGAAAGTGGAACAAGCGACCGGACAGTGCCGAGAAAAACAAATAGCCAAAACAGGCCACGGCGTAGAAGAACATCGGCTCCTTGGTCACGCTGACCGCCAGGTTGGTCTGACGCATCAGATCGACCAGGGAAATGGTCGAGACCAGTGACGTGTCTTTAAGCAATGACAGCCAGTTATTCGACAAACCCGGCAGAGCAATGCGCGCCAGTTGCGGCAGCACGACTTTGCGGAAGGTGGTGCTTTTGGACAGGCCCAATGCCGAAGCCGCTTCGAACTGCCCCTTGGGCACGGTCTTGAAGGCGCCGAGCCAGATCTCGCTGGAAAACGCAGCGAACACCAGGCTGAACGCGATCATCGCAGCAACGAAAGTGTTGATCGTCACTTCGGTCTGGTAGCCCATCGCAGCAAGAATCTTCTGCGCGGCGATCTGGCAACCGTAGTAAATGATCAGCAGTGTCAGCAGCTCCGGCAACCCTCGGAATACGGTTGAAAAGGCAGTGGCCGAGACCCGCAACCAGCGCCGCTTGGAACGCGCCGCCAGTGCGACGCCCAGACCCAGCGGCAAGCCGATCGGCACACAGCTGAGGGCCAGGGCGATGGTCACCAGGGCACCGGCTAACAACGCCGAACCCCAGCCGCCGCTGGCGAAAGATAACAGTGACAGATGTTCGAACATGCCCGAACCCTCTCGCGAAATTAAGCCTGCACGCCGCCGACGCTCTCAAGCTGAGCGCGGGGCAGGGGTGCGAAAGAAGAAGGTCCAGGGCCGAGGCCCGGAACCTGAGGGTTCAATAGATATCGAAGGCGAAGTAGCGGCTGGAGATCTTTTTGTAGGTGCCGTCGGCGACGATTTCATCCAGCGCCTTGTTCAGCCGTTCACGCAGAACATTGTCATCCTGGCGTACGGCGATGGAGGCGTCGGCGGTGGTGCCACTGACGTCACCGATGACCTTGCAGCAGTCCTTGCCAGTGGTTTCAGCCCAGGCCAGCAGTGGGAACTTGTCGGCAATCACCCCGTCAACCCGGCCCGCGGTGAGGTCGCTATTGGCTTCGTCCAGCGTCGGGTAGAACTTCACGTCGGCACCGGCCGGGCCGTAATGCTCTTCGGCGTAGATGGCCTGGGTCGAGGACGACTGAGCACCGACCGACAGACCTTTGAAATTGGTCTGGGCGTCGGTGATTTTCGAGTCCTTGGCCACGGCGATCGACAGCGGCGTACGGTAGTAGTGATTGGTGAAAGCGATTTTCTTTTTGCGCTCATCGGTGGCAATCATTGAGGCGACCACTGCATCGTATTTCTTCGCCATCAGCGCCGGAATGATGCCTTCCCAGTCCTGAGCGACGATAGTGCACTCGACCTTCATCCGCTCGCACAGGGCGTTGGCGATGTCGACATCGAAGCCGTGGAGTTTGTTGTCCGAGTCAACGTAGTTGAACGGCGGGTAGGCGCCTTCGGTGGCGATTTTCAGCACTTCAGCCTGGGCGCCTGATACACCGGCGATGACCATTGCACATGCACTTGCAAAGCGGATGACGTTTTTCATCTAACACCTCGATTATTGTTTTGGTCCTGGTGAGGATGTGTATCCAACGAACTCGTTATGTAATGCGGCGGTTGCTTCAAGACGTCTTTCGACTTCGGGGCCCAACTGCTTGCACACCTCGTTGACCAGCAGGTGCACCAGCGACAGCATCGATGCGGTGGACTCCCAGAACAGGTTGAACTCGGTGGGCACGCGGAACACTTCATCGGCGTTTTGCTCAGCCCAGTCGCAGAAGGTGTCGGTGACCAGGGTGACCGCAATCCCGGCTTCGCGGGCCTTGTGGCACAGGGTCAGGGCATGGCGGGAATAACGCCGGGCTTCGAACACCACCAGCGCGCACTCTTCAGGGTTGCTGAGCAGCACGTCGGCGTAATGCCCGGCAGCGCCGTCCACCAACTGCACACCGTCGCGCAGGTACTGCAGCAGATGCACCATAGAGGCGGCGATGCCGCGCTCGGTCTGGAACCCGGCGACAAACACTTTGCGTCGAGTGGCCAGGCGCTGGCTGACGGTTTGCCAGGCCGGGGTCAGGCTGTATTCGTAGACCTTCACCAGTGCGCCGACTTCCAGTTCGAAGCTGCGCGGTAAACCTTGCGGGCTCTGACTGGCTTGTTGGCGGAACTCCTGCAAACGTTCACCTACCAGCCATGGGCCTTCGCCCAGATCGGTTTTCAGGTCGTTTTTCAGGTCTTTGAAATGGCTGTAGCCGAGGGAGCGGCAGAAGCGTCCGACGGAGGATTCGCTGACCCCAAGCTTGGCGGCGATATCGGCCGAGGTCTGGAACGGCAACTCGTAGAGGTTGGCCAGCATGTAAGTGGCGATCGCCCGGCCCGAGGCGGCGGCGGTCGACAAGCTACTTTCGAGACGTTGTTTGATGGGCTGGCTCAAGGCTGTTTCCTGTTGTTATTCAGCGCTTGGCGAGAAGGTGAATGTTTTCTGTCATTAAGTCAATATTTGACAGATAACTGGCATGACTGGATAGTCAGACCGCTGTTGCCCACTCCCAATAACAATTCTCCTGGAGCCTCAGAATGTCCGAATCCACTGCCGTAATGCCCGAGACCGAGCACCTTTGCCTCTCTGATTTGAGCCAGATGCTGCAACAGATTTTCGAGCGCCACGGTACTTCCACACAGGTCGCGCGGGTGTTGGCCGACAACTGCGCCAGGGCCCAGCGTGACGGTTCCCATAGCCATGGGGTGTTCCGGATTCCCGGCTACTTGTCGTCACTGGCCAGCGGCTGGGTCGATGGTAAGGCCCGGCCGATTGTCGAAGATGTGGCCTCGGGTTTCGTTCGGGTGGATGCTGCAAACGGCTTCGCTCAACCGGCATTGGCCGCTGCCCGCGACCTGCTGATCGAGAAAGCACGCAGCGCCGGCATCGCGGTGCTGGCGATCCGCAACTCGCATCACTTCGCCGCGTTATGGCCGGATGTCGAGCCGTTCGCCAATGAAGGTCTGGTGGCTTTGAGCGTGGTCAACAGCATGACCTGCGTGGTGCCCCATGGCGCGCAACGGCCGTTGTTCGGCACCAACCCGATTGCCTTTGCCGCGCCCCGTGCCGGCGGCGAGCCCATTGTTTTCGACCTGGCCACCAGCGCCATTGCCCATGGCGATGTGCAGATTGCCGCGCGCAAAGGTGAGCAGTTGCCAGCGGGCATGGGCGTCGACAGTCATGGCCAGCCCACGCAGGACCCGAAAGCGATCCTCGCCGGTGGCGCCTTGCTACCTTTTGGCGGGCACAAGGGTTCGGCCTTGTCGATGATGGTTGAACTGCTGGCAGCAGCGCTGACCGGAGGCAATTTCTCTTTCGAATTCGACTGGTCGAAGCATCCCGGTGCGCAAACTCCCTGGACTGGCCAGTTGGTCATCCTGATCGACCCGAGCAAGTCCGGCGGTAACAGCTTCGCCAGCCGCAGCGAAGAACTGGTGCGGCAGATGCATGCCGTAGGGCTTGAGCGTTTGCCGGGTGACCGACGTTATCAGGCGCGGGAACAATCGCGCAGCGCAGGTATTCCGCTAGCGGCGGCGGAGCTGTGGAAGTTGCGTGAACTGGCAGGTTGATTCAGCAGCACCGCGGTTCTGTAGCAGCTGCCGCCAGGCTGCGCAGCAGTCGTAATACGGCAAACCGCATCAGTGCTGAAAGAATGAGTTGCTGGTTTTACGACTGCTGCGCAGCCGATCGCAGGCTTCGCCAGCTGCTACAGGGGATCTGCTGCATTTCGCTAGTCGATCATCCCATCGGCTAGCCCGCGTAAGCCTTAAGTTTCGCACCTCATAGCCGCCCGGTCTTACACCAAACTTGGCGGGTCGCTCCCGCCAATCCAAAGCACCTGCCAATTGCCGCCAAGGCAGCATATGAGCGGGTGCCCAGCCTTTTGATAATCGCCTCCGACATCTCGTCCCCCGTTTGCGGAGCGCGCCATGCACAACAATAAGAAATTCCAGCACTGTTTCTTGCCAGCTTTAATTGCCGGCCTGTCGACCCTGGGCATGAGTTCAATGGCCAAAGCCGACATCATGCTGTACGACAAGGATCAGACCACGTTCTCCACCGATGGCTACATCAACACCTTTTACGTCAACAGCAAAGTCGACCGTCCCGGCGATCAATTCGATCGGAGCCAGGCGCGGGTGAAGATGGGTTTCTTGCCCAACTACCTGGGCTTCAACATGGGCAAGCAAATCGACGACTTGAAACTCGGTGCACGGGCCTCGTTCTGGGTGACCATCAACGACAGTCAAACCAACGGCACCGACACCGCCATTGATGTGCGCCAGTTCTACGGCACCGTCGCCAACCCCGAGTGGGGTGAAGTGCTGATCGGTAAAGACTTCGGCCTGTTCGCTCGCTCCAACATCTTGCTCGACGAGATGCTGGCCGGTTACGGCCAGGTCAGTGACAGCCTGGGGCTGGTGGATGGCGGCGGGGTGTCGTTCGGCAACATCGGCACTGGTTACCCGTACCCGTTCCCCACTTCGCAGATCACCTACCGCTCTCCGGTCATGGACGGGTTGCGGGTCGCGGTGGGGATCATGGATCCGGTAGACACCAACGACAGCAGCGCGCTGGGCAAAGCTTATCAGGAGAACCCACGGACCGAGAGCGAGATCACCTACCAGTTCGACGTCAGCGGGGCGAAGATCTACAGCTGGGTCAACGGCAGTTACCAGACCTCGGACAACACCGACTCAACGGTCAAGTCGGTCACCTCCAAAGGCGTCGGTTACGGCGTGCAGGCGAAAATGGGCGGTTTGTCCCTGACCGGTTCGGGCTTCCAGGCCAAAGGCATCAATCCGTTTTTCACCAACAACGCCGGCAAAGCCACGTTGCGTGAAGTCGACAGCGACGGTTACCTGCTGCAGGGCTCCTACAAACTCGGCAAGAACCGTCTGGCGCTGTCTTACGGCAAGACCAAAGACGACGGTAACGGCGTGGTCGGCAGCGGCGCGGACTACGACACCCGAGGGATTGCGCTGTTCCATGACGTCAATGACAACCTCAAACTGGTGGCCGAGTACAACCAGTTTGAAATCAAGGGACACGACACCAATGCCCAGAATGAAAACACCGATACCTTCGCGGTAGGGGCAGTGTTGACCTGGTAAACCGGCCGAATCTACTCGCGCTGCGCGCATCGCGGCGCGGTGTTGATAAGGAATCTCTGGCTCCGCACATTCCCCCTGTAGCAGCTGCCGAAGGCTGCGATCGGCTGCGAAGCAGTCGTAAATCCTGCTTCCACGGCTTGTCTGGAATACCGCAACGCCTGATTTTACGACTGCTGCGCAGCCGAACGCAGCCTCGCAGGCTCGGCAGCTGCTACGGGGGAGGTGCGGCGCCAGATTCCTTGACTGACCGATACCTTTCTATCAGCAGCCACCTGCACTTCATCCCATGGAACCGGCTACCCGCTACCCAAGTAGCATACGGCCCGCGCCGCTGGCTTCGTACACTCATGCCTCAGACAACGCACCTGCGGGAGGCGAATATGCAACAAGGCCAGACCGATGGTGTCGTCAGTGCAATGTCCCAGGCCACCGATGCTCAGGACGCCGCCCAGGACCTGGCGCGGCAACTGCTTCATCCACACTTGGGCTTCGTGCTGTTCTTTTGTTCCGCCGAGTACGACTTAAAGGTCCTGGGCCCGGCTTTGCAGCAGAGTTTTGGCGGAATCCGCCTGGTGGGCTGCACCAGCGCCGGGGAAATCACCCCCAATGGCTATGGTCGCGGCTGCATCACCGCAGTGGGTTTTGATCATCGGCACTTTTCCATCGCCATCGAACTGATCGATCAGATGGAGCACTTCAGCCTGATCGACGCCCAGCAAATGGTCGAACGCCTGGTGGGCGACTGTCGCAGCAACACCCTGGCGCCGATCAAGGGCAACAGTTTCGCGCTGACCTTGCTCGATGGCCTGTCCAGTCGCGAGGAAATGGTCCTCGCGGCGCTGAGTGCAGCACTCGGCGATATCCCGCATTTCGGCGGCTCGGCCGGCGATGACAATTACCTGACCCACACCCATGTGTATTTCGGCGGCGAGTTCCACAGCGGCGCAGCCGTGGTGGTGCTGGTCAACACTTGGCTGGATTTTGAAGTGTTCACCACCCATCACATCCTGCCGCGCGAAGAGAAACTGGTGGTCACCCGGGCTGACAGCACCTCGCGCCGGGTCTACGAACTCAACGCCGAGCCCGCTGCCGAGGAATATGCCCGGCATATCGGCGTACCGGTGGCTGAACTCGATCATCGAGTATTCGCTGCCCATCCGCTGGCGGTGCGCATCAACGAGCAGTACTACGTCAGGGCGATCCAGCAGGTTCACCCGGACCTGAGCCTGAGTTTCTATTGCGCGGTGGAGAACGGCATCGTGCTCACCGCGATGATTCCGGGGCCGTTATTGCCGAACTTGCAGACGCTATTCGAAGGCCTTGAAGCGCGCCTCGGCACGCTACTGCTAACGATCGGTTGTGACTGTTTCCTCAGGCGCCTGGAGCTCGAAGACGTCGGCAGCCTTGAGCAAATTGGCGCCTTCCTGCGCGAGCAGCGGGTGATGGGCTTCAACACCTACGGAGAACAGTTCAATGGCATGCACATCAACCAAACCTTCACCGGCGTTGCCATTGCTCGAAACCGGACCCCCGTCAGCCGCTGAGCTGTATGAGCAGATCGCCCACTTACAGTATGAAAACCGCAAGTTGCAGCGGATCAATGGTGCGCTGATCGAACGGATCGAGTCCGGGGGCACCCGTGGCAACGATCCGTATTCGGCGTTTCAGCATTCGGTGGTGCTGGCCGAACAGGTCCGCGAACGCACTGATGCGCTGAATCAGGCCATGGCCGAACTCAAGGCCGGCAATCATTTGCTCAGCGAGGCTCGGTTGCGGGCGGAAACCGCCCACCGTCACCTGATCGATGCGATTGAAAGCATTTCCGATGCCTTCGTGCTGTTCGATGAAGATCAACGCATTGTGCTGTTCAATAGTCGCTTCAAGGCTTTCTGGAGCAACAGCCGGGTACGGATCATGGCCGGCATGCGTCTGGCTGAGGTCAAGAGGCTGATGGCCGGCAGCGGTCTGTTCAACGAAGAGCCGCGCGGCCATGCCGATGAGCATTTGCTCTACCGATTGCAGAACGGTCGCTGGTTACAGGTCAGCGAGCGGCCGACTCAGGAAGGCGGGCGGGTGATCCTCTTCACCGATATCACCGAGGTCAAACTCAGCGAAACCGTGCGCCGCGAGCAGGCCGTCGCGCAAAAATCCCATTTGCTGCAACGCGCCGTCGACAACCTGTCCCAGGGTGTAGCGATGGTGAACGCCGAGGGCGTGCTGGAGTTATGGAATCGTCGATTCCTCGAGTTGAGCGGCCTGGCGCCGGTGGCGGCCCATCGATTGTTCGCCGAAGTGATCGGCGACAGCGAGTTGAGTCTGCTGACCCCGGCCAGCCGCGATGCCAACGGGCGGATCATTCATGAGTGTGAGCAGCGACTCTTCGATGGGCGGGTACTGGAAATTCGCACTCATCCCTTGCCGACTGGCGGCTTCGTCAACACGTTTACCGACATCACCGAGCGCTACCAGCATGCCGAAGCGCTCAGTGAGAGCGAGCGCTGGATTCGCCTGATCACTGACCATGTGCCGGCGCTGATCGCCTACCTGAATGCTGATCTGGTCTACGAATTCACCAACAAGGTCTATGAACAATGGTACTGCTGGCCACGCGGCGTGATGCTCGGCCAGAGCCTGCGCGAGGTCCACAGCGAAGAGCATTATCAGCGCCTGGAATCCTATGTGGCGCGGGCGCTGGCCGGGGAGAGCGTGACCTTCGAGTTTCCTGAAACCAACATCAATAATCAGGAGCGCTACATGCTGCGCTCCTACGTGCCGAACCGTTTGGCCACTGGCGAAGTGGTGGGAATTTTCGTGTTGATTCGCGACATCACCGAGCGCCGCCGCACCGCCGAGGCGTTGCATCAGGCTTATCAGAATCTTGAAGTGCGGGTTCGCGAACGCACTGCCGAATTGACCACTCTCAACGATCAGTTGCTGCGCGAAATTGACGAGCGCAGTCGCGTCGAATCGCGTTTGCGTGAGGCAAAACTTGAGGCGGAACAGGCCAACCTGTCGAAGACCAAGTTTCTCGCCGCAGTCAGTCACGACCTGCTGCAACCGCTCAACGCCGCACGGCTGTTCACCAGCGCACTGCTCGAACGCCGCGAACCGGTGGCCAATGCGATTCTGGTGCGCAACGTCAGTAATTCGCTGGAAGACGTGGAAAACCTGCTGGGTACTTTGGTGGATATTTCCAAGCTCGACGCCGGGGTGATCAAAGCCGATATTGCGCCTTTTGCCCTCAGCGAGTTGTTGGAAAACCTGGCGACCGAATATGCCCAGGTCGCCCGCAGCGAAGGCCTGCAATTGCACTGTGTGCCGTGTTCGGCGTTGGTGCGCAGTGACATCCAGTTGCTCGCACGGATTCTGCGCAACCTGTTGAGCAACGCCATTCGTTACACCACCAGCGGCCGAGTAGTGCTGGGTTGTCGTCGGCATCGCCAGCGGTTATCCATCGAGGTCTGGGACAGCGGCATGGGCATCGCTGAAAACAAACTGGAAGAGATCTTCCAGGAGTTCAAACGCGGCGATGTGCAGCGGCCGAATCAGGATCGTGGCTTGGGATTGGGTTTGGCAATCGTCGAAAAAATCGCTGGAATCCTTGGGCACCGGATCACCGTGCGTTCCTGGCCGGGCAAGGGCTCGATGTTTGCCATCGAGGTGCCGCTGACCAACAGTGCGCCGAAGGTTGCGGCGCAGCTGCCGATGAGCGAGCCGATGCTGGAGCGCTTGCGCGGGGCGCGGATCTGGGTACTGGACAATGACGCAGCGATTTGCGCGGGCATGCGTACGCTGCTGGAAAGCTGGGGCTGCCAGGTGGTGACGGCGCTCTCGGAAGAAGACCTGGCACGTCAGGTGGACAATTACCACGCCGAGGCAGAACTGCTGATCGCCGACTACCACCTGGATAACGGCAAAAACGGCGTCGATGCCGTGGCGCTGATCAACGCCCGGCGCGCGTCACCTTTGCCGGCCCTGATGATCACCGCCAACTACAGCAACGAACTGAAACTGCAAATGCGCGAGCTCGGCCATACCTTGATGCACAAACCGGTACGGCCGATGAAGCTGAAGATGGCGATCAGTCATTTGTTGGGGCGGCCGTAAGGCACGCCGCGTAACCTGTAGGAGCGAGCTTGCTCGCGATGGACGTTAACGATAACGCGTGTTTTCTGAATAAACGCGCCGCCCTTGAGTCCATCGCGAGCAAGCTCGCTCCTACATAGGCACAGGGTTATCACAGGCCTTTGAATGAAATGTCACCGCCGCAAATACGCCGCAAAATCGATATCCCCGGCACTAAGAATCGCCTGCACCCGATTGTGCACGTTGAGTTTGCGCAGGATCGCAGAGACGTGGGCCTTTACCGTGGTTTCGGCAATTTCCAGGGTGTAGGCGATCTGTTTGTTCGATTCGCCCTTAGTCATCCGCTCCAGCACCAGCAACTGCTTGCGAGTCAGGGCCTGGAGCAATTCCGGCGGGAAGTTCGGCGTGTCATTCATGCTGCGCCGGGTGCCGGCTTTTTGTGTGCGGATGATGTCCGAGGGGAGGTAGACGTTACCGTTGAGGATCTGCTGGATGGCCTCGGTCATCTGCGCGCGCGGTGAGGATTTGGTGATGAAACCCACCGCACCATAGGTGATCGCTTGCAGCACGACCTGCTTGTCCTGTTCGGCGGAGACAATCACCACCGGAATGGTCGGTGCCTCGTTGCGCAGATTGATCAAGCCATTGAGACCGTGCATGCCGGGCATGTTCAGGTCGAGCAGGATCAGGTCCAGATCATCGTGCTGTTGCGTCAGCTCCAGGGCGCTGTCCAGGTCTGCGGTTTCCATGACTTCACTGCCGGGAAAACCGTCGCTGATGACGTTATGAATGGCTTCACGAAACAGTGGGTGATCGTCGGCAATCAGAATTTTGTACATGGCCTTTCACCTCGTTATTTTGATTATGGTGTGGCGGGGACACGCTGTTTAGTGAGTCAGGGAAACGGTTCGGGCTGGGACGGCTCCAGGGGCAAGTGCGCCGCCTCCCAGGCATCCAGGCCATCGCGGTACCAATACACCGCGTGATAGCCCATCGCGGTGGCGCGTTTTACCGCGTTCCAGCTCAACCAGCAATCGGCGCGGCAGTAAAACACCAATGGCTGATCCTCGCGCCCGGACGTAGCTTTTTGCAAGTTGCGCACGAAATAATCCTGCCATTGCGGGCTCAGCTCGCCGTCACCGGTGTTGGCCAGCCAGCGGCTGCCGGGGAGGTTGGCGTGGGGTTGGTCTTCGATGAAGCGCCCCTCAAGCCATTGCCGACGATACACGTCGATCAGCACCGGCCTGGGTATTTGCGCCAACAGGGCTTGCAGGTTCGCGGTGTCGATAATTCGCGCGCCGTCCACATGATCCGGGGTCGGACTACGGTAGAGGCTGGTGCGATAGCCCTCAGGGGAAAACAGCGATGTTTCGGCCTGCGCGACGCCCAGCAACAGGCTCAGCGACAAGACTGCAAGGGGCGGATGGAGCAGGTAGCGCGGGGCACGCAGCATAGGGTTAGGTCCTTCTTGTTATAAACCCATTACATGCCAGTGGTGATGCTTTGTGAATGCGACGATAGACAGGTAAACCAGTACTAAAGTCGTATTTTGATGATGAGAGGGCGACTCTGACCCTGTAGGAGCGAGCTTGCTCGCGATAGACGTTAACGATAACGCGTGTTTTCTGAATAAACGCGCCGCCCTTGAGTCCATCGCGAGCAATCGAGCGTCGACCGGCTGCTCCTACAGGTTTTGGATCAGCCCGCCCGCCGAACCGCCGCGTGCTGCGGATTGAAGGTCAGCACCGCCAGCAGCGAAAACAGCAGCGTCAATCCCAGGCACACTACCAGCGCCATCAGGTTGAAGCGTTCGTACAGGGCAAAACGCACCAACTCCACCGCGTGGGTGAACGGGTTAAGGGCACAGAGCCAATACAGCCACTCACTGGCTTCGCGCATTTTCCACAGTGGGTACAGCGCCGATGACAGGAAAAATAGCGGGAAGATCACAAAATTCATCACCCCGGCAAAGTTCTCCAGTTGGCGGATGGCATTGGACAGCAACAACCCCAGTGCACTGAGCATCAACGCCACCATTAGCAACGCCGGCAGTGCAGCAATCAGCCCAAAGGCCGGCGGTTGCACCCCGTAGACCCACGCGATAGCAAGAAACGCATAGACCTGCAGCAGTGAGATCAATGAGGTGGCCAGCAATTTGCTGCTCAACAGAAAGGCCCGGGGCAGGGGGCTGGTCAGCAACACCCGCATGCTGCCCATTTCCCGGTCGTAGACCATCGACAACGAACCCTGCATGCCGTTGAACAGCAGGATCATGCAGGCCAACCCGGGGATGATGTAGACCTCGTACGGGATGTAGGTGTCATAGGGTTCGATGATGGCGATACCCAGTGCCGCCCGGAAACCCGCGGCGAACACCAGCAGCCACAGCAAGGGTCGCACCAACGCACTTAGAAACCGTGTGCGTTGCAAGATAAACCGCAGCCATTCACGCAGGACGATACCGCTGAAGCATTGCCAATAAGCGTTCATCAAGCCGCTACTCCTGGAGTGGTCAGGCGCTGGAACGCCGAGGTCAGGTCGCCGCCGTGTTCGAGACTCAAGGCATCAGCCTGACCGCTGGCCACCAGGCGTCCCTGGTGCAGAATCAGCAGATCATCACTGGCCTGCACCTCGTCCAGCAGATGGGTGGTCCAGAGCACGCTGATACCGTGGTCCCGGCACAAGCTGCGAATGTGCTGGTTAAGTGCCAGTCGGCTGGCGGGGTCGAGGCCGACGCTGGCTTCATCGAGCAGTAACAGCCGTGGCTCATGCAGCAGCGCACGGGCAATTTCCACGCGACGGCGATGGCCGCCATTGAGTTCGCGGACCCGTTCACGGCGCCGCTCGGTGAGTGCCTGGCGCGCCAGCTCAGCCTCGACCCGCGCGGTGGTCTGACGCCGGGACAGCCCGTGAAGCGCGGCGTGGTAGCGCAGGTTCTGCTCGACGCTCAGGTCCAGGTCCAGTGTGCTCTGTTGAAACACCACGCCCAATTGACGCAACGCCGGACGCGGGGCGCTGCGCAACGAATGACCGCCGACCTGGATGTCACCGTATTGCAGGTCATACAGGCGCGTCAGCAGGGCGATCAGGGTCGATTTACCGGCACCGTTCGGCCCCAGCAACGCAGCGAAACGCCCAGGTAGCAGGCTGAACGTCACGTGACGCAGCGCTTCACGAGGGCCGTAGGCGAAGCTCAGGTCATTCACTTTCAGGGCGTTCATGGGGTGACCACCACGCCCCATGGATAACGCCCGACCTTGACCGACTTGATGACCTTGAGGCTGTTTACATCGATCACTGACACATCGCCGCTGACGCCATTGGTGGCCAGCAACTGACTTTGATCCGGGGTGAACGCCATCTGCCAGACCCGGCGGCCCACCAATAGGTAGTCGAGGATTTCAAAGGTCTTGGCGTCGATCACCGCGATATGGTTGGCCGGGCCGAGAGCGACGAAAGCGTATTTGCCGTCAGCGCTGAGTTTGACGCCGACCGGTTGAACCTTGTCCGGGTGCACGCCCTTGATCTGGAATTTCAGTGTTTTGAGGATTTTCCGGGTCGCCACGTCGAGAATCGTCACCGTGCCGCCGATCTCGGCCGAGGCCCAGAGCTTCGAGCCATCCTGATTGAATTCGACGAAGCGCGGTCGCTGATCCACCAGCGTGCTGTCGGCCAGGGTTTGGGTGCTGGTGTCGATCCAGTGCAGCATGTTGGTGGTTTCGCTGGTGTTCACTGCCCACTTGCCATCAGGGCTGACCGCCATGCCTTCCGGCTCGACGCCAACGTTTACCTGAGCGAGCACCTTGGAGGTTTCGGTGTCGATCACCGTGACCAGCGCATCGTCCTCGTTGGACACGTACAGCCAGCGGTTATTGGGGTGCAGGGCGAACTGCTCGGGGTCTTTGCCGGAGGGCAGTTCCTTGATGATTTTGCGGGTGGCAACGTCCATCACCTGGACCCGGTCCGAGTCGCTGGCGCAGATGTACAGCAGCTTGCTGTCATGGGACAGCAACAAGCCGCGTGGGCGCTGGCCGACGGCCAGGGTGTCGGTAACTTGCAGGGTCTGCATGTCGATCAGGCTCAGGCTGTTGTCCTTTTCGTTGGAGACCCAGGCAGTGCTCGCCAGCACGGGCGCGGTGGCGAGCAGTAAAGCGGATGCAAGCAGGGTGCGGCGCATGGCAGGTTCCTTGTTGTTGTCGTTGTGGGAATCAGGGGAAGCGGCAGGTCACCTCAGGCTTGTCATAGCCCAGGCTGTCCATTTCGTTGAAGGGGTGCAGAAAGCCGTCTTGTGGCGAAGTGCTCACCAGTGCCCGCGGCTGAACGATCGGAATCGGCTGGCGTAACTGGCCGTTCCACGGGCGATAGCTGAGCTTGCGACCCTTGAAACCATCCAGCGGCAGTTGATCGCTGAGCGCGAGTTGGCGAATCGCCTGGGCATCGGCCTCACGCAATTTACTCACGGCACTGGCGACGCTGCGCACGGCGATCCAGGCAGCAAAGTCACGGTCGTTCATCCAGCGTCCGGCCATGGCTTCAAAGCGTTTCTGCAATTGCGCAGCACCGTAGGTTTCCACGGTCTTGTGCCAACCGGTCGGCGTCAGGCCCTGAGTGCCGGCGACTGGACGCGGATACCAGGTTTGGTAAGGCACGTACTCGCCAAAGTCACCGCGCTCATCGGCCACCAGCACCACGTCGTACTCAGCCGTCTGGGTGAACAGCGGCATGTCGGCCTGGGCGCTGCGGCGCTGGTCATTGTCGAAAGACCAGGGTTTTTCCGCGACGATTTTCAACCCGAAACGTTTCGCCGCACGGCGCAATGCGCTGGCATAGGCCTGATCGTCCGGCGTCGGGCCGACGATCAGCAGCACTCGCTGCCATTTGCGCACTACCAGAAACTGCGCCAGGGCATCGGCGAGCATCGCCCGGCTCGGCAAGCTATGCAGCACATTCGCCAGGCAATCGGTGCTGCGCAGGTTGTCGTCGGCACTCCCAGCGTTGAACAGCAGGCTGTCGGGCAGGGCGGCGCTGAGCTGGCGCAAGCTGTCGACCGGTGCGTTCACCACGAACAGCCGCAGGCCTTGATCGTGCTGGGCCTTGGCCGCATCGAGCAAGGCTTCGGGGCTGTCGACATTGCTGCCGAGCAGGCTGTAGCTCTGGTTGAGAAAACGCCCGGTGCTGTTGCTGTCGGTGATCGCCAGTTCGGCACCGCGCAGCCCGGCGTCGGTGGGCTCGGGGATGATGTTGGACAGCAACGGGCCAGGATCGGGCCGATAACCCAGATAGCCAATGCGGATCTGCAACCCAGCGTCCGCCGCCTGGCTTTGGGTTGCCAGTAACGCGGCGCAGGCAATCGCCAGCAGGTAGAACAAGGCGTAACTGACAAGCTGGCGCATAGGGCACTCCACTTCAGATATCGCCAGCATAGGAAGTGAAGGGGGGCAGGGAAATATGCAGAAAGTATCGGTGGGCTGGTACCAAGGTAGTAGCGCCGGGAATATTTCCCGACCGACACATGCTTCAGGCCCTCGCCACAAGCCTTACTACCAAGGGACTAGAGGGCGGCCACCAAAGCAGCATACGGCTCACAGTGGGCTGTTCTTAAGATGGGGGCATGACCTCTGCAGAGAGGTTTTGCGTGCAATCTTGAGGGCATAACAATGACAAAAATACGCAACGCCATGCTAGCCGCCGGGCTGCTGGCCGGTTTGATCAGCGCAGGCTCAGTATTGGCCCATGGCAACGTAGTGCCGCAAGCCGTGGAAACCAAAGGTCTGACACCGATCAAGGACGCCGGGATAAAGGTTGACGGTGATGGCTGGGCTGCGGTGAACCCCTATCGCACCTCCCCGGAACACGACCGGGCACTGGAAATCGGCTCCTCGGCCTATAACCAGAACTGTGCGGCCTGCCATGGCCTGGAAGCCAAATCCGGCGGTATCGCACCGGACCTGCGCCTGCTCGATGTCGGCGATGCTGGAGACGAGTGGTTCGTGGAGCGCGTGCGTCACGGTGCCGTACGCGACGGTCGGGTCTACATGCCGAAAATGGCTGACTACTTGAGTCAGGAAGCCTTGTGGGCGGTGCGCACTTATCTGGATAGCGTGCACGTCGAGGAGTAACCCATGCGCCTGTTCGCTGTGTTGTTCGCCGCTCTGCTGCTGTGCTGTCAGACGGTGCAGGCGCAGATTCGCAATTTCGATGAAATGATCGCAGCAGGCGAGCTGAAGGTCGCGGTCTACAAGGATTTCGCGCCCTACAGTTTCGAAGACGGTGGCCAGCCACAGGGTGTCGATGTCGAACTGGCGAAGGCCTTGGCCAAAGCCCTCGGAGTGCGCCTGGAACTGGTCTGGGCGCCGGCCGGCGAGAAGCTCGACGACGACCTGCGCGATTACATCTGGCGTGGCAATCAGCTGCGCAATCAGCAGTTGGCCGACCTGATGATGCGCGTGCCTTACGACCGCGATTACGCACAAAAGCGCAATGAACTCGGCGAGCTGGAGAACGGTCATGTGGTGATGTTCGGTCCTTACCAGAACGAGTCCTGGCAGGTTGCCTATGACCGCCGCCGACTGGACTCGGTGGGCAGCGTCGCGGTGTTTGAACACCACCCCATCGGCGTCGAAGTGGACAGTGTGCCGTCGTTCTACCTGACTTCGGTGTTCAACGGCATGCTCAGCGCCAAGACCCACCATTACCCCAGCGTGCCGCAAGCCTTTGCCGCGATGAAGGCCGGTGAGGTGGATGCAGTGATGGCGATGCGCGGCGAGATCGACTGGCAAGTGCATCAGGCCAAGGACCCGCAACTGGCGCTGGCAGAAAATGCCTACCCGAACATGGGCAAACAGCTGTGGGAGATCGGCATGGCGGTGCATGAAAGCAATCGGCAGCTGGCCTATGCCGTGGAAGAGGCGCTGGAAGGACTGATCCGCGATGGCACGCTCAAGGCGATCTACGCCGAGTACGGCCTGCGGTATGAAGTACCGGAGATGTATCAATAGGAGCGGGCGATGAACTGGCGAGCGAGTTATCTCTTGGCCTGTTGGTTGCCGCTGGCGGCGCAGGCCATCGAGGTCGATCCGGGCAAGGACCCGGTGCCCTCGGTGATGTGGGCCTTCTATCACAAGCAGATGCTTGACGATGGGCCGTTCGTGTTCGATGACCGGGTCAAGTTGCTGGCGCCGCCGTTCGCCGAGGATGCCCGGCAGGTGCCGCTGGAAATCGACGCTCGGGCGTTCAAGGGTGAGGTGGTGAAGATCCTCGCCTGGGCCGAGCTCAATCCGTTGCCGAAGATCGTCGACTTCCAGCCAGGAGAGCGGGTACTGCCCTGGCTGTCGATCCGCATCCGTATCGAACAAGCCACGCCGTTGCGTGCGGCGGTGCTGACCCGGGACGGGCTCTGGCATGTCGGCTCGACCCTGATCGACGCCGCTGGCGGTGGCTGCACCGCACCCAGTGTGGTGCGCACTCAACCGGGCTGGGAAGAGCATATCGGCGAAGTCCTAGGCGGGCGTTATCCGCGCGGCGAGTTCAGTCGCTTGCGGGTGCAGGTGGCGCACCCGATGGATAACGGCATGGTCAGCGGGATTCCTGAGTTCTTCCTCAACCATGCCGAGTTGCGCGACGAGGCCGGCAAGGTGCTGGCCACTCTTGAACTGTTCCCGGCCGTCAGCGAAAACCCGAACCTGACATTCGACATCGAGGGGGCAGGGCAGACCCGTCTGCTGCTGCGCGATAACAGCGGCAATGAATTCGATGCGGCCATTCCCTGAAAAGAAGGAGCGCGTCATGCGCTGGATGCTGCTGTTTTGTCTTACGCTGAGCCTGCAGGCCCTGGCGGACTTCGACTATCAACTCAAACCCCGGCAGATTGCCGAAGACACCTGGCTGCTGGAAGGCACTACCGATAATTTTGCCAAGGCCAATGGCGGCAATATCGTCAATACCGCGTTCATTGTCACCGAAAGTGGGGTGGTGGTGATCGATACGGGTCCATCGAAGCGCTATGGCGAGGCTTTGCGTAAAGCGATTGCTACGACCACCGACAAACCGGTGATTCAGGTCTTGTTGACTCACCATCATCCCGATCACGTGCTGGGCAATCAGGCGTTCAGCGATGTGCCGATCGGTGCCTTGGCCGGCACCACCGAGTTGCTGCGTCAGCAAGGCGATGCCATGGCCGAGAACATGTATCGGCTGGTGGGTGACTGGATGCGTGGCACCGAGGTGGTGTTGCCGACCCAGGAGCTAACGCCCGGAACCCTGAACATCGGTGGTCACTCGTTGCGACTGCTGGGGCTACGCGGGCATACCGGCGCCGATTTGGCAATCCTCGATGAGAAAACCGGCGTGCTGTTTGCCGGCGATCTGGTGTTTTATGAGCGGGCCCTGACCACGCCCAATAGCCCGGGATTAGAGGTGTGGCAGGCGGATATCGATCAGCTTGAAGCCTTGCCGTGGAAAATGATCGTACCCGGCCACGGCCCGATCGCGACCGACCATGCACCCTTCGTGCAGATGCGCGACTACCTCGGCTGGCTCGACCAATTGATGCGCGACGGCGCAGCCAACGGCAGCGAAATGGGCGAGATGATCCGCAGCCCGATTCCCGAACGGTTTGCCGGCATCAGCCTGAGCCGCTATGAACTGATCCGCAGCGTCAGCCATTTGTATCCGCGCTATGAGCGTGGGCAGATGAAGCGGGTGGATGACAACTCTCGGTAATGCACCCCTGTAGGAGCGAGCTTGCTCGCGATGGACGTTAACGATAACGCGTGTTTTCTGAATAAACGCGCCGCCCTTGAGTCCATCGCGAGCAAGCTCGCTCCTACAGGTCTTCCATTGGGTTCCTTGTACCAAGGAACTAGAAAACTCAGCACTGCGGGTAATTGTTGCCAGGGCGGCGGCGGCCAAGAATCTGCACCAGACCGGGATAATTTCCCGGGTATAACAAAAACCGCAGAGGTAGCCGTCATGACCCAATCCGCACGTCGCCAACCCTTCGCCTTGAGCGTGCTGCTCAGCGCCATGCTGTTGTCCGGCTCGGCCCTGGCCGCAGTCACCGATCAAGACATTCTCCAGGACCCGAAAAACCCTGAGCAGATCGTCACCAACGGCCTGGGTGTCCAGGGCCAGCGCTACAGCCCGTTGGACACCCTCAATGTCAACAATGTGAAAGAGTTGCGACCGGTCTGGGCCTTTTCCTTCGGTGGTGAGAAACAACGCGGCCAGCAAGCGCAGCCGATGATCAAGGACGGCGTGATGTACATGACCGGTTCTTACTCGCGGGTGTTCGCGGTGGATGCGCGCACCGGCAAAAAGCTCTGGCAATACGATGCACGCCTGCCCGATGACATCCGCCCTTGCTGTGACGTGATCAACCGCGGCGTCGCACTGTATGGCGATCTGGTGTTTTTCGGCACCCTCGACGCCAAGCTCGTGGCCCTGAACAAGGACACCGGCAAGGTGGTCTGGAGCAAGCAAGTCGCCGACCACAAAGAAGGCTACTCCATCAGTGCCGCGCCACTGGTGGTCAACGGCAAACTGATTACCGGGGTTGCCGGCGGTGAGTTCGGTGTGGTCGGCAAGATCTCGGCCTATGACCCGAAAAACGGCGATTTGCTCTGGACCCGGCCGACAGTGGAAGGCCACATGGGCTACGTCTACAAGGACGGCAAGGCCATCGAGAACGGTATTTCCGGCGGTGAGGCGGGCAAGACCTGGCCGGGCGATCTCTGGAAAACCGGCGGTGCTGCACCTTGGCTGGGTGGCTACTACGACCCGGAAACCAACCTGTTGCTGTTCGGCACCGGCAACCCGGCCCCCTGGAACTCGCACCTGCGCCCTGGCGATAACCTCTACTCCTCGTCGCGTCTGGCCCTGAACCCGGACGACGGCACCATCAAATGGCACTTCCAGAGCACCCCTCACGACGGCTGGGACTATGACGGCGTCAACGAGCTGGTGTCCTTCAACTACACCGAAGGCGGCAAAGAGATCAAAGCGGCAGCGACCGCCGACCGTAACGGTTTCTTCTACGTGCTCGATCGTACCAACGGCAAGTTCATCCGTGGTTTTCCGTTTGTAGACAAGATCACCTGGGCCTCTGGTCTGGATAAAGAGGGTCGTCCGATCTACAACGAGGCCAGTCGCCCCGGTGCACCAGGCACCGAAGCCAAGGGCAGTTCGGTGTTCGTCGCGCCAGCCTTCCTCGGGGCGAAGAACTGGATGCCGATGGCCTATAACAAGGACACCGGTCTGTTCTATGTACCGTCCAATGAATGGGGCATGGACATCTGGAACGAAGGCATCGCCTACAAGAAAGGCGCGGCGTTCCTCGGTGCCGGTTTCACCATCAAACCGTTGAACGAAGACTACATCGGCGTCCTGCGCGCCATCGACCCGAAAACCGGCAAGGAAGTCTGGCGCCACAAGAACTACGCGCCGCTCTGGGGCGGCGTGCTGACCACCAAGGGCAATTTGGTCTTCACCGGTACACCAGAAGGTTTCCTGCAAGCCTTTAACGCCAAGACCGGCGAGAAAGTCTGGGAATTCCAGACCGGCTCCGGTGTGCTCGGCTCGCCCGTCACCTGGGAAATGGACGGCGAACAGTACGTCTCGGTGCTCTCTGGCTGGGGCGGTGCCGTACCGCTGTGGGGCGGCGAAGTGGCCAAACGCATCAAAGACTTCAACCAGGGCGGCATGCTCTGGACCTTCAAATTGCCCAAAGACCTGGTAGTGGCCAAGCATTGATCTGTGGGAGCGGGCTTGCTCGCGAAGAGGGCCTCACATTCAACAAATGTGTTGCCTGCCACACCGCTTTCGCGAGCAAGTCGGATCGCCGCACCGCCGCTCCCACATAAGTTTGTGCAAAAACTACTACCTAATCATCGCCTGTCTGCCCGACAGGCATCGACCCAAGCAGAGGCCCACCATGATTTACGCTCAACCCGGAACACCAGGCGCCGTCGTGTCTTTCAAACCGCGTTACGGCAACTTCATTGGCGGTGAGTTCGTTGCACCGATCAATGGCGAATACTTCACCAACACCTCTCCGGTGACGGGTGAAGTGATTGCCGAATTCCCTCGTTCCACCGCTGCCGATATCGACAAGGCACTGGACGCCGCCCATGCCGCAGCCGATGCCTGGGGTAAAACTTCGGCCCAGGACCGCTCACTGGTGCTGCTGAAAATCGCCGACCGCATCGAACAGAATCTGGAAATCCTGGCGGTCACCGAAACCTGGGACAACGGCAAGGCCGTACGTGAAACCCTTAACGCAGACGTGCCGCTGGCCGCTGACCATTTCCGTTATTTCGCTGGCTGCATCCGCGCGCAGGAAGGCGGCTCCGCCGAGATCAACGAACTGACGGCCGCCTACCACTTCCACGAACCGCTGGGCGTGGTCGGGCAGATCATTCCGTGGAACTTCCCACTGCTGATGGCCGCCTGGAAACTCGCCCCGGCACTGGCGGCCGGCAACTGTGTGGTGCTCAAGCCAGCCGAGCAGACGCCGCTGTCGATCATGGTGTTCGCCGAGTTGATCGCTGATTTGCTGCCAGCCGGCGTATTGAACATCGTCCAGGGTTTCGGCCGCGAAGCCGGTGAAGCCCTGGCCACCAGCAAACGCATCGCCAAGATCGCCTTTACTGGCTCCACACCGGTGGGCGCGCACATCATGCATTGCGCCGCCGAGAACATCATTCCGAGTACCGTAGAGCTGGGCGGCAAGTCGCCAAACATCTTCTTCGAAGACATCATGAACGCCGAGCCGCAGTTCATCGAGAAAGCCGCCGAAGGTCTGGTGCTGGCGTTCTTCAACCAGGGCGAAGTCTGCACCTGCCCCTCGCGAGCGCTGGTGCAGGAGTCGATCTACGAGCCGTTCATGGCCGAGGTGATGAAGAAGATCGTCAAGATCAAACGCGGCAACCCGTTGGACACCGAAACCATGGTCGGTGCCCAGGCGTCCGAACAGCAATACGACAAGATCCTGTCCTACCTGAAAATTGCTCAGGAGGAGGGCGCTGAACTGCTCACCGGTGGTGCTGCCGAGCGACTTGAGGGCGACTTGTCCAGCGGCTATTACATCCAGCCGACCCTGCTCAAGGGCCACAACAAAATGCGCGTGTTCCAGGAAGAGATCTTCGGCCCGGTGGTTGGTGTGACGACCTTCAAGGACGAAGCAGAAGCCCTGGCGATTGCCAACGACAGCGAATTCGGCCTTGGCGCCGGTCTCTGGACCCGTGACATCAACCGCGCCTACCGCATGGGCCGGGCGATCAAGGCCGGACGTGTCTGGACCAACTGCTACCACCTGTACCCGGCCCACGCCGCATTCGGTGGCTACAAAAAGTCCGGCGTCGGCCGCGAGAACCACAAAATGATGCTCGACCACTACCAGCAGACCAAAAACCTGCTGGTGAGCTATGACATCAACCCGTTGGGGTTCTTCTGATCTAGCAGACACCCCTGTAGGAGCGAGCTCGCTCGCGATGGACGTTAACGATAACGCGTGCTGTCTGAATGAATGCGTCGTCCTCAGGTTCATCGCGAGCAATCGAGCGTCGACCGGCTGCTCCTACAGGAGGCAAGCCCGCGAATGGGGCTTGCCTGACACCCTGCCGACACCCCCTACCAACGCACCCCGCAATCTCCTTCCAAAGTAGCATTCGGTCGCGCCACACCTCCGTGTATTAATGCTTCTACCGGAATTGCCCGGCATAAGAAGAGGCTTGACCCATGTGGACTAAACCCGCGTTTACCGATCTGCGTATTGGCTTCGAAGTGACCATGTATTTCGCCAGCCGTTGATTGTCTTCCCGGCCAATCCTTGCATTGGCCGGGGCCTCCACCCTGGAGCATTGCCCCATGCACATCCGGATTCTTGGCTCCGCCGCCGGCGGTGGTTTCCCGCAATGGAACTGCAACTGCCGCAATTGCGCGGGCGTACGTAACGCCAGCGTGCGGGCGCAACGGCGTACACAGTCTTCGATTGCCCTGAGCGATAACGGCGTGGACTGGATTCTGTGCAACGCTTCGCCGGACATCCGCGCTCAGCTTGAGTCATTCCCACCGCTGCAACCGGCCCGCCAGTTGCGCGATACGGCGATTGCCGGGGTGATCCTGCTGGACAGCCAGATCGACCATTGCACCGGTTTGCTAAGCCTGCGCGAAGGTTGCCCGCATCAGGTCTGGTGTACCGAGAGGGTCCATCAGGACCTGAGCAGCGGTTTTCCATTGTTCAATATGCTGAGTCACTGGAACGGCGGGCTGAAGTGGCAGCCCATCGGATTGAGCGATGAGCCGTTCAGCATTCCGGCCTGTAGCCACCTGCGGTTGCGGGCTATTGCGTTACGCAGCAGCGCACCGCCGTATTCACCCCATCGCGGCAACCCGCAGCCGGGTGACAACATCGGGTTGTTCGTCGAAGACCTGCGCAACGGTGCCAGCCTGTTCTATGCGCCGGGGCTCGGCCAGGTTGACGACCATTTGCTCGACTGGATGCACCGCGCCGACTGCCTGTTGGTGGACGGCACCCTCTGGCGCGACGATGAAATGCGTGTCTGCGAAGTGGGCGATAAGCTCGGCAGCGAAATGGGTCATCTGCCGCAAAGCGGTCCCGGCGGCATGATCGAAGTGCTTGAGGGTTTCCCCGAGCAGCGCAAGATTCTCATCCATATCAACAACACCAACCCGATCCTCGACGAAGAGTCGTCCGAGCGGGCGTTGTTGGAACGGCGCGGCATTGAAGTGGCGTTCGATGGGATGGATATCGACCTGTAATCCCTGTGGGAGCGGGCTCGCTCCTACACCGGCATTGGGGTTTGCCCGCGAAAGCGGCATGACAGGCTACCCATTGGTCTCATTGCATTCGTAACAAGATGCTTTAGGCTGGCTTTCATCTCTAAAACAATAAAAAGGCTTTCCAATGAGCCAAAACCTCAGCCAGCTGCGTAAATTCGTTTCTCCTGAAATCATCTTTGGCGCTGGTTGCCGGCATAACGTCGGCAACTACGCAAAAACCTTCGGTGCACGCAAGGTCCTGGTGGTCAGTGATCCCGGGGTGATTGCCGCCGGTTGGGTCGCCGATGTCGAAGCCAGTCTGCAGGCCCTGGGTATTGATTACTGCCTCTATAGCGCCGTCTCGCCCAATCCCCGGGTGGAGGAGGTGATGCTCGGCGCCGAGATGTACCGGGAAAATCACTGCGATGTGATCGTCGCCGTCGGCGGCGGCAGCCCGATGGACTGCGGCAAAGGTATCGGCATCGTTGTCGCCCACGGGCGCAGCATCCTTGAGTTCGAGGGCGTGGACACCATTCGGGTGCCGAGCCCGCCGCTGATTTTGATCCCGACCACGGCCGGCACCTCGGCCGACGTCTCGCAATTCGTGATCATTTCCAATCAGCAGGAACGGATGAAGTTTTCCATCGTCAGCAAAGCGGTGGTGCCGGACGTGTCGTTGATCGACCCGGAAACCACCCTGAGCATGGACCCGTTCCTGTCTGCCTGTACCGGGATCGACGCTCTGGTGCATGCCATTGAAGCCTTCGTTTCCACAGGCCACGGGCCGTTGACCGATCCCCATGCGCTGGAAGCGATGCGCCTGATCAACGGCAATCTGGTGCAAATGATCGCCAACCCAACGGATATCGCGCTGCGGGAAAAAATCATGCTCGGCAGCATGCAGGCCGGGCTGGCGTTCTCCAATGCGATTCTGGGTGCGGTGCATGCCATGTCCCACAGCCTGGGCGGGTTTCTTGATCTGCCTCATGGGCTGTGCAACGCAGTGCTGGTCGAGCACGTGGTGGCGTTCAATTACAACTCGGCCCCGGATCGCTTCAAGGTGATTGCCGAGACCTTCGGTATCGACTGTCGCGGCCTCAATCATCGGCAGATCTGTGGCCGACTGGTTGAGCATTTGATCGCCCTCAAGCACTCTATCGGCTTCCATGAAACCCTCGGTTTGCATGGCGTCAGCATGGCCGATATTCCGTTCCTCTCGCAGCACGCCATGCACGACCCGTGCATCCTCACCAACCCGCGCGAGTCGAGCCAGCGTGACGTCGAGGTCGTCTATGGCGAAGCCCTCTGAAGAACAACAGCGTGCTCTGGCCGGGCTATTGGGACTGGGCAGCCATTCGGCGCGCAAGAGCCATTATCCGGAGTTGGCGGCGCGCCTCGATGATCTGGAGACCGAGCGCAACCGCTACAAATGGCTGTTCGAGCATGCGGTACATGGCATTTTCCAGGCCAGCCTGCAAGAAGGGATGCGCGCCGCCAACCCGGCACTGGCGCGGATGCTCGGCTATGAAGATCCTCAAGAAGTGTTGTTTTCCCTCGCTGATCTGGCCGGCAATCTGTTTGTCGGCGGGGCTGTTGAGTTGCAAACGATTGGCGAAAAATTGCAGCTCCAGCGCAGCCTGCTCGGTTATGAAACCCAGCTGCGACGCAAGGACGGCAGTTGTCTCGATGTAGTGATGAACCTGCTGCTAAAGCCCGATCAGGATGGGCTGGTGGAAGGCTTCGTCACCGACATCACCGAACGCAAGCTGGCCCAGCAACGTTTGCAGCAGCTCAATGATGAACTGGAGCAACGGGTCACGGCCCGCACCGATGAATTGCTGGAGGCCAACCGCAACCTGCAACAGCAGATCGCCCAGCGCCAACAGATCGAGCAGGCGTTGCGTGATGCCCGAGACGCGGCCCAGGCCGCCAATCGCAGCAAGGACAAATACCTCGCCGCGGCCAGCCATGACTTGCTGCAGCCACTGAACGCCGCGCGTTTGCTGATCTCCACCTTGCGTGAGCGGAACTTGCCAGACGTCGAACAGGTATTGGTCGAACGCACCCATCAAGCGCTGGAAGGGGCCGAGGACTTGCTCACGGATCTGTTGGATATTTCCAAACTCGATCAGGCTGCGGTCAAACCGGACATCGCGCTCTACCGCCTCGATGAATTGCTCGCGCCGCTGGTCTCGGAGTTCCAGTCGGTCGCCGAGGCGGCCGGTTTGAATCTGCGGGTGCACATGGGCGATTTTGCCGTGCACACCGACCTGCGGCTGATGACGCGGATCATGCGTAACTTCCTCAGCAACGCCTGCCGCTACACCGATCAGGGCAGCATTTTGCTGGGCGCCAGACGGCGGGGGGATTCCCTGCGTCTGGAGGTCTGGGACACCGGGCGTGGTATTGCCGCCGACCGGCTGGATTCAATCTTTCTGGAGTTCAACCAACTGGACGTCGGCCGCGCCTGCGACCGTAAGGGCGTAGGGCTGGGTCTGGCTATCGTCGAGCGCATCGCAAAAATCCTCGGCTATCGGGTCCAGGTTCACTCATTGCCGGGACGCGGTTCGGTGTTCAGCATCGATGTGCCGATCTCCCGCGAAGTGCCGCTGCCGATCAGTCAGGTGGCGCCGCAGCCGGGCACAGGCAACCCCTTGCCGGGCCGACGGTTGCTGGTGCTGGACAACGAATTGAGCATCCTTGAGAGCATGAGCGCGCTGCTCGGGCAGTGGGGCTGTGAGGTGGTGACCGCAACCGACGAGGTCAGCGCACTGCAGGCGTTGCAAGGGCTGGCACCGGAACTGATTCTGGCGGACTTTCATCTGGATCACGGGGTCGTCGGGTGTGATGTGGTCAGGCATCTGCGCGAACATTTTGCTCAGCCTATCCCGGCCGTCATCATCACGGCTGACCGCAGTGATCAGTGCAGGCGCTCCTTGCAAAAGCTGGGCGCCCCGTTACTGAACAAACCCGTGAAGCCCGGCAAATTACGTGCGGTGTTGAGTCAAATGCTGGGTTAGTGCATCTGAGGGGCGCCATCGAAAAAGGAGAGGCTTCGTGGCTAATGCCAGTCAGTTAAGCGAACGCTGACCCTTGTAGGAGCGAGCTTGCTCGCGATGGACGTTAACGATAACGCGTGTTTTCTGGATAAACGCGTCGCCCTCAGGTCCATCGCGAGCAAGCTCGCTCCTACAGATTTCCTTAACTGACTGGCATTGGGCTTCGTGGCTTTGTTGTGGATGTTCTCTCAAACTCTGCTCTGGAGCTGAACACGCAAATCCTGTGAGTTATTTTTAGACAAAGGCATTGGAGGGAACTCATCGTTGAGCAGCTTCAAATGTTCAATGGCTTCCTGGGATTTCAGATCGGCCTTTTTACGGAGTATTTGATACTGCATGAAAATCTCTACATCCAGACTCGTTGTATCCAGCAGATCGTACGCAGCCCTGCTGAGAGTCTGGGCATCTTCGAAAAGCTGATGATTTCGTTCAAACGCTAAATCCCTGCAGGCTTTGTTTGCTGCCACAGTTGAGTATTCCTTCATGGTGTTTTCCCGAATCAGTCCTGGGTTCCTTTGATAGGCATAGTCGCAGGGGAACCAACCCTGGTTCTGTACCGCTGCAGCCCTTATTTGAAGTGGCGCACACGTTAATCTTGTGACTGCTCGATCACTCGAAAATTTCAAATAAATGACGTTAATACATTGATAACTTACGCCGGATTCGTTACCCCAAAAAGTCAGCTAACTTGATCTATGGGGAAGCTTTGCGTGCCTGGCGAACCCGTTTCCGTCGTTCATAATGGGACAGCATGGGCTGAGCGCTGATGCCATGAATCAATATGCTGAGCGCTATGACGGACAACGTCAGGTCCGTGGACAGGGATGCCTGGGAATGTTCGAGACCGTGATTCATTGCGTAAAAGAGATAATAGAGGCTACCGATGCCGCGAATGCCGAACCAGCCAATCAACAGACGCTGGTGCCGGTCAAGCAGTGTGCCCCAGGGTATGAGCAATACACTCAGCGGACGAATCACGCAGAACAACGCAAACCCTGCGGCCAACGCCCGCCAGTCCCAGTGCGCCGCCAGGACAATGCCCAGCAAAGTCACCAGAAACACTTCCATGGCGCGCTCCACCAAGCTGCCAAAATCGAGCATGTCGCCCATCATGATCGCGGCTGCAACCTGGCTGTCCGCAAGGTTCTCAACATCGCCATGAACCGCTTCATCCGGCTTGACGTTGAGATGTCCGACCACCGGTTGAGCCAGATGTTCGGCAGGCGTTTGCGAGCCGCCGCTGGATTTGACTTCAGCCTGTCGCAGGCCTAATCCCGCAGCGAATACCGATAGAAACCCGTAACCGTGAATCGATTCGGCCGCCACATACGCCAGGGCGATCAAAGCCAGGGTCAAATAGTCATTGGGGGAAAGAGTGCTGTCGGCATTTTTGATTCGCATCGACAGGGTGATGCGGCCAATACCTCGGCCCATGCAGTAACCGGTGAGCAAACCAACAGGAACGGCCCAGAGCAGACTGTACAAGGCCCAATCTGCAACCCAGGCGGTACTGCGACCATCCTGTTGCAGGAACAACAAACCAAGGATCACAAACGGAAAGGCGACGCCGTCATTGAGTCCCGACTCGCCCGACAGCCCGAAGCGCACGCGGTCGTAATCCTGCGCGTCGTTGACTTGTACCAGTCCGGCCAGCACCGGGTCCGTTGGTGCGAGGATCGCGCCGATCAGCAGCGCGATGCCCCATGACATTGCGAAGAGAAAATGCAGAACCAGGCAGATGCCGGAAATACTCAGCACCATCACAGGGCCTGCCAATCCGAACGCCACGCGCCACGTTCGGCTTCTGAGTGGCAGGCGCAATTTCAGGCCGCTGACGAATAGCGAAAATAGAACCGCCACTTCCGTCAAATGCTCCATCCAACTGGCGGCCTGGTCGATATTCAGTTGCAACAAACCAAGCCCCAAGGGTCCAATGCCGACACCTAGCAACAGGCAGACAGCAGAGGTCGTCACCGGCATCCAGCGAAGGTAGGAAGAGGTCAGCGCCAGTGTCAACAATACGGCGCCCAAGACAGCGACCCATAAAATGAAACTCATGATCGATTCCCACCGGGTATTCGCCGCCCTTCAAATCACCACTCTTAACCCATCGGCCCACGCAGATATTCAGGCGGCAGCACGTTGGTCCAAAGCACAATCATCGTAACCAGTATCGTGACCAACACCTGTAATCCGACACCCCAGACACTCGCCGAATGGAGCAGGCTGTGTTCCTTCAGGGCCTTTGACGGCCCGAAATGCGACGCTATGAAGTTTGGAGGTTTGGGATGCGCAAGGGGTTCATCTTATTTTCTAACGGCAGAGAGCATTTAATCGCTCCTTTTGTCCGCGACGCTGAACATCTCAGGGGAAAAGTAACTCTCAACTAATAGAGACTTTCGCCAGGAGTGCCATCATGGTCCAACGACGCAGGTACCACCTTTCACAAATATCGCTTCGTCTGATGGCGTTGCGGGCCAATGTTTGCCAGTTCAAACACGATGAGCTGAGCATCCACGTAGCCCTGAACGGTGGACCGGCGCCGGATAGCGAGCAGGCGTTGGCTCACGCGTTTGACGAGATACGGGTATCTATCAATCACACGCAAGAGCTACTCGAAGCCCTGGCCAAGGTGACCGGCGATTCGGAAGTGGTGAGGATGAGCGATGAGCGACGAACGGAAAACCAAAGCGTTGCAAACTGGGTATGAGTTACTTCAATACTGACGTGAGCAACACGCCGGGCTGGCTAGAGCTTAAGGCGTTAGCGGACGCTGCGTATCCACATGCGGCTTCAGGGGCGATTGCCAACAGACTGGATAATCCCGAAGCCTGACCTTAAACAGCAGGCACAAAGACGTCGGCGCTAAACGGCTGTTGCCTTGGCGATCTTTATTGCCCTTGTTAGCCACCAATTCCACCTCCAGCTCTACCTGTCCCGCCACCCGCGCCGCCCGTACCACCGCCCGTGCCAGGTCCGCTGGAAGTGCCCGTACCATTTCTCATTGAGTCAACACCGCTCCTGAAGGCTCCAGAGCTGTTCCCTCTGTTGGATGAACCCGAGACAGCGTTGCTGCCACTGGAGTTTGAACCATTTCCACCGACAGGGCCGCTGGAGTAGGCTCCTGGAGGCATAACGGATCCACTGGCTACCGCTGATTTTGTGCGGATGCCGTCACTGGGAGCGGATCCATCTGCTGCCGCATGCGATGAAATAGAGATAGCTGAAAGCAGCCCCACCAGCAGCAGGGCGCTTGCTTTCTTCGTGATCATGGTACGTCTCCTGTTTTGAGTCGTTACCTGACATTCATGGGTCTACTGGCTAATTTATTTTGTACCGCACGAATGACGAGTCGTATATCGATATTGTCGCTCGTCAATTGGACCGAACACGCGCAAGGTAATCTGTCAGTCACTGAGCACATTGCCAGCTACATTGAGAACGGCATCCGCCATTTGGCGGCCCTGATTAACCCGCGAACAGGAGTACACGATGAAAGTTCTGATGGTATTGACCTCCCACGACCAACTCGGTGACACCGGCGCAAAAACCGGTTTCTGGCTGGAAGAGTTTGCATCTCCTTATTACGTGTTCAAGGATGCCGGGGTCGAGGTATCACTGGCCTCACCCAAGGGCGGCCAACCGCCGCTGGACCCAAAAAGTGATGAGCCAGGTGCTCAGACTGCTGCCACCGAGCGCTTCCGTAAGGACCCTGAGGCCCAGGCTGCTTTGGCAAACACGGCAATCCTCAAAGGGCTAAAAGCCGACAATTACGATGCTGTGTTCTACCCCGGCGGCCATGGTCCACTGTGGGATTTGGCGGAAGACCGCGACTCGATCGCCCTCATCGAGGCATTCGCTGCTGCGTCCAAACCGATTGCTGCGGTTTGCCATGCTCCTGGCGTATTTCGGCACACCAAACGAGCCGACGGCCGGTTTCTGGTGAACGGCAAGAAGGTTACCGGCTTCAGTAACTCTGAAGAAGCGGCGGTTCAATTGACTGACGTGGTGCCGTTTCTGGTGGAGGACATGCTGCAATCCAACGGCGGTATCTACTCGAAAACCGCAGACTGGGAAAGTTACGTCGTGACGGATGGCCTGCTGGTTACAGGGCAAAACCCTGGGTCGTCCGAGGCCACAGCCGAAGCGATACTAAAGCTGATCTGATGGCTGGAGACACAACGGATGATGTTCATGCCATAGCGGTAGCGCTGGTGGAAGAGGGTGGCATTTGCGCGGGTTACTGAGCCACATTTTCCGATTCGGCGTCAGGCTACTCTGGCGTCTCGGTTCTGCGTCAGCCAGTCGATGAACAGCGAAAACAACTCTGCCTGCGAGCTGATTTCCAACTTGGTGTAGAGATTTTTGCGGTGCATGCGCACGGTTTCCGGAGAGATATTGAGTACCCGTGCAGTAGATTTTACCGAGTGGCCACGCAGGATCAGGTGAGCGTTCTCGCGTTCGCGCACGGTCAGCAAGGGGCTGCCAAAATTCATGAAGGCGGCTTCGATCTGCTGGTTGAGGCTGGTCTGCGGGGTAGGCGGCTGCGTGTCCCGGTCAACCTCCGCGAACAGGTGCTGCAGGCCTCCGGTGGTGCCGAAACGACGGAGCAGTTCGCGAACGATCGGTTCTACGGCGCGCATCAGTGTCAGTTGTTGCGCACTGTAGGGTGCAGTGCTCAGGCCCTGGAACATGGACAGCGAAATCTTGCTTTGCGGGTCCAGGTCGACGATGTAGTAGCAGTCTTCCACGGCGCCGCTCTTGAGGTAGTAAGTCTTGTAGTACTCACTGCTGAAAAAGTCATCTGGAGCGATTTCCGAGAGGTGGTAGAAGCCTTCGGCAAGGCCGTTTTCCACGGCCAGACAGAACGGATCAAGCAGGTAACCACGGGAGAAATAGCGGTTGATGATGTCGTCGCGGTGATCGCCCGGGATGCCCCGCTGGTGCAGCAGTTGCGGCGGCAGGCCTTTGCGTTCAAGGCTGATCATCATCGACTCGATGGGCGTCAAGCCGTTGAGTGCAGCCGCCAGATGTTCGAGGAAAGTGGTGTCGTCTATCGCCATGAAGGCCATCGCCAACCCCCCATGCCAGGCCTGCAAAGCCTGGAGTGGGAGCACGGTAGACAGTTCGCTTAGGGTGTCGGTCATGCCCGGCAGTCTACCCGCCGGGCACGTTGCAGGCAAAACGCCGAGAAACCTTTTTTCACCCCTGTACTGCGCGGTGTTCATAGGCCTTGATATTGACCGCTGCGTTTGAGTTCATCGGCGGTTTCGAGGATGCATTCGTGCAGGATCTCGACCACCTCATCAACCTGTGCGTGGGTGATAATCAAAGGCGGCGACATCACGTTCAGGTGCCCGATGGGGCGCACCATCAAACCTTTCGCTTGCGCCCTCAGGTGAATTTTCTCACCGATGTTCAGCGCGTCCGGGAACAACGCCTTGGTCTGTTTATCGGCGACGAACTCGATACAGGCCATCAGTCGTTTGCAGCGCACGTTACCCACCAGTGGCAGCTCGGCGAGGGTTTTCAGCCGTTCCTCCATGTAGCTGCCGACATCTTCTACGTGGGCCAGCAGATTTTCGCGCTCGATAATTTCAATGTTCTTCAGCGCCGCAATACAGCTCACCGGATGCCCACTGTAAGTGAAACCATGGGTGAAGCAGCGGCCTTTGCCGGGTTCACCGATCACCTGCCAGATACGCTCGGAGAAGATGCAGGCGCCGAGTGGCAGGTAGCCCGAGGTCAGTCCCTTGGCAGTGGTGATGATGTCCGGTTGCATACCGAACACCTCTTCTGAAGCAAAGAACTTGCCCAGCCGCCCGAACGAGGTCACCACTTCGTCGGCGACATAGAGCATGTCGTAGCGCTGGCAGACTTCCCACATACGCTTGTGATAACCCTCTGGCGGGATGATCACGCCGCCCGAGCCCATGACGGGTTCGGCGAAGAACGCTGCGACGTTGCCGGCACCGATGGTGAGGATCTTGTCTTCGAATTCGTTGACCAGAAAATCGAGGAAGTCCGCTTCGCTCATGCCTTTCGGGGCCCGGTAATAGTTGGGGCAGGAGATGTGGTGGAACAGGTCGCTCATGAAGTCGAATTCAGGCGCGCGGTCGGCGGCCTTGTTGCCGATCGACATGGTCAGGAAGGTCGAGCCGTGATAGGCGTTGAACCGCGAGATGATGTGCTTCTTTTGGTGCTTGCCACGGCTGTTCTGATAGAACTGGACTAACCGGTAGGCGGTGTCCACGGCAGTCGAGCCACCGGTGGTGAGGAACACATGATCGAGGTCGCCGGGTGCCAGGCTGGCGAGCTTCTCGCAGAGCTGGATGGCGGTGACGTTAGCCATGTCACAGAACGGGTTGGAGTAGGCCAGTTGGCGCACCTGGTTGGCGATGGCCTCGGCCATTTCCTCACGACCCAGGCCAATATTGGTGCACCACATGCCGCCGACTGCGTCGAGGTAGCGATTGCCGGCGGTGTCGTAGATATAGGCGCCATCGCCTGCGGCAATGTTCAACGAGCCTTGCTCACGATGCTCGTCGAACATGTGGAAACCGTGCATGTAATGCGCCTTGTCGGCGGCGACCAGTTTTTCCTGATCAAATTGCGCGAAGAACGCTGGAGATTGAGTTGGCATAACTTCACCTTCGGAATAACTGTGGGGGTGGAAATCCATCGGGTCCCTGACCCCCAATGCCAGTGTAGGAGCAGCCGGTCGACGCTCGATTGCTCGCGATGGATCTGAGGGCGACGCGTTTATCCAGCAAACACGTGTCATCGTTAACGCCCATCGCGAGCAAGCTCGGCTCCTACACGAGGCATTAGGGGCAGGGATCGGTGTTATTTACCGGTCTTCACCATGTTCCAGGTACGAGTGATCAGGCGAACGCTTGCCTGCGATTGAGTCTTCTGGGTGAACAGGCGGTTGAGCGTTTCCTGGTCCGGGTAGATCGCCGGGTTGTCGCGAATGTCCGCAGTCAGCAACGCCGTCGCTGCCTTGTTGCTGTTGGCATAGCGAATGTAGTCGCTGACCTCGGCGATCACCTGCGGCTGCAGCATGTACTCGATGAACTTGTGGGCATTGGCCACGTTAGGTGCATCGACCGGGATGTAGAAGTCATCGAACCAGATCAGCGAACCTTCCTTGGGAATGAAGTAGTCGAGCTTGATTTTCGCTCCGGCTTCCTGGGCACGTGCCTGGGCGGTGGCGTAGTCGCCGGACCAGGTGGCGGACAGGCACAGGTCTCCGTTGGCCAGTCCGTTGAGATAACCGGTCGAGTCGAATTTGCGAATATACGGACGCACCGCCATCAGCACATCTTGTGCGGCTTTGAGGTCTTTCGGCTCGACACTATTGGGATCGCGGCCCAGGTACGTCAGTGCCAACGGGATAATGTCGGTCGGTGAATCGGTCAAGGTCACGCCACAGTCTGCGAAATGCGAAACGACTTTGGGGTCGAAGATCATCGCCAGCGAACCGATGGGGGCGTCCGGCATGCGCTCCTTGATCTTGCTGACGTTGTAGGTCACGCCGTTGCTGCCCCAGGTATAAGGCGCCGAATAGGTCACGCCGGGGTCGTAGGTTTCCAGGCTTTTGAGTACATGCGGGTCAAGATTCTTCCAGCTGGGCAGTAGCGTCTTGTCCAGTGGCTGGAATACTTTGGCCTTGATCAGCAGCGGTACCAGGGCGGCGTTCATCACAACCAGATCGTAGCCGGAGCGGCCTGGCAACAGCTTGCCCTGGACGGTTTCGTAAGAGTCGAAGGTGTCGTAGGTCACCTTGATGCCGGTGGCCTTTTCGAAGTTGGCGATGGTGTTCTCTCCAATGTAATCCGCCCAGTTGTACAGCCGCAGCGTGTTGCTGGGCGCATCCGCGCCATGGCTTGCCACCGGCAAAGCGGCGAACGCCGCGCTGAGTACTGCTGCGAAGATTTTGCGCATATCAGTCCCACCTTGTAATTATTCTTGCGCCCGGGTCGAGCTGCAGGAACCACTCTCACGCAGCGGCTGCAATCGCGCCATAACCCGATCGGGTAGGTGAGCGGTGCGTTCGAGTTTGAAACCTTTTTCCGGGCTATGAACTCCCTCAAATCACGGTTGTTTGAGCACCGTTCAACGCTCGTTGAAAATTCACGTTGAACGAGTGTTCAGTTTCATTTATGTTGGCTGCACCCCCCGGCTGGTTACATGCGGGCTTGCGCTTTTTCTATCTGAACGAGAGGCTCTGGCATGCGGTTTTCACCCTTTGTTGAGCGAATTTCAGGGCAGGGTGTCGCTGCCTGGGACATCCATCACGAGGCTTTCGATGCTCAGCGCAGGGGCGAAGACGTGATTATCCTCAGCGTCGGCTGATCCGGATTTCTCCACCCCGCAGTTCATTACCGATTCTGCGGTAGAGGCCTTGCGCAAGGGTGACACCCATTACACCGAAATCGCTGGCCGCCCGGCCTTGCGCGACGCTATAGCCACCCGTTACAGCCAATCTCTCGGTCGTCCCCTGCAGGCAGAAAACGTCATCACCGTGGCCGGTGCGCAGAACGCCTTGTACGTGACGTCTATGTGTCTGTTGCAGGCCGGCGATGAGGTTGTCGTACTCGATCCGATGTACGTCACCTACGAGGCGACGCTCAAGGCCAGCGGCGCGACCCTGGTGCGGGTGCCGTGCTCCGCAGACTCGGGTTTCCGCCTCGACGCCGCGCTGTTGGCAAAGGCCATTACTCCTCGAACCCGGGCGATTTTTTTCTCCAATCCGAATAACCCTACCGGCGTTGTGCTCAGTCGTGAAGAGCTGCAGGGTATCGCCGATCTGGCGATTGCCCATGACCTGTGGGTGGTGGTGGATGAAGTCTATGAAAGCCTGGTGTTCGATGGCGAATACCTCAGTCTCGCCGCGTTACCGGGCATGGCTTCGCGCTGCATAGTGATCGGCAGCCTGTCCAAATCCCACGCCATGACCGGCTGGCGCATCGGCTGGATCATTGCCGAACCGACCATGATTGCCCACGCCGAAACCCTGGTGTTGAGCATGCTTTACGGTTTGCCCGGTTTTGTCATGGAGGCGGCGCTGACCGCGATATTGGCCCATGACGAGGTCACCCAGGGCATGCGCGAGACCTATCGTCGGCGGCGCGATCTGGTGGTCGAAGGGCTGAGTAATTGCCCGGGCATTTGCGTGCTAAAGCCGCAAGCCGGGATGTTCGTCTTGGTGGATGTGCGCGATACCGGGCTTGGCTCACTGGATTTCGCCTGGCGTCTGTTTCGTGAAGCCGGCGTGTCGGTGCTCGACGCGGCGGCGTTCGGTAAGCCCGCCGAGGGCTTCGTTCGGCTGTCGTTCACCTTGGGTGAGGAGCGGCTGTTGCTGGCTTGTGAACGAATCACCGCATTCGTCCGGGCTCTGCAAGCCGAAGTGCCGACACGAGTCAGAATCGCCGTCGCTGCGGCTGTAACACCGCCCGCGCCCGCAGCGGCGAAGAAAATGATCGAGGTCGACACGCTGCATAAACGCTTCGGCAATATCGAGGTGCTCAAGGGCATTTCCCTGACCGCTCACGAGGGTGAGGTGATCTCCCTGATCGGCGCCAGTGGCTCAGGCAAAAGCACACTGCTGCGCTGCATCAACATGCTCGAAGTGCCGGACCAGGGCAGCATTCATGTCGACGGCGAAAGCATCAAACTCAATTACGAGCGGCCCGGCAGCCCGCTGGTTGCCGACGCGAAACAACTGGTGCGCATCCGCTCCACCCTCGGCATGGTCTTCCAGAATTTCAACCTGTGGCCCCATCGTACGGTGTTGGAAAACCTCATCGAAGCGCCGATTCAGGTGCTGCGCGAAAGCCGGGCCGAATCCATCGAGCGCGCTGAAGCGCTGCTTGAGCGGGTCGGGTTGTCGGCCAAACGTAATGAATACCCGGCCTTTTTGTCCGGTGGACAGCAACAGCGGGTGGCCATCGCCCGCGCCTTGGCCATGCGGCCCAAGGTCATGCTGTTCGATGAACCCACCTCGGCGCTGGACCCGGAGCTGGTCGGGGAAGTGCTGAAGGTGATCCGCTCACTCGCCGAAGAAGGCCGGACCATGATCCTTGTGACCCATGAAATGGCCTTCGCCCGCGATGTCTCTTCCAAAGTGGCCTTTCTCCATCAAGGGCTGATTGAGGAAACCGGTTCGCCGGATGAAGTGTTTGTAGATCCACGCAGTGAACGTTGTCGTCAATTCGTTAACGCACATCAAACTCGCTAACTCCAACACACAATAAAAAGACGGGGCAACATCATGGGACAAAAACGTTTGGCAAACTGGTTGGGCAGTGCAGTGTTCATGCTTGTGGCAGGCACCGGCCTGGCTCAGGCAAAACCCATTGTGTTTGCGGTCGCGGCGGAACCCTATCCACCGTTCACCCTGAAACAGGCCAATGGGCAATGGTCCGGGTTCGAGGTCGACCTGATTCACAAGCTGTGCGAAGAAATAAAGGCGCAATGTGAGATCAAGGAAGTGGCGTGGGACGGGATCATTCCATCGCTGCTGGCGAAGAAGATCGACGTGATCTTCTCTTCGATGTCGATCACCGAAGAGCGTGAAAAGCAGATCGCCTTCAGCAAGGCTTATTACGATACGCCGGTAGCAATTGCCGGTCCCAAAGGCACCAAAGTGGACATTTCCCCGGCCGGGCTCAAGGGCAAGACAATCGGCGTGCAGATTTCCACGGTCAGCGCCAACTTCCTCAAGAAATACTACGAAAACATCGCTGACCTGCGTTATTACGACACTCAGGATTCGGCCAACGCCGACCTCATTGCCGGCCGCATCGACCTGATGATGGCTGACGGCACTGCGGTGTCCAGCTTCGTCAAATCCCCGGACGCCAGTGGTCTGGACAACCTCGGTACCGTGCCGTACGACCCGGTATTCGGTCGCGGTGTAGGCGCGGGTCTGCGCAAGGACGACACCGAACTGAAAGCCCATCTTGATACGGCCATCAAGACGCTACTGGCGAGCAAGGATTACGACGCCATCTCCCAGAAATACTTCGATATCAGCGTCAAGCCCGCTCAATAACGGATCCGTAGGTTAAACGCATCTACTGTAGGAGCGAGCTTGCTCGCGATAGCGGAATAACATTCAGCAGTGATGTCGACTGTCAGTCTGCTATCGCGAGCAAGCTCGCTCCTACATTGGATTGTCGCTATGGGTGAGACCGTCGATAAATCCGTGGAGGGCTGAGATGCCGGCGATATTCGATTTGATTGATTTCAGCGAGCAAGGATGGGGAAACGCGCTGATGAAAGGGTTGTGGATGACCCTGCAAATTTCGGCCGGGGCCTTTATGGTCGGTCTGTTCATCGGCCTGGTGGTGGCCTGCGCCAAACTCAGTGGGCCGCGCCCGGTGGCGACTCTGATGCGCGGTTACACCACCTTGTTTCGGGCAATCCCGGAGTTGTTGCTGATTTTACTCCTGTATTACGTAGGCTCCATGGGCCTCAACGCGCTGATGGTGTGGGCCGGCTATTCCGAAGTGAACGTCAGTGGGCCGTTGGTGGCGATTCTGGTGTTGGGCCTGGTGCAGGGCGCGTACGCCTCGGAAATTTTTCGTGCGGCGATTCTGGCCATTCCCCATGGGCAGATCGAAGCGGCGCGCGCTTTCGGTTTGAACGGCTTCGGGCTGTTTCGCCGGGTCACGTTGCCGATCATGGCGCCGTATGCGCTGGCCGGCATGTCCAACTTGTGGATCAACCTGATCAAGGACAGCGCCCTGATCAGCGTGGTCGGGACCAACGAGCTGCTCTACACCGCCAAGCAGGCGGCCGGTTCAACCCGTCATTACCTGCTGTTTTACCTCACGGCGGCCGCGCTTTATTACCTGGTGACACTGACCTCCAATTACCTATCGGGACGCATCGAGCGACGAATCCGTCGCTGGATGCCTTTGGCTGAGTGAACGCGATGATTCCAGCGTGGATGTTCGAATATGCGGCGCTGATGGTTCGAGGCTTGCAAACGACGATCTCGATTCTGTTGATTTCCAGCGTGTTGGGCTTTGGGTTGGCGGTGCTGACGGCACTGGCCCGCTTGTCGCGGCGCAAGCTGATTGCCAAATGCAGCCTGGCCTATACCAGCGTGATTCGCGGTACGCCGTTGTTGATCCAGATTTACATCTTCTACTACGGACTGGGCAGCCTGTTCGCACAGTTTCCGGCGCTGCGCGGTAGCTTCCTCTGGCCGTTTCTACGGGAGGGTTACTGGTACATCGTGTTTGCGTTGGTGCTGTCGGTCGGGGCTTATGTCGGCGAAGTCATTCGCGGTGGGCTGATGGCGGTGCCCAAAGGGGAAATGGAAGCCGCTTCGGCGTTTGGCATGACCCCGCGTCAGGCGTTGCTTCGGGTCCGTCTGCCGCGCGCGATGCGCCTGTTGCTGCCGACCCTGGCGGGTGAAAGCGTGATGTTGATGAAGTCGACCGCATTGGCCTCGACCATTGCCGTGGTCGATTTGTTGGGCGCAGCCAACGTGGTTCGGGCTCAGACCTTTCAGATTTATCAGCCATTGCTGTTGGTGGCGGGCGTTTATGTCTGCCTGACTTTCCTGATCGAAGCCGTGTTCGCCATTGCCGAGCGGCGGGGCACTCCGTTGCGCAGGTCCGTGGGATGAGCACATCGAAGGTCGACCGTTCGCTGCAAGGCATCGCCTTGTGCACCCTGGCCTATGCCTTTTTGGCCCTGCAGGATGCGGCAATCAAGTGGCTGGTGGCGGATTACTCGGTCTTCACCATCCTGTTCTGGCGCAGTCTGGTGGTGGTTGTAGCCTGTGTTCTGGCTGGGCGCATGGGTTTGCTGCAACGAGCCTGGCGCTCGTCCAGCATGCGTCTGTTGGTGACGCGTGGGTTGCTGTCGATTGTCGCCTGGCTGTTGTATTACACGGCGGCCCGGGACCTGACCTTGGCGGAAATGACCACGTTGTATTTCTCCGCGCCGATCATGGTCACCGTGCTTGCCGCAGTCATTCTCAAAGAGCGCGCCAGTCGTTGGCAGTGGTTTGCCCTGATCATCGGTTTTGTCGGCGTTGTCATCGCGTGTCGGCCCAGCAACATGGTCGAACCGCTGCCGATTGCGCTGACTTTGTTGGCGGCGATGTGCTGGGCATTTACCTATATTCAGTTGCGTCAGGTCGACAACGAAACCTCGGTACTGGAACAGATGCTGATCACCAATGTGGTGTTCGTGATGTGCATGGCCGTGGCGTTGCCCTGGACCCACACGCCGCCGCCGACTTCGGCCTGGCTCGGCATGCTCGGTGCCGGCCTGGTTGGTGGCATTGGGCAGTTTCTGTTGTTCGCCAGCTTCCAGCGCGCTACCGCGACCTTGCTGGCACCGTTCGAATACACCGGTTTGATCTGGGCATTCATATTGTCGAGCCTGGTCTGGGGCACGCTGATGGATGTGTCGCTGATGATCGGCGCCGGTCTGATCGCGGTCAGCGGCACCTTGGCGATGATCTTCGCCCGGCACCATTCACAGGACGTGGTCGGGGCTGAATGCTCCGTGACGCAGGCCCTTTATCCAGCAGCGGCAGATGTGCAACCCGTTGTCGGGGCTGAAGGTGCTGGGGTTCAGGCACCACTCGAGCCAGAGGCCATCGAGCATCGCCGATAAACCGATGGCTGCCAGGCGCGTGTCGTGAATCACGAAGCCTTCGCCGGCCGCCAAATCGTCGAGTAACTGCCTGATCAGATCAAGGTAGGCCCGATAGCTTTTTTCATGAGACTCACTGACATGGGGCGAATGCCGGATCAGGCTCCAGAACACCACCCAAACGCTGAGCAGTTGCGGGTCCAGCACATTGGACGAGAAGGACCCTACCAGAAACGCGTCCATCCGGGCGGCAGGACCTTGGACTTGATCGACTTCGTGCCAGAGGCCGGCGGTTACTTCGCTGGCGAGTTTTTGATAGGTGTCGGCAATCAGCACGTCGATGCTGCCGAAATGATGATTGAGCAAACCGACGGAAACCCCGGCCTCTTTCGCGATACGCCGTACGGAAATACCGGCGTGGCCGTCGCGCGCCAAGCATCTGAGTGCAGCGGCGACCATCAGGTCGCGACGTTCGTCGGGGTCGGTGCGGCGAAACTTGAACACGTCGGTAGTCATGGGATTCCTTTGACGAAGTTACAGGCTAGCGAGCTTAGTTGAACGACTGTTCAATCTCCAGTCGCACACTTGACCATGCAGTTAGAAAAGGAGGGGAGAGTATGGCGAAAGATGTTTCGTTAAGCGCTCGGGGTGATTCCGGTGAAACGCTACGCATTGGTGCGTGGCGTTTCGACGGCGATGGCGGCGGCCCAAACGTGCACCTCCAGGCAGGGGTGCATGCCGACGAAATCGCTGGCATGTTGGTGCTGCATTTGTTGTTGCCGCGTTTACAGGCAGCCCTTGATCAGGGGCTCCTCAAGGGCAGTGTGACGGTGGTGCCGCAAGCTAATCCGTTCGGCATCGGGCAATTTTGGCAGGGGCGGATTCTCGGCCGTATTCACGAGGCAACCGGGCAGAACTTTAATCGGCTGTTTGATCAGTCGCTGGCCTTGACTCGACCAGCGACCAATCTAGGGCATTGGCAAAAAAGCCTGGCGCTATTGGCGGCCGACGCCGACCTGATGCTCGACCTGCACACCGATGATGAAGCGCTGCCTTACCTCTATATCCACCGCAGCTTCTGGCCCAAGGGCCGCGAGTTGGCGGCAGCGCTGAAGGTCGACGTGGCAATCCTCTGGGATGAAGGCGGCGATGGTTCTTTCGAAGAGACCATCATTGAACCCTGGTTAAGAGAAGGCGGGGTCGGTCAGCGGCTGGCCGCGACCGTCGAACTGCGAGGGCAGGCTGACGTCAACGATCTCCTGGCAGAGCAAGACGCCGCCGGGCTCTACGCTTGGCTCTGCGCTTGCGGGGTCATCAATGAGCATGTTCCGCTTGAGGAGTGGCAGGGCGAGGCGGTGGATATCGGCTGTATGGAGTCGATCTTCGCTCCGCAGCCCGGCGTACTGATCTTCGAGAGGGTGCTGGGCGATCACCTTGAAGAAGGCGAACGCTTCGCCAGGATTCTCGGCAGACCAGGCGATCCGGCATCGGAGGTCGTACTGCATGCTGCCCAGTCAGGGCGGATGGTGACCCGTTATCGTGATCGATTGATCCCGCAAGGCGCGGTGGTCGCCAAATTCACGGGGAGTCGGCAGTCACAGAACTGGGCGGGTGGGTTGCTGGATCCGTAACATCGGCGCTTCAGCAAGAGGTGTTTCACCACGCAACGGACGGGTAATTATCCACCTGTCCACTCCGGGTACCGCCCCAACTCGTCGAACAATTCAAAAATGGTTGCCTTGACCTTTTGCACGGCGTTGCTCAGCACCGCCGTGTCATGCCAGCACAGAGAGAGATCACGAGAGAACAGTCCGTGATCGATCTTGGCCAGCTTGAGCTTATGCTGATCAAGTTCAACGCGCGCGGCCGCCCAAGGCAGGATGGTGACGCCTAGCTTTGCCAGAACGGCGGCGAATAACAAGTCCGTGGAATTGGCTTCGAACTGAATGTCACATTGCAGACCGGCCTCGTGCAATGCCGACTCGACTCGACTGCGAATCGTGTTCGGTGCACTTGGCAGAACCAGCGGCATCTTCGCCAGGTCGACGATCGACACCGGTTCATCCGGTATCGAAAATTCCGGCCACGCGACCAGATACAGCGCTTCGGTGAGCAGCCGTTGCGAGGCCACACCACGGGTTTCGACCGCATCGACAATTACCGCGAGCGCAACCCGCCCGACAGTGATCAGGTTTCCCAGGTCGGCGCTCGGTGCATCGATCAACTCCAGCTTGATACCCGGATAGCGGCTGCGAATCGTGCGTGCGAGCGGGATCGCCAACATGCGAGCGGTACTCGACGGCATGCCGACCGACACCTTTCCTTGCGGGAGTTCGGCGTCCTGACGGAGTAGTTCACGGGTACCGTCGGCTTGACGCAGCAGTTCGATGGCATGCCGGTAAAGCGTCTGCCCAGCTGCGGTGGGTACCACGCCATGCACGCTGCGCTCGAGCAATTGCATGTCCATATCACGTTCCAGATTGCGCATCTGCTGGCTGATCGCAGGCTGTGCGATATGCAGCGCTTCACTGGCGCGCGTGATATTGCCGCATTCAACCACCTTGATGAAATACCGCAACTGTCGCAGGTCCATGCTTGCTCCCAAAGACGTTCACCCTATACAAATATCCGATAGAACCAAAGGAATATCATATTTGTAGCTTATGAGGCGGGTGCCTAGACTGATTTCACAATAAACGAAGCGCTGACGGCCGCAACAGCCTCGCGGCGCTTCTATAGGCCTGATCAAGGTCAATGGGAGATCTTAATGTCTAGAGCATTAACAGCATCAGCAACGAGCGTGAAACCCATCAAAACGCCCCTGACCCGCGAGCAGATACGCGGCTTCTGGACGGTCTACGTGGGATGGGTTCTGGATGGCGTGGATTCGGTGATCTTCGCGCTGGTTTTGATTCCTGCCCTGACCGAGCTGCTCCCCGTCTCGGGCATTGACCCAACACCCACCAATATCGCCATGTACGGCTCGCTGATGTTCGGGCTGTTTCTGATCGGTTGGGGCTTGTCGTTTATCTGGGGGCCGCTCGCCGACCGCTTTGGCCGGGTGAAGATGCTGGCGGCCAGCATTCTGGTCTACTCGCTCTTTACCGGGGCGGCGGCATTCTCGGAGAACATTTGGCAGTTGGCCGCTTTTCGGCTGATCGCCGGGATCGGCGTAGGCGACGAGTGGGCACTCGCCGGCACCTATGTGGCCGAGAGCTGGCCGGAAGATCGCCGCAAGATGGGCGCGGGCTATCTGCAAACGGGCTACTACTTCGGCTTCTTCATCGCCGCGCTGCTGAACTACACCGTCGGCGCAACGTACGGCTGGCGCGTCATGTTTCTCTGCGGCCTCTTCCCCGCGGTCATTGCGATCTATACCGCGCTGAAGGTGAAAGAGCCTGGCCAGGTGCGCAAGGCTGCGCACAACGTCAAACGTCCCGACTCGACGACTGCCCCGCGCACATCGTGGTGGGAAATATTTGCCCCCGCCTTTCGGCGACGCACGCTGACCAGCTCCTGCCTGGTCGGGGTTGCTATCGTCGGTTTGTGGGCCGGCTCGGTTTACGAAGCGACGGCTGTCGTGACACTGGCGACGCGCGCCGGTATCGACCACGTCGGGGCGGTGCATCTGGCATCCATTGGCGCTGCGGTGCTGTCGCTCAGCACGATCCTCGGATGCCTCGTGGCGCCATGGCTGGCCGAACGACTGGGGCGACGGGTTGCGCTGGGCATCTACTTTGCGGGCATGGCCACGTCGATCGTGGTCGCCTTCGGTTGGGTTTTCTACATGGACGACGGCCTTAACCTATTCATGGTGTCGTTGGTGTTCCTCGGTTTCTTCGGCGGCAATTTCGCGATTTTCTCACTCTGGCTGCCCGAGCAGTATCCGACCCGTATACGCGCCACGGCGTTCGCCTTCAATGCATCGGTCGGGCGCTTTATCGGTGCGGGCGTCAACTTCCTGTTGGCCGCTGCGATCCACTGGTATGGCTCGCTGGGCGCGCCCATCGCATGGACGGCAGCTGCCTTCGTGATCGGCATTCTGATCCTGCCGTTTGCCGTTGAAACCCGTGATCAGACGTTGCCGCAATAGCGCGCACTCAAAACGGCATCGTTTATTAATTCACTGGAGAACACCATGCAAGCATTGCAAGGCGTAAAAGTAGTCGACCTGAGCCGTGCGCTGTCGGGGCCGTTCTGCACGATGGTGCTGGCCGACCTCGGGGCCGATGTGATCAAGATTGAGCCCGGCCCGACTGGCGATATGAGCCGAACCTGGGGCCCGTTCGACCGGGGCGTGAGTACCTACTACCTATCGTGCAATCGCAACAAGCGCGGCGCGTGCATCGATTTCCGGGATCCCCAAGGGTTGGCCACGATCCATCGGCTGATTGATGAGGCCGACGTCGTGATCGAGAACTTCAAGCCCGGCACGCTTGAGAGCATGGGGCTCGGCTATGACGTGCTCAGCGCACGCAATCCGCGACTGATCATGGGCAGCATCAACGCCTTTGGCGCCGACGGACCAATGAGCAGCTGGCCGGGCTTCGACCAGATTGCACAGGGATACTCGGGGCTGATGAGTCTGACCGGTTTCGTCGATGGCGATCCGACCCGCACCGGCACGGCGATCGGCGACCTGACCTCGGGCATGTGGCTGGTGACGGCGGTGTTGGCAGCGTTACTGGAGCGTGAACGCACCGGGCGCGGTCAGCACGTCAGCACGTCGTTGCTGGCCAGCCTGGTCGGGCTGTTAAGTGTGCACGGTCAACGCTACCTAAGCCTGGGTGATGTCCCGCGCCGCACGGGTAACGCACATTCGGTCATTGCGCCTTACGGCGTATTCCAGACGCAAGACGGCCCGCTCAATCTGGCGCCGATTACCTCTGCCATGTGGGGGCGTTTATGCGTCCTGCTCGACTTACCCACGCTGCCGGACGATCCGCGCTTCGCGACCAATGAAGTTCGGGTCGAACATCGTGACGAATTGAAGGTGATCCTGGAGAGCCGCTTGAAGACTCGCAGCAAGCGAGAGTGGACCGAACTGTTCATCGGTGCGGGGTTGCCGGCTGGCCCGATCAATACACTCGACGAGGTGTTCGACGACCCGCAGGTGGTGCATTGCCAACTGGTCGAGACACTCATGCATCCCAAACTTGGCGCACTGCGTCAGGTGGTGACGCCCGTGTTCAGCGCCACTGATGGGGCTGAACCGTCGGTAGGCGTCAGCCAGCGGCCACCACCCAGCCTTGGCGAGCACAGCGTTGAAGTGCTACGCGAGGCAGGTTTCGACGCAGCCTCGATCAATGCGCTGCTGGCCGCGAAGGTCGTGTACCAGGACACAGACGATTCGCTAGCAATGGCGTCCAGACAATCAACAGGAGCAGCACAATGACCCCGACGCAAGTATCTTCCGCCACCGTGATTGCCAACATTGTCGAAGAACGAATTGGGCGGTTGGTCTTCAGTAATCCCACACGTCGGAACGCTCTAAGCGCCGAACTGCTGATGGCGCTCGACGAAAGTCTTGCCGCATTGGCCTCACAACACATACCGGTCGTTGTACTGGGCAGCGAGTCGGGACAGGCGGTCTGGAGCGCCGGCCACGACATCCGTGAACTGGAGCATGACCGCGACCCGGTTGCCTACGGCAAGCCACTCGAACAAGTATTGCGCCGCATACGCGCCTACCCCGGCGTGGTCATTGCCATGGTATCCGGCTCGGTGTGGGGCGGCGCGGTCGATCTGGTGATGAGTTGCGACCTGGTCGTCGCCGATCGCAGCGCATGCTTTGCCATGACCCCGGTAAACATCGGCTTGCCTTACACAACGAGTGGGCTGCTGCGCTTCTTCAACAACCTGCCAATACACGTGCTGAAGGAAATGTTTTTCTCAGCGCAGGCGCTCGATGCAGAGCGTGCCGAGCGCTTCGGTGTGGTGAACAGGCTGGTCGATAGCAACGCGCTGGAGGCAACTGCGCTTGAACTGGCACGCGGTATCGCCGGCAAGGCGCCACTGGCCATTCAGGCGGTCAAAGAGCAGTTGCGTATCCTCGAAGACTTGCAACCGATCCCCGTCCAGGCAATGGAGCAGATCGCCGAACTGCGTCGGCAGGCGTGCGAAAGCAGCGACTTTGGTGAGGGGCTGGCAGCATTTGCGGCGCGCAGGCCGCCAGTATTCTGCGGTAGGTAATACCCTCGGTGCGTGGCGAAACCGTGCCAATATCAGGATGGTTTCGCCTTCCATGGCAGCACCTGTAAATGCTGCTACGTAGCCATCCTATGGGGCAGGAGACCACGAGAACTCGCATGAAGGTCAAGCATGAGCCCATCCCTTGGCGATCGGTAATGCGAACAGACGTCGGTACAGGCTTTCCAGCCCATCCAGTAAACGCTCGCGCAGTGGTTTGAAACCCAGTACTAGCGCGACGACCCAATTACTGACAAATGCCACCAAGAGGCCCCCGACGATGTCGAACGGGAAATGCACTCCCAGGTAAACGCGAGCCCATCCAACTCCTACGCCAAGCAACAAGAGCAGAGCCCCGGCCTTGCGCAAAGAGCCCCACATAAAGGCCAGACCCAAGGCGAAAAACACAACGGCATGATCGCTGGGGAAGGAGGTTTCCGCTTTGTGTGCCAGGAAAGTGTGACCCAACTCAATCATGAATGGCCGTGGGTGCGTCCAGAGCATGCCGATCAACACGTTGCAACCCAGTGCGAACGCGATACTCAGCACGGCAGCCAACACGACAGCTCGGCTCTCTCTCCCGCCCCATAGCCATAGCCCGGCCAGCAACAGAGGAACACCATAAATCAACCATTGTGCCAGGGCATTAGCCATGAACAGCGCGCCTGAGGAGGGGTTTGCACTGGCATTGATGATCAGAAACAGTGAACGATTCAGTTCTTCCATAACGCGATTTCACTCATAGATAAAATATTGATGGCGGCGAAAGCCTCATCACCTTGATCGCCCGCTACCTTAGGTGGAAATACCCCATTCAAAGCGTAACTGATTCAGCGAAAAAGCTTGCCCGAGGGAGCGTGAAGAAACCGTCATTTTGGACGCGGGAAATTAATAAATCCGTGTTAATCGGGGGGGGGACGGTGCTTCATGCAAAGTGGGTCGAGGAAGGGGGGGGATGCCAGAAAAGATCGCAGCCTGGCGGCAGCTCCTACGCTGACCGCGTACAGCCTCCCGCAGGCTGCGATCTTTTGAGGTTAATGCTTGAACATCACATGCCTTACGGTGGTGTAGTCCTCCAGCCCGTACATGGACATGTCCTTGCCATAACCGGACAGCTTCTGCCCGCCGTGAGGCATTTCGCTGACCAGCATGAAGTGTGTATTGACCCAGGTGCAGCCGTACTGCAAACGCGCAGCGAGGCGATGGGCACGACCGACGTCGGCGGTCCACACCGACGACGCCAGGCCGTAGTCCGAATCGTTGGCCCAGCCCAGCACCTGTGCTTCATCGGTGAATTGGGTGACCGACACCACCGGCCCGAACACTTCGCGACGAACGATTTCATCGTCTTGATGCGCATCGGCCAACACCGTGGGTTCGAAGAAGAACCCGTTGCCTTCCACCGCCTTGCCGCCGGTGATCAAGCGAATGTGCGGTTGCGCCACCGCACGTTCGACAAACCCGGCCACACGGTCGCGATGTTGAGCCGTGATCAACGGACCCAGCTCGGTAGCCGGATCATCCTGCAAGCCGTACTTGATGGTGCTGACTGCCGCGCCGAGCTTCTCGACGAATGTGTCGTAGATGCCTTCCTGCGCGTAGATGCGGCAGGCGGCGGTGCAGTCTTGCCCGGCGTTGTAGAAACCAAACGTACGAATGCCTTCCACGGCGGCGTCGATGTCGGCGTCGTTGAAGATGATCACCGGGGCTTTACCGCCCAGCTCCATGTGCATGCGTTTGACGCTGTCGGCGGTGCTGGAAATGATGTTCGCGCCGGTGGCAATCGAGCCGGTCAAAGACACCATGCGCACTTTCGGGTGAGTGACCAGCGGGCTGCCGACACTCGGGCCACGGCCGAAGACCAGGTTGAGCACGCCGGCCGGGAAGATGTCCGACGCCAGTTCAGCCAGACGCAACGCAGTCAGCGGGGTTTGTTCCGACGGCTTGAGCACCACGGTATTGCCGGCGGCCAGAGCCGGGGCGATTTTCCAGGCAACCATCATCAGCGGGTAGTTCCACGGCGCGATGGAGGCAACCACGCCCACCGGATCACGGCGGATCATCGAGGTGTGGCCGGGCAAGTATTCGCCACCGGCCGTACCGCTCATGCAACGGCTGGCGCCAGCGAAGAAGCGGAACACATCGGCAATCGCCGGAATCTCGTCGTTCAGCGCAGCGCTGTAGGGTTTGCCACAGTTGTCCGATTCCAGCTTGGCCAGCTCCTCGCCGTGGGCCTGGATGACGTCAGCAAGTTTGAGCAACAGCAGCGAGCGCTCTTTCGGCGAGGTCTGCGACCAGCCTTCGAACGCGGCATCGGCGGCGCGTACGGCGGCGTCGACCTGGGCTTCGCTGGCTTCATTGATCTCTATCAGCACCTGACCGAGAGAGGGATTGAAAACAGGTTGGCTCGGGCCTTCGCCGACCACCAACTGGCCATTGATCAGCAGTTTGGTTTGCATATTCATGTTCTCTTCAATGCAGTGCGTAGGAGTTGCCTCAGGCTGCGATCTTTTAGCGCCAATGAAACCGCCAAAGATCAAAAGATCGCAGCCTGAGGCAACTCCTACAGGGGGTTAGTTATTTACCGCTGCTACCGACAACCTTTTCACCGCCGCGAGCCTGATATCCGGGCTTGGCAAGCGGTTTGGAAAACTTCCAGGCATCGCCCGCAGGCGCTGTACCTTTGTCATACGGCCTGCCCAGCAGCATGTAAACCAGACCGGCGCCCATCACCACCAAGGTGGTCAGAATCATCCCGTAGTTGATATGCCAGGGGGCTTCCGGCGTGCGCGGCCATACCATATTGACGATGGCACACAGGCCATAGACGAGCGCCGCAAGGTTTACCCACAGCCCCCAGACGCCGAGGGTGAACTGGCCGTTGGGGCGCCAGCCGTTGGCACGGGCGATCAATGCGGCAATGACGATCAACTGGAAGGCCACGTAGATACCAATTGCCGCAAAACCGACAATAGTCGCCACCGCATCAGCCATGAACAGCCCCAGACAGACAATGGCAGCCGGTACCAGGCCGCTGACCAGCAGCGCGAAAGACGGCACATGGTTGGCCGACAGGCGCTTGAGCAACGAGCTACCGACGATCATTTCGTCCCTGGCATAGGCGAACAACAAACGACTGGCCGCGGCCTGCAGACTCAGCACACAGGAGATGAAAGACACCATCACCACAGCCATCACCAGCCGCGAACCGACCGGGCCGAAGGCAGTGGCCAGGATGGTGGTGACCGGGTCGGTATCTTCTCCGCTCAGAACCTTGGCCATGTCTGGCACGGAGAGGATCAGTGCCAGGCAGGCGAACATCGCCGCAGCGCCACCGATATAGATGGTCATGCGCATGGCCTTGGGAATGCGCTTGCCCGGGTTCGGGGTTTCTTCGGCAACGTCACCGCAGGCCTCAAAACCGTAGTACTGGAACAGACCGGCCAGGGAGGCCGCGAGGAATGCCGGCAAATACGAACCACCGACCTGGATGTTGAAGGTGTCGAACAGCACGCTGAACGGCTGATGACGCTCGAAGATCAGCAGATAGCCGCCGACCAGAATCGCCCCGACCAGTTCACAGAGAAAGCCGAACATCGCCACCCGCGCCAGCAGTTTGGTGCCCACCAGATTCAGCCCGGTCGATAACAGGATCAGCGTGAGGGCAATATAGATATTGGCTTCGGGGCTCGCTTTAAAGCCTAGCAAGGTAGCCAGGTATGGCCCGGCACCCACCGCGACCCCGGCGATGGTCGCACACAAGGCCCAGGCATAAACCCAGCCGACCATCCACGCCCAACGCTTGCCCACCAGACGACGGGCCCAAGGGTAGACACCGCCGGAAATCGGGAATTGCGAGACCACTTCACCAAAAATCAGACACACCAACAGTTGCCCGGCGCCGATCAGCAGATAGGACCAGAACATCGGCGGGCCACCGGCGGCCAGACACAAGCCGAACAAGGTGTAGACGCCGACGACGGGCGACAGGTAGGTAAAGCCCAGGGAAAAGTTTTCCCACAGGCTCATGCTTCGATTGAAATCCGAGCTGTAGCCGAGGGCGCGAAGTTGTTCGGCATCCTGATCGGCACTGACGCTTGCACGCGCGGTAGATGAGCCACTCATGTTATTTCCTCATTATCAATGGCAGGTGATTGCAGGGTTGGCGGGTTGGCCCGCCAATGCTCTTGTAGGAGCAAGGCTTGCCCGCGATGACGATCTCAACGACGCCATCGCGGGCAAGCCTTGCTCCTACGAAGAGCGGTTACGGTTCAAGCCTGTTTTTTTGGCTCACTGTCGCGACCGTCGTCGTACTGCGAGAGCCATTCAACAGCGGCGTCGCGGTAGCGGCTAAAGCCTTTGTAGTCGACCAGTTGCTGGTTCAGGTCCCTGAGGACCCTATGCATGCGTCGGGCCCAGGCCGGGTTGGTGGCGATGTCCTCAAGGCTGAGCAGGTAGGTGCGAATCGGAAAGACGATGGCGTTGCTACGCGGCAGGCGATGCAACGGCTGTAACTCGATGCGCAGGTAGACCAGCTTGCCGGCGTTTTCCGCGGTCACGATGGTCCGATCCGGCGCCCATTCCGGCAGGCTTTCGGCAGAGACCTCCAGACGTGGGTTGACGGTCAGCGACCAGTTCAGCCGGCGTACCGGGTGGCCGGTGCGCAGGCGCAGAAGGAACTTCAAGGCACGGTCGAGCATGCCGATCTCTTTGACCAGCGGCACCGGGCCGTGGAACTCCTCCCAGCTCATGCCAAGGTTGAAGCGCAAGGAGTAATCGGCGCGCTGGGTGGCGATCCCGGCACCCCAGTACAGGGTGCCATCGCGCTCTTCCTGCAAGACCCAGTCACCCTGGGCCTGGCGAGTCACGTATTCCATGGGTTCGTAGGGCAGGGTGGCCGGATCGCCGAAGGTGAAGCGGTCGTCGATGTCCAGCAAACGGTTGACCCAATGCCACTGCCGACCTTCACGCGCCAGGCTGAAGTACTGCGGATAGTCCCGGGCATAGGATTCCATGATCAGTTCGAGCAGGTCCCATTGCGCCTCCATCATGTGCGGCGCCGAGACATAGTGCATGCCCGGATCCTTCTCCAGGGTGATGGCGCGGTCCCGGCACTCGCTGATGTAGTGCTCATCGATATCGAAAGCGGCGCGGAACGCACCATCGCCCACCGATACATGGGGCTCGAGATTCATCGAGTACATGTAGTCGTCGTCAGGGAACGGGAAAGGCGCACGGGCGATCGTTTTCGGGCTGTTGGCAAAGGTGTAGTCGTCGCGATAGGTTTCGTCGGGGTTGAATTGGATGTTCACTGTTATGTCTCCGTCGATCAGAGGTCGATGACCAGGCGATTGCACTTGGCCCGGGATACGCATGGCATGATTTTCTTGCTGGTCAGCTTGTCTTCGTCCGACAGCCAGTCATCGCAGTGGATGAGTTCGCCGTCCAGTTCCAGCACCTCGGTTTCGCAGTGACCGCAGGCTCCACCCCGACACAAGTAGGGCATCGTGTAGCCGGCGGCTTCTACGGCCTCGAGCATGCTCTGGTCGGGCGAAACCGAGAGGGTTGCGCCGCTGCGACCGAGGGTGAAACTGAAGGCTTCGCCGCCGCTGCTTTGTTCGAGGAAGCGTTCGAAGTGCACATGGCTGTCGGTCCAGCCCAGGCCTCGGGCACACAACAATGTGGCGTCGATCATGCTGTCCGGACCGCAAACGTAGACATGACTGCCGAGCGGGCGGGCGGCGAGTACCCGGGCAATCTCCATACGCGGTTCGATACCCTTGCGGTACAGATGGACCTGCTCGCCGTAGGTGGCCTGAAGCTCCTTGCCGAGCTGCGCATGCTCCTCACCGCGGACCGCGTAATGCAGCTCGAAAGGCACCTTGCTCAGACGTAGCTCTTCAAGCTGAGAGATCACCGGGGTGATGCCGACGCCGCCGGCAATGAACAGATGCAGGCGGGCCTGTTTGATCAGCGGGAACAGGTTGACCGGTGGCGTGACCTCGATCAGGTCGCCTTCACGGACGTTGTCGTGCAGCGATATCGAGCCGCCACGGCCACTTTCCACACGGCGCACAGCGATCTGATAGGCGCTGGTGTCGTAAGGGGAACTCAGCAGCGAGTAGGGGTTGCGCAAAGTGTTGTGTTCGTTGGCGATCAGCACCACGACATGGCTGCCACCAGAGAACGCCGGCAGGTGTTCTCCGGTTGGCGAGACTAGGGTGAAGCGCTTGATTTCCGGGGTCACCGATTCGATTCGGGCCACACGCAGATTCAAAGTCCCATTGTTCTGGCTCATGTATCGAGCTCCTCGGCTTGCGGCAATTCACCCGGGACTTCGGCATCGGCCTTGACCGCCTGAAAAGCTGCCAGCCGCCGGGAATAGTGATCGCGCACCACCAGCGTCAGACCGCAACCGGGGCAGTCATAAACACGTTGGGTGACGTTTTCGGTATAGGTGTCGCAATGCACGCACCAGACTCGGCGGACCAACGTTCCGGAGTGCTCGCGAAGCACTTCATCGCGGTTCAGATCGAACAGCGTGGCCACTTGCATGGCACTGCCGAGGAAGCTCTCCGAGCCCGCGAGGTACAGCCGGGTTCCCATGCGAGCTTCGCCGAGCAGGGTCTGGAGGTCGTCGACCAAAGCCTGATTATCCGCATGCACGCGCAGATGATGGCTCGGGTGCTGCTGCAGCTCGCCGAGGAAGTCCTGACCAGAAAAGGATTCCTGCGAGTAAAGCAAGGTGATGTGCAGATCCAGGCCGACCATATCGCTCAGCAAGCGCAACATGGCCCGGCCGCCGCTCCCTTGGCCGGCAATGATGTGCCGGACACCTCCCGGCAGCGGGTGCAACTGGTCATAGACCGGTCGGCTTTTGATCCCGGTGATCAACATTTTTATTGTTCCTCCTGGCTACCGGCTCGGTTGATGGAGGCCGGCTTTGATGCAAAGACCCATAAACGGTGATGGGTTGCAGGTAGCAGGAGCACAGGGCGTGCCAGTTCTATAACCTATTGAATTTAAAGTATTTATATAAATTCAAAGAGCGAGATATAGGCAGGAATGATGATTTCTGTAGGCGTTTTTGCAGCGTTTCACATGGAAAGCAGGAGGTGGACACATCCCTGTGTCGGGGGGAGGGGAGTCAGTTGCGTTGAAGTTTGCGGATCAGCGTGCCGATGTCGATGCCCAAGTGCTGCGCGGCCTTGCGTTTGCTACCGCACAGGTGCACGGCCTTCAGGATTACTTGCCGCTCGAAATGTTGAACCTGGAGCTTGAGGTTCTGTTCAGGATTGTCTCTCGGGTCGCCGTCCACGGCCGAGGGTTTCAGACGTTCCTGGAAACCTGTCGGATCGAGCATCTCGGCCGGTAGATGATGCTCTTGCGCTTCATCGTCGGCGAGTACCGCCAGCCGTTCAAAGATATTCACCAGCTCACGGACATTGCCCGGGAAGTCATAGCTCATCAGCCGATGCCGGCATCCGGCAGACAGGCCCAGTGACGGTTCACGATCACGGTTAATGCGGCTCAGCAGGATGTCGATGAGAAACGGTAGGTCATCGCGGTGCCGGCGTAGCGGCGGGATTTCTACCGGCAGGACCGCCAGCCGATAGTAGAGGTCGGCGCGGAACTCGCCGATGCTGACTAGATGACGCAGGTCCTTGTTGGTGGCGGCAATGACTTGCACCTGCACGTTCTTGCTCAAGGGTGAACCGACCGACTGAATGGTGCTGTCTTCGAGGAACTTCAAAAGCTTGGCCTGAACATGCAAGGGGATTTCGCCGATCTCGTCGAGGAACAATGTCCCACCCGAAGCGGCCTCAATGTAGCCCTGCTTGCCGCCCTGCAGCGCGCCGGTAAAGGCACCGCGTTCATAGCCGAACATCTCCGATTCGAACAAGCTCTCCGGAATGCTCCCGCAGTTGACGTGAATGAATGGTCGGTCGCCCCAACCCGCCGCGCGGTGGATATGCCGGGCGATGGCAGTCTTGCCGACCCCCGGTTCGCCCAGCAGCAATAGCCGCGCGCGACGACGAAAGGCTCGTACTCCGGTGTCGGCGATGCTCGAGAGCTGGGGTGAAAGATGCAGGGCGTTGTCTTGGGGGTCGCAGAGTCCTTGTGTCTCCGCCGGCCGGTTGCTCAACGAGGGGCGTCGCTGTGGCTTGCTGCCGTCAAAGTCCCGCTGGGTCAGCATCATGAAGGGTTTTTCGTAGGCGCTGGTGGGAATCGCATGAGTACTGCTGAGTAGTACCCGGCCTTCCCTTGAGCGGGTCAGGGCACTGTTGCCACCGCGGTTCAGAGCGGCTTGCAAGTCGTCGTAATTCAACGCCGAGCGTTGGAAAAATTCGTTATTGGACAGACCGATGGCTTGCTGTCTTGACAGGTGATTGACGCGTTCGGCGGCCAGGTTGAGAAAACGCACCCGGGCTTCACTGTCAGTAATGATCAGAGCTTCGCCGAAGCTGTCCAGCAAGGCGTGCAACGCGGGTGTTTCGAGCAAGGCGACCAGGATCTCACTGCTGACGTTGACCGAAGAACGCATGCCCATCTGCAAGGAGGGCGGCAGGTTGTTGTCTTTCATGGGTGCAACTCTTCGGCGCGTGTCGCGCCTTGACGCGTTTCACGCAATACCGCGACCCGCCAGGCCACGCCTTCGCGAATCAAGATGCGCGAGCAGTGCACATTGAAGCTCAGGACGCGTCCACTAAAATCGGGCAGAGGCAGGCTATGCCAGGTGCGCTCGGGCAGGGCGTTATCCAGCAGCATGCGAGCAATGCCGGCGCCGTTGGTGATGCCGAACGTGTCCTCGAAGGCCGCGTTACGCCATTGCGGTTGTAAGTGTTCGTCGATCACCAGCACCGCATCCGGCACCGCATCGAACACCCGGCGCAAGGCATCGATGCGCTGCTCGGCGTCATGTTGCATCCTCAATTCCTGGCTGACGTCACGAATGCTGCCCCACATGCGCAACAGATACCCGTTGACGATGGTCGCGCGTACATCGTTTTCTACATAGGCCGGTGAGCCATCGTGACGACGATCCACGGAGAGTGCGCCGTCGACGCTGAACCCTGCTTCGATCAGGCGTCGTACGAACTCTTCGTTGGCCGGGCTGCGAGGCCAGTAAAGGCGCACCGGCTGTTGGTTGAAATCGACATCCGAGGGCATTTCATAGACCTCGGCCATGGCACGGTTGCACAGGCGCCAGTGGGAGTCGTTTTCGAATACCTGGCGAACGATTTCGTCCGGGGAGTTGTTGATGTCCACGGCCTCAGCGAACTCAATACACCAGTAGGCGACCTTGGCGCTCTGCAGCATCTGGCTCATCACTTCATTGGCGTTGTGCATTTCCCGCAGCCGATGACCAAGAGTACCGAGGGGGATTTTCAGCAGATGCAGGTGGGCTGGTTGCATCGAACGCCACTCCAGAAGGCCGCAGGCTATGATCGGCAGCAAGCTGCCGTTGTGACGGATCAGGGTCAGTTCCAGACTCTGAATCCGCTCATCGGCCGGGGGATTAGCAAACAGGTACTGCAAGGCGCGCACAGACTCGGCGCTGTAGATGCGTTCAATCGGCTGATTCTGCAAAGTCTCAAGCTCATAGCCCAGTTGATCGCTCAAGCTGGAAGACAGGCTGATAAGTCGACCGTCAGCACAGACAGTGCTTGAAAGGGGCAGTGTTTTTTCTGCCAGCAAATTCAGGATATCCATCGTAGATCTCGGGCTCGATGTGGCTTATGGAGTACTTGGCTGCAAACACCAGGTAGCAGAAGCAGGGGCATTTTGCATGCCAATTAAAAACCGGGTGGGAGCTAGGCGATTGAGAGCGTTTTGGATGTCAAGTGCTGCGTTATTACAGCAGCGTGTGCATTTTTGCAGCATTTTTTTGGGCAGTTTAGCCCTGTTACATGCCTTGCTCGAGCCGATCTGATCAGAGGCTACTTGCCTGAGTAATGGGTGGAGTGTTGCGCTGGTGAAATTTATGATGTAGTTTTTCATGAAATTATAAGAACATAATTTCATGGGTGCCCAGATGTTTCAGCAGTCTACGCAGCACGTTGCCAGTTATTACGCCCACAGTTGCGCTGATCGCCTATTGACTCGGGCCGCTCTGGAAGGCGAACACAACACCGAGGTGCTGATCATCGGTGCCGGTTTCAGTGGCCTGCATACGGCCTTGCGTCTGGCCTTGGCGGGCAAGCGTGTGACGCTGCTGGAAGCCAGCCGGGTTGCCTGGGCGGCCTCGGGGCGCAACGGTGGTCAAGCGATTCTCGGTTGGTCGTGTGATATGCCGCCGTTAGAGGCTGCGCTTGGCTATGAGCGAGCACGGCGGTTGTGGGACAGCATGCGCTGGGCTGCGCAGGAGTTGCGTGAGTTACCCGCGCGCCATGACTTCGATTGCGATTACCGGGCCGGTCATCTGTGGACTTCGGTCATGCCGCGGCGGGTAAGCCTGCTGACCGAGTGGCAACGCGAGGCCAGCCACAAGTGGGGGCACGACGGCTTGCGATTCATCCCGCGGGCAGAGTTGTCGCAATGGGTCGCCAGCGAGCGTTATCAGGCGGGCCTGTTCGACCCCGAAGGCGGGCATCTGAATCCGCTGAAGTTGGCGCTTGGCCTGGCTGCAGCCATAGAACGCGCTGGCGGCTGCATCCATGAGCAGAGCAAAGCGTTGAGCTATCGCAAAGAAGGCAATCAGTACCTGGTGACCACCGAACGCGGGCGCATTCGGGCGGATGTGCTAGTGCTGGCGTGCAATGCCTATCTCGATCAACTTGACCCGAAGCTGGCCAGTTGCGTGTTGCCAGTGGGTACCTACCAGGTGGCTACCGCGCCGCTGACAGCGGAGCAGGCCACAGCGCTGCTACCGAGCAATGTCTGCGTCACCGATAACCAGTTCGTCCTCGACTATTTCCGGCGCACACCGGATAACCGCCTGCTGTTCGGTGGTGGCTGCACCTATCTGGGAGGGATGCCGAAGGACATCGCCGCAGCGACCCGGCCTTATCTGCAGCGGGTCTTCCCGCAGCTTAAGGACGTCGAGTTGGAGTTTGCCTGGGGAGGGCATATCGACCTGACTCTCAAGCGCACCCCCGACATCGGCCAGCGTGGTGACCTCTACTGGCTACAGGGCTATTCCGGGCACGGTGTACTTCCGACATTGGCCGGCGCCCGCGCTGTGTCCGACGCGATTCTCGGTCAGCCGGATGACCTGGCCTTGTACCAAGGTCTGAGTAATGGAAGCTTTCCCGGCGGTAAATACCTGGCAGCACCCTTGGAGGCCATCGGCAAGGCCTGGTATCGACTGCGCGATAGTATTTGATGAGCAATCTTTTGGAGCTATTGGCATGAACAAGCAAGAAGAAATCGCCGCCTTAGCGATCCTTATTCACGATCTACGCAAGCACAAGAAATACACCCTGAAGGAACTGGCAGACAAAATCGGCCGTTCCGTCGGCTTTCTCTCGCAAGTCGAGCGAGGCTTGTCACGGCCCACAGTGGCGGATTTGACGGCGATCAGCGAAACCCTTGAGGTGCCGACCACCTATTTTTACAGTTTGCCAAAACCTAAGGAGTTGCCTTGGGTTACCCGGCCGGATGAGCGACGCACGCTGTATTACGCCAACGGGATTACCGACATTTTGGTCTCACCGAAAATGAAGGCCTCCTTCTCCATGCTCGAAAGCCAACTGGAGGCCGGCGCCAGCAGTGGCGAGCGGCACTTGAGCGACAGCTCAGAGCAGGGCGGCTATGTCCTGGAGGGGGAGTTGACGCTGTGGCTGGACCAAGACGACGCACCGGTGACCTTGTATGCCGGAGACAGTTTTCAACTGGCCAGCCATACCCATTGTCGCTATGGCAACCTCACAGCCCAACTCACACGAGTCCTTTGGGTTTACACCTGATAACAATAAAGGAACAACAATGATGGATGCTGCCTGCTCTGATCTGCTGGCTGAGGTTCGTGCTTTTCGCCAATCCCACCCCAAGGTGCGTTATGTCGACCTGATTTCCCTGGATATTCCAGGGCATTTTTACGGCAAGCGCTATCCGGTAGAGATGCTCGAGAAGGTGGCTGCTGGCAGCGCTCTGAAGCTGCCACAGAACTGTGTGCTACTAGGTGTGCAGGGCGGGCTGTTCAAAATCGGCGACTACTGCTTTAACGATGGCGACCCGGATGCTCTCCGTCGCTTGGTGCCCGGTACGCTCAAACCTGTGAACTGGGAAACACAACCATTGGGGCAGATGCTGATTACCTCGGACGGTACTGAGAAGCCGATCGTCTTCGAGCCACGCGAAGTCCTGGCGCAGGTGTTGGAGCGGTTAAGGCATAAAGGTATTCATCCCGTGGTGGCGTTCGAGCTGGAGTTCTATCTGTTCGATAAACAGTTGCGCGATGGCCAGCCTCAGTTCCCCCGCGATCTGCTGACGGACGATGCGGATGATCAGCCGAATATGCACATCGAACGGCTGTCGCGCTTTTCCCCGGTGCTCGATGAAATAGCCGAGTCGGCGCGGGCCCAAGGCATCGATACCTCCGTGATCACTGCCGAACTCGGCCCAGGACAATTCGAGATCAACTTTGGTCACCTCGATGACGGCCTGCGTGCCGCCGACTGGGCAGCGCTGTTTTGCCGCAGCACGCGGGGTGTCGCCCTCAAGCACGGTTACCGCGCCAGTTTCATGGCCAAGCCTTACTTGCAGCATCCGGGCAGCGGCATGCATGTGCATGTCAGTCTTTACGACGCTGAGGGTAAAAACCTGCTGGCGGCTAACCATCAGCAAGCGCTGCGCCATGCGGTGGCCGGGTGTCTGGAGCTGCTACCGCATTGCATGCCGATCTTCGCGCCGAACCAGAACGCCTTTCGCCGTTTGGGCGGTACAGTGAACGCGGCGACAAGGGCCAGCTGGGGGTTTGAGGATCGCGATGCCTGTGTGCGGATTCCTGACTCGGATTCGAAAAATCTGCGGATCGAACATCGCCTGGCCGGTGCCGACGCCAACCCTTATCTCGTTCTGGCGGCGATTTTGGTAGGTCTTGAACAGGGTCTGGAAGACGGCCGGGAGCCGATCACATCGCTCAACGAAGACCGCAGCAGTGGTATCGATTTCCCGCTGGAAATGCTCGAAGCAGTGCGCGCCATGCAGCACCAGTCACAGCTGCGCGAGGGTTTGGGGGCGGAGTTTATTGATGTCTACTGCGAGAACAAGCGCCAGGACCATCTGGCCTTTATGCAGGAGATCAGTGCGCGCGAGTACCGCTGGTATCTGTAATGACCGCCGACTCAGCCTTGCTGGCTGAGTCGGCGATACACACCGTTGTTATTTGAGAAATGCCTGCATGTCGCTGGTCAGTTTTTTGATCGCCGCTTTGAAATCGTTGGCGGTAACCGGTTGGCTTGCATTCTTCAGCTGTTGACCGAAGACTTTGCGCACGACTTTGGCCACGGTTTGGCCGTTGCTCGCGTCGATCATCTCGGCTTCGATGTACAACTCGGTGTCTTGATCGCGGTGGCCGCTGGCAGCGGAAACACCGCCGACGACGGCCGCGACAGGAACCACCTCATACCATTTCATGCCTTCGTTGGATGCGGTGACGCCCGTAATCGCGGCGCGTACGACCAGGACTCGCGAACCAGCAGGGGCCGATTGAACGTTCGGTACGACGCGGTATTTTTGCCCCAGCACGCTCTTGGCGCTGTCCGTCATGTAGGTTTGCAACTGGTCCAGGGTCTGACGGTTGACTCGCTCATTGGGCTTGGGTGTCGGGTACAGTTCCAACTGTTTGAAGGCTACAGTGTCGTAAGCGTTCGAGTTCCAGGACGGGCTGACCCAGCGCATGGCCGTCTCGCCGCTGGGAGTTTTGACTTCTTGCAGGTTGTTATAGTTGGGGAGGAACCCTGAGTACTGTTCCTTCTGCGTGATTTTTGAGGTGCAGCCGCCGAGTAGCAGGCTGCCCAGCGCAACGCCGATAAGCAATTTTCGGGACAGATCCATATATTTTCCACTCCTGGGATTAGGATGCTCTTCGCGAAGATGTCATAGGCGATACCGGCATCCCATAGCCGCTTCGGCGTGCTGTGTTTCATCACTTTGCGCAGTTGGCGCAAAGGAAGAGGTGATGCTGCTGACATCAATCTCTGCGAAGCGTAGACGGCTATCACCGGCTTTTCTATCTGCCTTGCGCGGTTTTTTGCACGCTGATAGGGTGCGTCAATAATAATTATTGACCGTGTCCTGGCTTGTCCGAGCACGGATACAAGGAAGGAAATCCCTATGCAGATTCAATCGCACGACACTGCGGATGTGGATCAGCAACTTGTCATTGCCGGTTGGCAAGAGCATTACCAGCAGATGTCGCCCGGTTATTTCCAGGGCAAGGTTGTGCACATGGAGCTGGGCGGCGTTGAAGTGTATGAAGAGCGGATGAACACGCGCATAGAACAGCATTTTCATGCGCCCGCCGATTCATTAGTTTTCAGTTTTGATACTCAGAATGGCTCGCTGTACTTGCTCAACGAAGAAAGTCAAAACACCTGGATCACGCCGGAAAACTATAAAGAAGTCGCCGTCGTGATTGGCCCTCAGTACCTGAAACAACTCGAATGCCTGAACCTGAGCAACCTTGATGGATTGTTCCTGACGCCGCTGGTTTCCCAGCAGAGCGAGGTCTTCGGTCGCTGGTTGAGCAGCACCCTGCAACAGCTGGTCTCAGAACAACCCCCGGAGGCCGAGGAGGGTCTGGCGCAACAATTGGTCGACGATTGCCTGTATATCCTCGACTGCCCGAGCCAGACGCTGGATCGCGCAAGCCAGAAACACCTGGCCCATGATCGCCGGCTCATCCAGAAGGTTTTCGATCTGGTCATGGCGAGCCCGCAAGAACATTTCAATGTGCTGCAACTGGCCAATGGCGCCGGGGTATCTGTGCGTCAGTTGCAGCAAAGCTTCACCTCCTTTACCGGTGTCTCTCCCAGCCAATGGCAGCGGCTGCGCCGATTGAACTTCGCGCGCCGGGATTTACTGCGCACGACGGCAGGGGATACCACCGTGGCGGAAATCGCCATGCGCTGGTCATTCTGGCACTTGGGGCGTTTCTCAGAGGCCTATCGTGGCCTGTTCGGCGAGCTTCCCAGCTGCACACTCTTGCGCTCGCGCTAAATCACTGACGCCCATAATTTCACGCCCCAAAATGGGGCATGAACAAACGCGCAAATCGGATAGAAGCCAGCCTCCTCACGATTGCACTATCTCCTTGAAGCACGGAACTGAGCCGCCATGGGGCGCTCAGGCATTTCCCTGTACGAGGCGTTATGAAAGGCAATCTGGATCGACTGAGCCAATGGCTCAAAGAAAACAAAATCACTGAAGTCGAGTGCCTGATCTCTGATCTGAGCGGCATTGCTCGGGGCAAAATATCTCCAACCAACAAGTTCCTTAACGAGCAAGGCATGCGCCTGCCAGAGAGTGTCTTGTTGCAGACAGTCACCGGCGACTACGTCGAAGACGAGATCTACTACGATCTGCTGGACGCGGCGGATATCGACATGCACTGCCGTCCGGACCAAGACGCGGTATTTATCGTGCCGTGGGCTCTGGAGCCCACCGCGCAGGTGATTCACGACACTTATGACAAACAAGGGAATCCGATTGAACTGTCGCCTCGCAACATCCTGAAAAAGGTGTTGAGGCTCTACACGGAGCGCGGCTGGAAGCCAATCATTGCGCCCGAAATGGAGTTCTACCTGACTCAGCGCAGCCCTGATCCGGATTACCCGTTAAAACCACCGATTGGTCGTTCCGGTCGCCAAGAGACAGGGCGTCAGTCCTACTCGATCGAGGCGACCAACGAGTTCGATCCGCTGTTCGAAGACATGTATGACTGGAGCGAGGCCCAAGGCCTGGACCTGGATACATTGATTCACGAAGAAGGCACCGCGCAGATGGAGATCAATTTCCGTCACGGTGACCCTTTGTCCCTGGCCGATCAGATCATCGTCTTCAAGCGAACCCTGCGCGAAGCAGCCCTCAAACACGATGTCAGCGCCACCTTCATGGCCAAACCAATGACCGGCGAGCCGGGTAGCGCGATGCATTTGCACCAGAGCGTGGTGGACCTGGAAACCGGCCTCTCGGTGTTCTCCAATCCCGATGGCAGCATGAGTGAGTTGTTCATGCACCACATTGGTGGATTGCAGAAATACATTCCCGATACCCTGCCGCTGTTCGCGCCCAATGTGAATTCGTTTCGTCGTTTTCTACCCGATACCTCGGCGCCGGTTAACGTCGAGTGGGGCGAAGAAAACCGCACGGTCGGCCTGCGCGTACCGGATTCTGACCCGCAGAATCGTCGGGTCGAAAACCGCCTGGCAGGTGCTGATGCCAACCCCTATCTGGCCGTGGCGGCCAGTCTGTTGTGCGGTTACGTGGGGATGGTCGAGGGGGTCGAGCCAAGTCCGGCGGTGGTCGGTCGCGGTTATGAGCGGCGCAACCTGCGCCTGCCGCTGACCCTGGAGGCGGCACTGGAGCGCATGGAGCAGTCAGACATGGCCAAAGAGTACTTGGGCGAGCGCTTCACCAAAGGTTTTGTCGCGGTCAAACGGGTCGAGCACGAGAACTACAAGCAGGTCATCAGCTCCTGGGAGCGTGAGTTCCTGTTGCACAGCGTGTAATGGCCCACCTCGGTTGAACACATTCTCAAATGTACCCACAGTAAGGACATGTGAATGAAACGTTTCGCGCTAAAACTCATGCTCACGACACTCTGCGGTCTCGCCGGTCAGGCCTCGGCGCAAGGGATGGTGAACATCTATAACTGGACCGATTACATCGCTGAAACCACGCTCGTGGATTTCCAGCGGGAAACCGACATCAAACCGGTCTATGACGTTTTCGATTCCAACGAAACCCTCGAAGGCAAGTTGCTGGCCGGGCACACCGGCTATGACGTGGTGGTGCCGAGCAATCACTTTCTCGGTCGGCAGATCAAGGCTGGAGCGTTCCAGAAACTCGACCGGGCGCAGCTGCCCAACTGGAAAAATCTCGACCCGGTATTGCTGCAACGTCTGCAGGCCAACGATCCGGGAAATCAGTACGCCGTACCGTATTTGTGGGGCACCAATGGTATTGGTTACAACGTCGAGAAGATAAAACAGGTACTGGGCGTCGACACCATCGATTCCTGGAGCACGCTGTTCGAGGTCGAAAACCTCAAGAAGCTGCAAGCCTGTGGCGTTGCCTTCATGGACTCCGCAGACGAAGCCTTGCCGGCAATGCTCAACTACCTGGGGCTCAATCCCAACAGCACGCGCATTGAGGATTACAAAGTCGCCGAGCGCAAACTGCTGACCTTGCGTCCTTACATCACCTATTTCCATTCCTCCAAATACGTGTCGGATCTGGCCAACGGCAACATCTGCATTGCCTTCGGTTATTCAGGCGATGTGTACCAGGCAATCCATCGTGCGCAGGAGGCGGGGAACGGGGTGAAGATCGCCTACGCGGTCCCGAAGGAGGGCGGCAACCTCTGGTTCGATATGTTGGCCATTCCGGCCGATGCCAAGAACCCCGAACAAGCCCATGAGTTTATCAACTACCTGCTCAAACCCGAGGTGATTACCAAGGTCAGCGAGTACGTGGGCTACGCCAACGCCAATACCCAGGCCACGGCACTGATGAGCGATGACATCACCCACAATCCATCGATCTACCCACCTGAATCGGTACAGGCAAAGCTCTACGTTTCGACGGAGCTGCCACCCGACATCATGCGTTGGATGAATCGTTCCTGGAGCAAGCTCAAGTCCGGTCATTAACTCCTGCGCCGGGCGGGAACCTGCGCCCGGCAACTGATAGGCAGTACCCTTATGACGTCCCAGTTTTCTTCACCGCAGACGTATTACAGCGCCACTCGAAACCGTCAGCTCGACTGCCCTCCGCTTGAAGGCCAGGCACAGGCTGATGTGTGCATCGTCGGTGCTGGGTTCACTGGATTGAATACGGCAATCGAACTGGCTGAACGGGGCCACTCGGTGATTGTTCTGGAGGCACACCAGATAGCCTGGGGCGCCACTGGCCGCAACGGCGGTCAGTTGATTCGTGGCATTGGACACGACCTTGCTGCGCACGAAAAGTCCATCGGTAGCGAAGGCGTTAAGGTGCTTGAACAATTGGGCCTGGACGCGGTTGATCTGGTCCGTCAGCGAGTACAGCAACACGGCATCGAGTGTGATTTGCGCTGGGGCCACTGTGAGCTGGCCAACACTCCCCGACATTTTGAGAACTTGCTAGCGGAGCAGCGAGCACTCAAAAATCAGGGATACCCTCATAAGGTCGAGCTGGTCGAACAACACGACATGCACCGAGTGGTCGGTTCTGATCGCTATGTCGGCGGCCTGATAGACGAGGGCTCGGGGCATTTGCATCCGCTCAACCTGGCATTGGGCGAGGCTGCTCTGGCCCAGCGTCTGGGCGTACGTTTGTGCGAAAACAGTGCGGCCATTCGTATCGAATATGGCAGTCGCATTCGTGTGCACACGGCCAACGGTGTGGTGAATGCCAAGACCCTGGTGCTCGCCGGCAATGCCCATCTGGGCGATCTGGAACCGGCACTCAGCGGCAAGGTGCTTGCTGCGGGTAGCTACGTCGTGGCGACTGAACCGTTGAGCGAGGCCCTTGCCCAGATGCTGATACCCGGTAACCGGGCGCTCTGCGATCAGCGTGTGGGGCTGGATTATTATCGTTTGTCGGCGGATCGCCGGTTGCTGTTTGGTGGCGCGTGTCACTACTCAGGACGAACCCTCAAGGATATTGCCGGCTACATGCGCCCGAAAATGCTCGAGGTGTTCCCACAGCTCGCGGCTAAACGCATCGACTTTCAATGGAGCGGGATGATTGGCATCGGTGCCAACCGACTGCCACAGATTGGCCGCTTGAAGGCTCAGCCTAATGTGTTCTATGCCCAGGCGTACGCTGGACATGGGATCAACACCACGCACATGGCGGCTCGGCTGGTGGCTGAAGCCATCAGCCTTGAACACAGCAAAGGTTTCGACCTGTTCGCCAGCGTACCGCACATGACTTTCCCCGGCGGCAAACTGCTGCGTTCTCCGTTGTTGGCACTGGGCATGTTCTGGTACCGGCTCAAGGAAATCGCAGGCCACTGATGTGTTCAGTCGCCAAGAGCAACACCAAGATAAAAACAAAAACATAAAAGGACGTTCAAATGAAGCGATTTACCCCGTGCTTACTGGCGGCAATGTTAACGCTCCCCTCGCTGCAAGCCATGGCTGCGGCGGACCTGGTACTCACCAATGGCAAGGTATTTACCGGCATTCCCGGTCAAGCCTTGGCTAAAGCAGTGGCAGTAGAAAACGGCAAAATCCTCAAAGTCGGTAGCGATGTAGACATCAACGCACTGGCCGACGCCCACACCCAGCGCATCGATCTGGCGGGCAAGGTGCTGATGCCTGGAATGATCGATAGCCATAGCCATCCGGTAGTGGCGGCCTTCGACAGCTTGGGGGCCAACCTGCTGGACGAAGAAAAGCCGTTGCCCGCGCTTGAGCAATGGGTCATCGAGCAGGATCAGGCGGGCAGGGCGAGGGCCGGGGACGTGATCAGCATTGCCGGGGTCAGCTCGGCTTATTGGGAACAAAGCCGCGAACTTGGCAAACTCTTCAATCAGGGCCGCTGGGCCGATCAACCGGTGGTCCTGAACGGGATTGACGGTCATACCGGCTGGGCCAACAATGCGATGCTCAAGCGTCTGAAGATCGACGCTGCGCTGGTCAAAAGCCTGCCGGAAAACGAACGCAGCTATGTGGGCCACGAAGCCGACTTCACGCCCACGGGTTATTTTGCCGAATCTCGCTGGGATCAGGTACGCAACGAGATTCCCGCACCCAGCGAGGAGGTCATGTTGAAGGCGGCCCGCGAGGCTGTGAGAGTCAATAATCAATATGGCGTCACGGCCTGGATGGACGCCGCAGCGAATGCCGGCCATGTCGATTCGCTGTTCGATTTCACTGCAACGGAGCAGAGTTACGGCGTACTGCCGCTCTACCGCGAGTTGGCAGAGAAGGGCGAACTCAGCGCGCACGTCGCAGCCTTGATGTTGACCAACTCCAAAAGCAAGCCGGCCGACCTGGAAGTCGTGGCCAAGGTGATGAAAAAATTCGAGGGCGTGCCCAACCTGACATTCCCGGGCATCAAGATATTTGCCGACGGTATTATGGAGTTTCCAGGGCAGACCGCAGCGGTCATCGTCCCTTACAAGAACAGTAATAAACGCGGTCAGTTGCTGATCGATCCGAAGCATTTTGGCGAGTTGGTGGTGGCGGCGGAAAAACGCGACTGGATCGTGCACGTGCACGCGGACGGCGATCGTGCCGTACGTGAAGCACTCAATGGCTTTGCATATGCGCGCAAGCTCAATCCAACGCCTGTGGCCCATAGCATCGCCCACTTGCAAACGGTCAATCCAAAAGATTTCCCTCGCTTCAAGCAACTCGGGGTAATTGCCTCCATGCAACTGCTGTGGGCCACTGGCGAGAGTTACACCGTGGAGTTGGTCAAACCCTATATCAGCGCGTTTGCTTACGGTTACCAGTATCCCGCCAAGTCCCTGCATGACGCGGGTGCAACCATTGCTGGCGGCAGTGATTGGCCGGTGTCCAGTCCCAATCCATGGAACGCCATCGCTCAGGCCAGCACTCGAAAAGGGCCGCTGGGTGTGCTGAACGCCAAGGAAAGCATTGATCGCCAGACCATGTTCTACGCCTACACCATCAATGCTGCCAAAGCCCTGCGTCTGGATCAGCAGATTGGCTCTCTGGTGCCCGGCAAACAGGCCGATCTGATCATCCTCGACCGTGATGTGTTCAAGGTCAGCGACGACGAGCTGTTCGACACCAAGGTCCTGAAAACCTTTTTCGCCGGCAAGCAGGTTTACGCCCCCGACGCCTGACAACCCAAGCGCCCACGCCCCGCAACACACCTGACGCCGCGCCTTGCGGGGCGCTGGGCGCTGCCTTGCCCGAAATCACCCGCACCCTCATAAAAATAAGAGAATCCATATGAACGCATTGTCTGTCCTCGTGCTTGCCGGCCTTGCACTGTCGCCACTGATCAGCGCTCAGGCGCTGGAACTCAACGACAACTTCGTCCTCGCCATTACTCCCGCGCTGGTCAGTGATTATCGCGCTAGCGGCATCTCGCAAACCCTGGGCGACCCTGCTGCGCAACTGGGGATCACCCTAAACCACTCCAGCGGCTTGTATGCCGGTATCTGGACCTCGAATGTCGATTTTGGTGATGACACCAACACGCGCCAGGAGATTGAATACTACGGCGGCTACTTCTGGCAAATTGCCGACAAAATCAGCCTAGACACCTTCTACACACAGTACGAGTACCCGCGTGGAAGCCTGTACAACCAGAGCGACATCCAGTCCACCCTTGATGTGTATGGCGTCTTGCTCGGTGGCAAATACGTCAACAATATGAAAGGCCCTGACTTCGAGGATGAAAATGGCAATTTCCAGAAGGGCAATAAAGACGAAGACGTTTCTTCGGTGTTTATCGGTTACCACACCGTGCTGCCCGCCGAATTCGGTCTGGAAGCGCGCTATGAATACGTCGACTATAAGGACGACGTATTCTTCAGCGCCAACGGCAACAGCCGCGCCGATTACCACGATTGGATGGTCAAAATGAGCCGTGATTTTGTCGGTATTACCTGGGGCCTGAGTTATATCGATACTGACCTTTCGAAAACCGAATGCCTGAGCTTTACCGGTTACGACGACTTGTGCGGCGCGACGCTGGTGGCCAGTGCCGGCAAGACGTTCTAAGCCAAGTGGAGTGGGCGGTGCCGCGAGGTCAGCCAGGCTGACCTCGCGACAGCGTTTAGGCGGGTTTGAAGCAGTACGCGGCCAGCTTGTTACCGTCCAGGTCGCGGGCGTAGGCGGCATAGGCGTTCGGTGCCCAGTCGCGGGTGCCTGGAGCGCCTGCGCAGATGCCGCCGGCGGTCAAGGCTGCGGCGTGAAAGGCGTCGATGGCGGCGCGGCTCGGGGCCTCGAAGCTGACCGTGACGCCGTTACCGACGGTGGCGGGTTCGCCGTTGGCCGGTTTCAGAACGAAGAAGGAAGGGGCGCTCTCGCCCCAGATCGAGCCATTGTCGCCCAGATCGGCGATGCGTTTGTGGCCCAGCGCGCCCAGTACGCTGTCGTAAAAATTGCGGGCTTTTTGCAGATTGTTGGTGCCGACGGTGACGTGAGTGAAGACGCTCATCTTTTGGTTCTCTTTGGTAGAAACAAGGTGGGTTGGTGTTGCAGTACGTCAGGGTGAGTGGCCCCCCTGACAACTATCGTTGGGTCTGCTGACTCAGCGATCGAAGTGAATAACGGTACGAATGCTCTTGCCTTCGTGCATCAGGTCGAAGGCCCTGTTGATATCCTCCAGCCCCATGGTGTGGGTGATAAAGGTGTCCAGCGGGATTTCGCCCTTCTGCGCTTTCTCGACATAGCTGGGCAGCTCGCTGCGACCTTTCACACCGCCAAAGGCCGAACCACGCCAGACGCGGCCGGTCACTAGTTGGAATGGACGGGTGCTGATTTCCTGGCCGGCACCGGCGACACCGATAATCACCGACTCGCCCCAGCCCTTATGGCAGCACTCCAGGGCCGCGCGCATCAGATTGACGTTGCCAATGCACTCAAAGGAGTAGTCCACTCCACCCTCTGTCAGCTCGATTATCACGTCCTGAATTGGTTTGTCGAAATCCTTGGGGTTGATGAAGTCGGTGGCGCCCAATTGCCTGGCGATCTCGAACTTGGCCGGATTGATATCGATAGCGATGATCCGGCTAGCCTTGGCCATGGTGGCGCCGATGATGGCTGCCAGACCTATGCCACCCAAACCGAAGATTGCCACCGTGGCGCCTTCCTCGACTTTGGCGGTATTCAGCACCGCACCAATGCCAGTAGTCACACCGCAACCGAGCAGGCAGACCTTTTCCAGTGGCGCTTCCTTGGGGATTTTGGCCAGAGAGATTTCCGGCAGCACGGTGTACTCGGAGAAGGTCGAGGTGCCCATGTAGTGGAAGATGGGTTGGCCCTTGTAAGAGAAGCGGCTGGTGCCGTCAGGCATCAGGCCTTTGCCCTGAGTGGCACGGATTTTCTGGCAAAGGTTAGTCTTGCCGGACGTGCAGAATGTGCACTCGCCGCATTCCGGGGTGTAGAGCGGGATCACGTGATCGCCCACCGACACTGAGGTCACCCCCGGGCCAACCGCTTCGACTATGCCGCCGCCCTCGTGACCGAGGATGACCGGAAAGATGCCTTCTGGATCTGCGCCGGACAGGGTAAACGCATCGGTATGGCAGACGCCGGTTGCGATGATGCGCACCAGCACCTCGCCGGCTTGCGGCGGCGCCACATCGACTTCGACAATTTGCAGGGGCTGGTTGGCCGCGAAGGCTACGGCGGCTCGCGATTTGATCATTATCTTGATTCCTCAGTGCAACGAAGGCGGTGGGCGGTGTTGATCGTAGTCGGGGGTGTCACTTTCGCAAGTCCACCGTCACTGCGGTGGTTGGGCGCGTGCAGCAGAGCAGGATGTCGTCGTTTGCGGGGACATCCAGCGGCGCTTCGAAATACTCGACAGAGCCTTCGCGAAGGGTGACCTGACAGGTGTTGCACAGCCCGGCCCGGCAATTGAATGATGGCGTCAGGCCGGCCTGCTCGGCGAGCTCGAGCAACGAGTGGCAGTTCTGATCCCAGGCCACGCGGGTGCCGGAAGGCAGAAAGTGTACGGTCAGCGCGTTTTCAGTCGCCCCGACCGCCGCTGTGGGTGCAGGCGGCGCGGGCGTAGGCGGCGTCGCCGCTGGCATGACTTCGTCCTCTTCGAGGATGGTCGCCGGGCCGAAGAACTCGTAATGAATGCGCTTGCCGGCGATCCCAAGGTTGCGCAACAGGCGCCAGTTCGCCTGCATAAAGGGCCGCGGACCGCACAGGTAGACGTCATAGTCGTCCAGCGGTAGCAACCCTTGCAGGGTTTCCCGGCTTATCAGGCCCTGGCTGTGATAGACATTATTGGCTTGATCTTCGGCATCCGGGTTGCGGTAGCAGAAGTGCACGCTGATCCCCGGACGACGGCTGGCCAGTGTCAAGACCTCGTCACGGAAAGCATGCACGGCACCACTTTCGCAGGCATGAATGAAATACACCGGACGCGCCGAACGGCTGCTCAGTTGATGAAGCATGCTCAGCATCGGGGTCAGTCCCACGCCTCCGCTAAACAGCACCACGGGCCTTGGGCTCTCTTCGTCCAGCACGAAGGTGCCGGCCGGTCCGGCGATCTCGAGCAGGTCGCCGACGTGCACCCGGTCGTGCAGGTAATTGGACCCTTGTCCAGGCGGCAACTCTGGCCTGTCGAAAGGTGCCGGCTCGCGCTTGACCGAAATGCGCACGCGCGAAGGATCGCTGACGTCTCCAGAGAGGCTGTAGTTGCGCAGCGCCGTAACACCGCCGTCCAGTGAAAGGCGAACAATCAGGAACTGCCCCGGGCGAAAGGGCAGGCTTGAGGCTCCATCGGCAGCCGTCAGGACGAAGGAGGTGATGACTGCGCTTTCCTGTTTCCTCTCAATCACCCGGAAGGTGTTGAAACCTTGAGGGGTGAACTGTGTTTGCGGTTGAGTGCCCATCTTATGCCTCCGTCTTTTGTTCCGCGGCGTGCTGTTGGACCAGCGGAATCAAGCTGCCAGGCTGTTCCTGAGCAATCAATTTCTCCAGGTTGCGGCGAAAGCGTAGTGGCCCTGAGTCGGAGGCCAGATCGATGTTGGGGCTGCGCTTGTTGGCCATACCCCGGTGTACGGCGCTGAGGACTATCCGGTCCTCGGCGAAAGCGTGACGCACGTCTTCGTCGAACTGGCGTGACACCTCTTCGTTTTCGGGGTCGAAATTACGCACCTGGAACCAGTAATAACGCGTGTTTGATTCGTCGATGGGGGTCATGAAGTTGTAGGAGTTCATCAAGAACACTTGCTCGTGCAGTTCACCCTCGTCAAACCCCGTCCCGGCCGGGGTGAACAGGGCCTTGATAATGGCCTGTGCGGGGTAGTGCACCTCGTAGTGCTGCTTGCGGTCGCAGTTGCCGCTGAACTTGACGAACTTGGCATAGAAGGGCGCCACTTCGACATCGCGCATCCAGCGGGAAACGATCACGCCGACATCGGTTACCGTGGTTTGCAGCGGTTCCTCCGCACAGGCAGCGTTGCCAAAGGAAGATTGATGCACCCACGCCACATGCGACGGATCGAGCAGGTTGTCGGTCATGTACAGGTAGTTGCAAGGGATGACCATGCTATCGCCACGATTGAGCCCCCACGCCGAGTCGCCCCATTCCGGCACGTGGCAAATCTTCGCTTCGTCGGCCAGTTCGAGATCGCCCATCCAGATCCAGATCAAGCCGTAGCGCACTGCGAGGGGGTAGCTGCGAACCTTGGCGCCTTGTGGAATGCGTCGGCTACCGGGTGCGTGGACACAGCTGCCAGAGCAGTCGAAGGTCAGACCATGGTAACCACACTCGATGTCATCACCCTTGCGGCGACCCAACGACAACGGCAGTTTGCGGTGCGGGCAGGCATCTTCGAGGGCTACCGGGGTGCCGTCGCTCTTGCGGTAAAGCACCACAGACTCACTGAGCAGGGTGACGGGGTACAGATCCTCGCCCAGCTCAGCTTCACTGGCGGCTACATACCATGCGTTGCGCAAAAACATGGGGTCTCTCCTTATTATTGTGTTGTTCGCTCTTTGTAGGAGAACGATGGCGTCCTTCAGATCGCCATCGCGAGCAAGCTCGGCGCCTACAAAAAAACATCTATTCCAACAGAGGGGGATTGAGTGTTCAGGGAATAACGCCTGCCACTGCCGCAGCTCTCAATCGCCGGCAAGCGGGCGATCGAGAGCCGATCAGCAGGTGGTTTTTCAGTTATAGATATCGAAGGTGAAGTACTTCTTCTGAATCGCGTCGTAGGTGCCGTTCTTGTGCATTTCTGCCAGCGCACCGTTGATCGCCTGAGTCAGTTTCAGGTCGTCCTTGCGCAGGCCGATCGCGATCCCTTCACCCAGAAGTTCGTGGTCCTTGACGGTATCGCCGACGAAAGCGAATCCGTTGTTTCTTGGGGTCTGCAAGAAGCCGATATCCGCTACGACAGCATCCGTCAGACTGGCATCGATACGGCCACTGGTCAGGTCCGGGTACAACAGATCCTGATTGGTGTAAGACACCATGGTGACCCCGTGCGGCGCCCAAGCGGCCCTGACGTAAGCTTCCTGGGTGCTGCCTTGGGCGACGCCGACACGTTTGCCCTTGAGCGACTCTACGGTGGGCAGCAGACCGCTGTCGGCTTTCGCGATCAAGCGATTGGGCGAGTTGTAGAGCCGATCCGAGAACGCGACATTTTGTTTACGTTTTTCGTTGACGGTCATGGCCGAAAGGACCGCATCGAATTTATTGGCCCTGAGTGCAGGGATGATGCTGTCGAAGGCGGTTTCGACCCAGACGCACTTGACCTTGAGCTGGGCGCAAATGGCATTGCCCAGATCGATATCGAAACCCACCAGTTCACCGCTAGGTTGTTTTGATTCAAAGGGGGCGAACGTCGGGTCTACACCAAAACGTATAACGCTCAAGTCCTTGGCAAGGGCGCCGGTAGAAGCAAGTGCAAGTAGCGTGGCGAGGACAAATTTTTTCATTCTTGTTTTCCTTTGTCTGTCATTTGTTTTATTCACTGCGTCCAAACGGCACGCAGTACCAGCACCAGAATACGAGAGTCTGAATATTCGAAAAGATGTTGAAAGCTGTTGCTTTGTGTAGCTCAGCTAAAGTATCAAGCAGCCAGTTTCTTTCTGGAGATGCTGATGAACAGCTTGCCTTCTCTACGCGCCTTACAGGTTTTTGAAGCCGTCGGGCGCTTCGGTGGAATCGTCGAAGCCGCCAGGCGCTTGGGCATCTCGGCGGGTGCTGTCAGCCAGCAAATGAAACTGCTGGAAGATAGCCTGGGCTTGAGCCTGACCTTCAAGGTCGGCAAACGCATCCGCTTGACCGCGGCGGGCCAGCGCTACCACGACAGCTGTGCGGCGGCGTTCGAAAGCCTGCGCATTGCTCAGGTAGAGGTCGAACGCTCGAAGAACGCTAGCAACCTACGCATCAGTGCATTGCCATCGTTGTTATCGGAATGGCTGGCACCGCTCATCTACGCATGGCAGAGCGATCACCCTGAGCTCAATCTGTTTCTTGACGGCAGCCATGCGGAACCCGCACCAGACGGCTACGAGTTCGATTTTCGGGTCACCTACGGTGATCATGTGTCGACTGAAAGCGCCATTGAGTTGTTCCGTGATTGCGTCGTTCCGGTCTGTAGCCCACACATGTTGCGAGCCGACGCACCGCTGCGAGCCCCGGCAGATTTGTTGGCTTATCCGTTGCTGTCCATTGACTGGTTACCGAAGTTTGCTTCCCCACCGTCGTGGCGCGACTGGTTCAGCGCACAACACGTAGAGTGTTCGCAGATACGTGATGGTTATCGGGTCTATTCATTGTCATCGATGGCCATCCAGGCTGCGGTATCTGGGCAGGGGGTGGTGTTGGCGCAATGTTCAATGATTGTCGATGCGTTGGCGGACGGGCGTTTGATCATGCCGTTTACACAGGTGTTGCCATTACCCTCGTCGTATTTTTTGGTCGGTGCCAAAGACGCTTTCGACAAGGCTCACTGTCGCGACTTCCATCGCTGGCTGGTGGCTCGTGGGCGAGAACAAATGGCAATCAATGAGCAGTTATTGACCCATCCCTCGCGTACTTAATATGCCCAACGGGCCATACTGATTGATTGGGGCATCCCCGTCACACCTCCAACGCGAGGAGACAACGATGGAAAGGAAGAGAGAACACAACACCTACCAATACCTCAAACAGCAGTACCCGGATTACTTTGGCGCCGTGGAAGCCTTGGGTGCAGCTGTGCGTCATGCCGGCCCGCTGGAGGATAAGGTCGTCCAGCTGATCCAGCTCAGTGCTGCGGCGGCCATCCACTCTGAGGGCGCAGTGCACAGTCATACCCGACGAGCACTGGAAGCGGGCGCTACGACAGAGCAGATCCATCACACACTGATCTCACTGACGAGCACAATCGGTTTCCCGACTGTCGTTGCGGCCATAAGCTGGGCGGACGATGTGATCGGCAGAGCAAGCAAATCTGCCCCTGAATAATCAAAAAGAGGTAACGACCATGCCACTTGTGCTCGATTCTCCCGCTTTTCATGCCCAAGGCCCGATACCGGCGCTCTACAGCTGTGAAGGCAAGGATGTTTCTCCGCCGTTGGCCTGGAGTGGTGTGCCATCAGGCACCCAGAGTCTGGCGCTGATCGTCGACGACCCGGACGCCCCAGACCCAGCGGCCCCCAAGATGACCTGGGTCCATTGGGTGCTCTATAACTTGCCCGTGGGAACGACTGCGCTGCCCGAAGCCCTGCACGCGCTGCCGCCCGGCACGCTACAGGGGCTCAACGACTGGCAGAAAACCGGCTACGGCGGACCTTGTCCGCCTATCGGTACCCATCGGTATTTTCACAAGCTCTACGCGCTGGACACCGTCCTGCCGGACCTGAAGCAGCCCACCAAGGCCCAACTCGAAAGCGCCATGCGCGGCCATGTACTGGCACAGGCCGAGCTGATCGGCACCTATCGTAAAACGCGGTGAGGATTACATTTCATGAACAACGGCCCCTGTAGGAGCGAGCTTGCTCGCGATGGACGTTAACGATAACGCGTGTTTTTCTGAATAAACGTGTCGCCCATGAGTCCATCGCGAGCAAGCTCGGCTCCCACAGGGTGCAGCGTTGAAGATGGGGCGGCAGCTCGCTACAGACGGCCGTGGTACGCCGCTGCGAAAATTTCTGCCGCGCCATTTCGTGTCAATGGCAGCGGGTTGCCGCCGGCGCAGGGGTCGACAATCGCCATGTCTGCGATCAGATCGGCCTGCCGATCATCCACCCCCAGTTCAAACAGCGTATGCGGCACGCCGATGTCCTTGCGCAACTTGAGGACGAAGGCCAGAAAGCTGTCAAAGCCAGGGGTCGGCAGACGCAGATAAGCCGCGAGGCGGGTGATGCGCTCCTCGATGGCCGGGCGATTGAACTTCAATACATAGGGCATGAAAGTGGCATTGGTCATGCCGTGATGGGTGTCGTACAGGGCGCCCACCGGATGCGAAAGCGCGTGCATTCCGCCCAGGCCTTTTTGGAATGCGGTGGCGCCCATCGCAGCTGCCGCGAGCATTTGCGCTCGCGCATCGAGGTCGGAGGGTGTGTGTACTGCACGTACCAGAGCATTGGCCACCAGGCGCATGCCTTCCACCGCGATACCTTCGGCCATCGGATGAAAACCGGGGGCGCAGTACGACTCCAGGCAATGCGCAAAAGCATCCATACCCGTACCGGCGGTGACCTTTGTCGGCATGCCGATGGTGAGGGCCGGGTCGCTGATGACCACACGCGGCATCATCTTCGGGTGGAAGATGATGCGTTTGGTGTGTGTACGTTCGTCGATGATCACCGCCGCACGGCCCACCTCGGAACCCGTACCTGCGGTGGTCGGCACCGCAATGATCGGGGCGATGCTCCTTTCGTCGGCGCGTGTCCAGTAGTCGCCGATGTCTTCGAAATCCCAAACCGGTCGGGTCTGGCCGCTCATGAAGGCGATGAGCTTGCCCATATCCAGGCCGCTGCCACCGCCGAAGGCGACCACACCATCGTGAAAGCCTGCGCGATAAGCGTTGAGCCCACCCACCAGGTTAGCTTCAACCGGATTGGGCTTGAGGTCAGAAAACAGCGCTACGCCAAGACCAGCGGCGCGCAAGGCGTCCAGCGCCGCCGTGGTGATCGGAGAACGCGCCAGGCCACTGTCGGTAACCAGCAACGGTCGCTGGATACCTTGACTGCGGCAGGTCTCGGCCAGCTCGGCGATGCGGCCGACACCAAAGTGGATGCTCGTGGGGTAGTTCCAGTTCGCAGTCAGATTCATGCTCAGATCTCGTGGCGCAGATGGAAGGATTTCGCTCGAGTCAGGTGCTCAAAGCCCATGCGCGACAGCGTTACGCCGCGCCCGCTGTTCTTCCCCCCGGTCCAGGCCAGCGCCGGGTCCAGATAATCGCAGCGGTTCATGAAAACGGTGCCGGTGGCAATCTCGTCGCCGAGGCGCTCAGCTGCGGCGAGATCTTGCGTCCAGATGGAGGCGCTGAGCCCGAACTCACTGTCGTTCATCAAGGCGATGGCTTCGTCGTCGCTGGCAACCGGCATGATGCCGACCACCGGGCCAAAGCTTTCCTCACGCATCACCGACATTTTATGGGTGACGTCCACTAGTACCTGCGGCGCGAGGTAGGCGCTGCCGGGCCTGTCGGCGGGAAAAGCGCTTGGATCGATCAGCGCCTTGGCCCCCATTTTCAGTGCTTCGGCGATCTGCCCGCGAACGAAATCAGCAGCACCCGGTGTGACCAGCGGGCCGAGCGTGGTGGCTTCATCCAGTGGGTTGCCCAGCACGTATTGGCGGGTCAGGGCGACGAAGCGCTCGACAAAGGCCGGGTAAATTTTTTTATCGACATAGATACGCTCGACGGCACAGCAGCTCTGCCCCGAGTTAAAGAAGCTGCCGTCCACCAGGTTCTCCACCGCATGCTCAAGGTTGGCGTCTGCCCGTACGTAAGCCGGATCTTTGCCGCCGAGCTCCAGTCCCATGCCGAGGAAGCTTCCAGCGGCCGCCGCTTCCATGGCCTTGCCAGCGTCGACTGAACCGGTGAAGTTCACCTGCTGCACCCGTCCAGAGGCAATAATCGCGGCGGTCTGTTTATGATCGAGCAGCAGGTTGTGGAACAGGCCGGCGGGCAGATTGGCGCGGCGCAAGGCCTCGGCGAAACGCTCGCCAACCAGCAGTGTTTGCGTGGCGTGCTTGAGGATGACGCTGTTGCCAGCCATCAGCGCCGGGATGATCGAATTTACCGCAGTCAGGTAGGGGTAATTCCAGGGGGCGATGACCAGTACCGTACCCAACGGCTCGCGTTTGATACAGCGCCGAAAACCTGCGACAGGCGTGGGTTCAAGTGCTGCCAACGCTTCAGGCGCAATGGCGATCATGTGCCGGGCACGTTCTTCGAAGCCGCGCAGCTCGCCAGCACCAAAGCGCACCGGGCGGCCCATCTGCCACGCCAGCTCCGGTACGATTTCAGCCTTCATCGCCAGCACCGAGTCCACGGCAGCGCTACAAAACGCTGCGCGCTCGCTCAGTGGCCGGCGCTTCCATTGCGCCTGGGCGGCTGAGGCCGCCGCCAGCGCCTGCTCGATCTGCGCCGCATCGGCGCCGCGGCGTTCGGCATAAACCCGGCCATCGACCGGTGAGATGAGCTGAATCATTGCAGTCATGACTTTCTCGGTAATAGAGTGCTCGATAATGGATTGCTCAATAGCGCTCAAAGCCGCGCTGCAGTTCCCAGTCGGTTATCCGCCGGTCGTACTCTTTCTGCTCCCAGTCGGCGGTGTGCACGTAGTGGTCGATCACTTCATCACCGAACGCCTCGCGCAACATGCTCGAGGTCCGGAGCGCGGCACAGGCATCGCGCAGGGTCTTCGACACTTCAGGCAACTGCTCGTCGAGGTAGGCATCGCCCTCAAAGGGCGCCGCGAGGTTGAGCTGCTCGTCGATACCGGCCAGGCCCGCGGCGATCAAGGCGGCGAAAGCCAGATAGGGATTGAGGTCCGCGCCGCCGATGCGACATTCGATGCGAATGGATTTGCTGCCTTCTGCACACAAACGAAAGCCCGCAGTGCGATTGTCCCGACTCCACACCGCTCGCGTTGGGGCGAAGGTGCCGGCCTGAAAACGCTTGTACGAGTTGATGTAGGGCGCGAGAAAACACGTGATGTCGTTGGCGTACTTGAGCTGCCCGGCAACCCAGGAGCGCATCAGCGTCGACATGCCAAACTCAGCCTTGGGATCAAAGAACAGCGGCTTCTTGGCATTCTTGTCCCACAACGAGTTGTGTATATGGCTGCTGGAGCCGGCGGCGTCATAGCGCCACTTGGCCATGAACGTGATCGCCTTGCCCTGCAGTTGCGCGATCTCTTTGCAGGCGTGCTTGATGATGACGTGGTGGTCGGCCATGGTCAGGGCGTCGGCGTAACGGATGTTAATCTCTTCCTGACCCGGTCCCCATTCACCCTTGGAGTTTTCCACGGGAATGCCTGATGCCTGCAGATGCTTGCGAATCGCGCGCAGTACCGGCTCCTCGCGGGTTGTTTGCAGGATGTTGTAATCCTCGATGTAGTGGCCGGCGGTCTTCGGCTTGTGGTAGTTGCGCTCGTGGATGGCCTCGTAGCTCTCGTCAAACAGATAGAACTCCAGTTCAGAGGCGAACATGCCGGTGTAGCCGCGCTCGCGCAGTCGCTCGATCTGCTTTTTCAGGATCGCCCGCGGGCTGTGGGGCAAATCCCGCCGATGGTGATGATCGAGCACGTCGCAGAGCACCAGCGCCGTGCATTCAAGCCACGGCACGCGACGCAAGGTGGCCATGTCGGGTTTGAGCACAAAATCGCCATAACCTTTACTCCAACTGGCCGCGGCGTAACCCGGCACCGGCTCCATGTCGATGTCGTCGGCCAGCAGGTAATTGCAGCAGTGGGTTTCTTCATGGCCGCTGTCGATGAAAAACTCGACCTGGAATCGCTTGCCGACCAGTCGCCCCTGCATATCGACCATGCAGACCAGCACCGTATCGATATCGCCTGCGGTAGCGGCGAGTTTGAGTTCTTCGAAGCTGAGGAGGGGCTCGGTCATCACGTCAGTCCTGCGTGAAATGGTTGGGCCTGTCTGAATATCAGATGTACGTAGAACCTGTAGGAGCTGCCGCAGGCTGCGATCTTTTCGGGCTCACCGCCGATCTCCGGAAGATCAAAAGATCGCAGACTGCGGCAGCTCCTACGTCGACCGCGTACAGCCGCGAATGATCGGAGGTACGCAAAATATGAGCTTCCCCAAGCGTAGCCTACTGCTGCTATGCGCAAGTCTCGGTGATCGAAACCTGAATGCTATATTGACTATCAAGAGTGGGCCGTCCAGCTGTTGAATCTGGCGGCTTAGCGTCCTGCCGGCTGCATCCGGGAGTGGCACCATGAATGAATTCGTCAAGGTCGCCTGTGTGGGCGACATCCAGCCTGGTACCGGCAAGACGGTGAACCTGGGGGGAACGCCCGTCGCACTGTTCAACGTGGATGGCCAGTATTTCGCCATCCACAACACCTGCCCACACGAGGACGGCCCACTGGGAGAAGGCACGCTCTGCGGCAGCGTCGTGACGTGCCCCATACATGCCTACGAGTTCGACGTGATCAGCGGCGAATGCCTCACAGAGTCGGCTTATCAAGTCGAGCAGTTCGAGGTCCGGGTGGACGGTGATGACATCCTGGTGCGGCAATCGGCGGAGGCCTGATGCCTGATGGCGGCCTGTCTCTCGCGGATGTACACCGATCAATGTAGGAGCCGAGCTTGCTCGCGATGGCGGCCTGACAGCCGACCTGGCTCTCGCTGGTGTACATATCCATTCCTGCGGTAACGGCCACTTAGGGTTCCGCCCTTATGTATGGACTCGCCCCCACGGT
>NZ_JBVASJ010000012.1:0-149202 GCF_057813935.1 Pseudomonas sp. F220
CAGTGAAACGATGCATCGCCGATGGTAGTGTGGGGTTTCCCCATGTGAGAGTAGGTCATCGTCAAGATTAAATTCCGAAACCCCTATCTGCGTATGCAGGTAGGGGTTTTGTTTTGCCTGCAGGAAAAGTTGGCCTATTCGTCCAAACAATTTTGCACAGTTATTTTTAAGCCAGAACATTAGAATAAGCCCTACTTTTCCCCGAGCTAGAGCCTTTTATGTCAGATCCGGTTGACGCCTCTGGGGTGTCAGATTTACCGCTGGACGACTTGGTGGCGTGCCATGAGTGTGATTTGCTGATGCGCAAACCACAGCTCGCTCATGGCGAGAAAGCCCAATCGTCGCGAACCCACAGCGCGCGAAAACCGCTGGTATCGGCCAATCGCGCCAGTTCGGCAAGTTGTTTCAGGTCGGGAACGCCGAACGGACGGTCCTGTGCCACGCGCAAACGCTGGCCATCGCTGGACCAATCGTTGTCCAGTGGCAGTTCCAGGCCTATAGAAAAGTTGTTCTTGCCGAGCAGTTGTTGAAAGCGAGGGGGCATGAGAGGCTCCAGTGTCTTGCTTCAGCCAAGACGGTTAAGGACTGGCATACCCGGAGTATCGACTCGGCCCACCGCAAGAAAAATGCATGAATGGGAACAACAATCTTGATTAGAGCGCACGAGTCCGCACAGCGTGTAGGCAAAAGTAAAACTCCAACCGTCGCATTGGCCGCCAAGGACAGCCGTTCAGGGAAATCGCTCGATAATGGCCGGGGACTTTTTGGTATGGTGCAGCTCATTTTTCAAAAGGACTGATTTCACGCGCAGGGAGCGTCGTTTAACCCATTCAAAGAGTTGCTGTAGAAATGCCCGAACCGATAACGATCAAAGATCACGAAAAAGAAACACGCCTGGTCAATAAAAGGCTGATGGCCTGCGCGCTGTTTGTCGTCGCCATTTCCTGCACGCTGGTCGCCCGCATGTATTTTTTGCAGGTGGTCGAATTTGACTATCACTCGACGATCTCCGAAAACAATCGAGTGCATGTACTGCCGATCACGCCCACCAGGGGCCTGATCTACGACCGCAATGGCGTGTTACTGGCAGATAACCGCCCCAGCTTCAATTTGACCATCACCCGCGAGCGTGCAGCCGACTTGAAAGGCGAGCTGGACTCGATTGTCAGTTTGTTGCACTTGCCGCCTGAAGAGCGGGCTTTGTTCGACAAAGAGATGAAGCAGGCTCGGCATCCGTTTGTTCCCGTTACCCTGTTTTATGAGCTGACCGAAGAGCAGATCGCCGTGCTGGCGGTCAACGAGTTCCGCTTGCCAGGCATTGAGGTTCAGCCGCAGTTCGTTCGTCACTACCCGTTGGGTGTGCACTTTGCCCATTCGATCGGCTATGTCGGGCGGATCAACGAGAAAGAATCCAAGTCTCTCGATTCGGTGGAGTACCGCGGTACCCAGTCGATCGGCAAGACCGGCATCGAGCGTTTTTACGAATCCGAGCTGCATGGTCATGTGGGCTATGAAGAAGTCGAAACCAATGCTCAGGGCCGGGTGCTACGGGTGCTCAAGCACACCGACCCGATCCCGGGAAAAAGCATCGTGCTCAGTCTCGACGTTAAACTCCAGGAAGCGGCCGAGGACGCTCTTGGGGATCGACGCGGGTCGGTAGTCGCCCTCGATCCGTCGACCGGAGAGGTGCTGGCCATGGTCAGCAAGCCGAGCTTCGATCCGAATCTGTTCGTCACCGGGATCAGCTTCAAGGAGTACGCGGCACTCCACGATTCCATCGACCGGCCGCTGTTTAACCGGGTATTGCGTGGTTTGTATGCGCCGGGTTCGACCATCAAGCCGGAAGTGGCGATTGCCGGACTCGATGCTGGGGTGGTAACGCCCCAGACTCGGGTTTTCGATCCGGGCTATTACCAATTGCCGGACTTCGATCACAAATATCGCAACTGGAATCACAGCGGCGACGGCTGGGTCGACATGGACGCGGCGATCATGCGCTCCAACGACACCTATTTTTATGATCTGGCGCACAAGCTCGGTATCGACCGTCTGCACGATTATATGGCCATGTTCGGCCTTGGCGAGAAGGTCTCGCTGGACATGTTCGAAGAGTCGGCCGGTTTAATGCCCTCCCAGGCGTGGAAGCGCGCCACCCGGCGCCAGCCATGGTTCCCCGGCGAGACGGTGATCCTCGGTATTGGCCAGGGTTATATGCAAGTGACGCCGCTGCAGCTGGCCCAAGCCACCGCGCTGATTGCCAACAAAGGTGTGTGGAATCGCCCGCACCTGGCCAAGACGGTCGATGGTGTAGCACCGGTGGATGAGCATCCCATGCCGAATATTCTGCTCAAGAACCCGCGTGACTGGGAGCAAGTCAACCACGGCATGCAGATGGTCATGCACGACCCGCGCGGCATCGCTCGAGCGGCGGCTATTGGCGCGCAGTACCGAATTGCCGGCAAGAGTGGTACCGCGCAAGTGGTCGCGATCAAACAGGGCGAGCGTTACAACCGTCTGAAAACCCAGGAGCGCAATCGTGACAACGCCTTGTTCGTCGGCTTCGCCCCGGCGGAACACCCGCAGATTGTCATCGCGGTGATGATTGAAAACGGCGAGGCGGGTGGTCGCGTTGCAGGTCCCGTAGTGCGGCAGATCATGGACGCCTGGCTGCTGGATCAGGACGGTCACCTGAAGCCGCAATACGCCACGCCGAGCAAAGCCCCGGGCGATCCACACGTCTGAGGCTAGCCACACAGGCCACTAGTCCTTCACAGCACTTGCTCACGAATACTGAGCATGTGCTGGAAGCTCTCCAAAAACACGCTCTCGGCCTGACTCATTCGTTGATCGCGATTCCACAGAAGCTGAATATCGAAATCTACTACCCCGTCCTCAGGCGGTAGACGCCAGAGCAGACCCTGCTCGACATCTCGCCGCACCAGATGGATGGGCAAACAACCGATGCCGAATCCTGCGCAGATCAGGCGGTGAATTTCTTCGAAACTGGTGGAGGACGCGACGATCTTGCCAGTAAACCCATGTTGGTCGCGAAACAGCGTCAGGGGTGAAAGATTACCGCCCAGTTGATCGCTGGTGAAGCTGACGAAGTTCTCGGCGGCAAGCTGTTCCATTGTCAGATTTTCCTGTCCAAATAGCCGATGGCGTTGCCCACAAAAGTACGCATAACGCTCGCGAAACAGCACGCGCTGTTCCAGCCGTGGCTGTGCCAGGCGGCACAATCCTACGCCCACGGTCGCGGTTTTTTGCAGCAGCGAACTGATGATGTTCGAGCTGCCCATCACTTCGACTTCCAGCTCGACGTTCGGGTGGTTTACATGGAAGTCCGCCAGAAATTCATCGTAGTGCGACGACTGCACACCGCTGACAGTGAGCAGGCGAATCTTGCCCACCAGGTCGTCATGTCGACTCTCCACTACCGTGCCCAGTCGCGAAATATCTCCGTAAATATCCGCCGCAATGCGCAGCACTTCTTCCCCGGTTTCGGTCAGGTCGAAGCGTCTTCCGCTGCGCGCAATCAACACACAATCAAGTTGTTCTTCGAGACGTTTGAGCGCCTGACTCACGGCCGACTGGGTGATGTGCAAACGCGCAGCGGCGCGGCTCATGCTGCCTTCCTGACCGATCACCAGGTAGGTGCGCAAGAGGTTCCAGTCGAGGCGATCATTGAGAAACCGGCGGCCGACCCATGGGTTGGAGGTGGAGGTTGGTGAGGGCATGATTTTCTCAGTAGTAGCAGAGCTAATAGTAAAGATAAGAATATGAAAATTGACTAATCCTAGCCCGGCGGCGATAAAGCTCACAAGCGCCAAAGAGTGCAACCGGATTCAGCCTTCAGTACCTGCCCAACAATAAATACACAGGGTTCTTGCATGCACATCACCCCTCAGCCGCGACGAGCAGCGGCGGCTGCCTTTATTGGCACCACCATCGAGTTCTACGATTTCTATATTTATGCGACGGCGGCAGCGTTGGTGCTCGGGCAAGTATTCTTCCCCAGCAGCGACCCCGTGATGAGCACCCTCGCCGCGTTCGGCAGTTTTGCGGTTGGCTTCATTGCCCGGCCTATGGCCGGCATGGTGTTTGGCCATTTGGGTGATCGCCTCGGACGCAAGAAAATGCTTCTGGTGACCATGGCGCTGATGGGCCTGGCGACCGCCGGCATCGGTCTGCTGCCCAGCTATGCCAGTGCTGGAATCTGGGCTCCGATCGGTCTGATCGTGCTGCGGTTGATTCAGGGCATTTCGGTCGGTGGCGAATGGGGTGGGGCGGTGCTGATGGCCAGTGAACATGCACCGGCCAACCGCAAGACGTTCTACGCGTCCTTCGCTCAGCTCGGCAGCCCGGCGGGTTTGTTGTTGGCATTGATTGCTTTCCGCCTGGTGACGTCCCTTGATCAACAGGACTTCCTTGAGTGGGGCTGGCGTCTGCCATTTCTCGCCAGCGGTGTGCTGATGATGGTCGGCTTGATGATCCGTTCCGGGGTCCACGAGTCGCCGGAATTCGCTGCCGTACGGGACAACAACGAGACCGCCAAGTACCCGGTGATGGAAGTGATCCGCAGTTGCTGGCGGCAGATCCTGTTTGCTGCCGCGGCAGTGACTATCGGTTCGGCCGGGTTCTTCTTTACCAACACCTTCATGATTACCTACGTCACCCAGTATCAGGGCATCGCCCGCTCGACGATTCTCGACTGCCTGTTTCTGGTGACCATCATCCAGCTGTTGTCCCAACCGCTTTCGGCGTTGTTGGCCGAACGTATTGGCGAGGGCCGGTTTCTCAAACTCGTCGCTTTGCTGTGCATGGTCACGCCGTACCCGATGTTCCTGTTGGTCAGCACGCAAAACATTCTGCTGATGATCATCGGCATTGCTTTGGCGGTGGTGATCCTCTCGGCTTTGTACGCGGTCATCGCCGGTTACATGACTCAGGCATTCCCGGTGCACCTGCGCTACTCAGGCATTTCTATCGCCTACCAGTTGAGCTGCGCTCTGGCCGGCGGCACCACGCCGTTGATCGGCACGCTGTTGGCGAGCAAGTTTTCCGGACAATGGTTGCCGCTGGCGGTGTTCTTCACGCTGCTGTCGGCCGTGTCCTTGATCGGCGTTTGTGGCCTGGCTCGGTTGCGGGCTAACCCGGTCGTCATCCACGTTCCTAAAGAGGTGTATTCGTGAGCAAACCTGAACACATTAGCCCGGTTGAATGGCAGGCCCGTTGCGAACTGGCGGCGCTGTACCGGATGGTCGCGCACTTTCGCATGACCGACCTGATCGACACCCATATCACCCTGAGGGTTCCGGGGCCGGAACATCACTTTCTGATCAATCGTTACGGGGTGATTTTCGACCGTATGCGCGCCTCGGATCTGGTGCGTATCGACCAGCAGGGCCGGATTGTCGACCCGGCCTACGCCGACCATCGAGTCAACGCTGCAGGTTTCGTCATTCACTCGGCGATTCACATGGCTCGCCCGGACTTGAACTGCGTGATCCATACCCACACCGCTGCTGGCATGGCGGTCGCGGCCCAGCAGCAAGGGTTGTTGCCGATCAGCCAGCATGCGCTGAAGTTCTACGGCAAGCTGGCCTATCACACCTATGAAGGCATCGCCTTGTCGCTGGACGAGCGCGAGCGATTGATTGCCGATCTGGGGCCGCACAGAGCGATGATCCTGCGCAATCACGGGCTGTTGGTCGGCGGGTCCAGCGTAGCCCAAGCCTTCCAGGAAATTCACTTCCTGGAGCGCGCCTGCCAGGCGCAGGTCCAGGCGCTGGCCGGTGGTTCGGCGCTGCATTTCCCCTCCCCGGAAGTCTGCGCACACACGGCCGAGCAGTTCGATCGGGATGAGTCCGACAACATCATCGACCTGGCCTGGGAGGCCGCCCTGACCCTGATTGAATCCCAGCGCGAGTCTTACTGCTCATGAACACGGTGGTCCTGCTGTCTCGCGACAGCCTCTTGCTCGAGCAACTGCAAGCCGCTTTTGCCCGTTCAGCACCGCAGATAAACGCGGTGTTGATGGATGATCCGTCAGCGGCAGAGGCGCAGGTGGCGGCGTGCTGGTTTCCGCTGCCCGGCAGTCTGAGGGCGTTGAGTAATCTTCAAGTCATCCACTCCGTGGCCGCAGGTGTCGATCATCTTGAGCACGACCCGTCGTGCCCTGATCTGCCGGTGTGCCGAGTGGTCGACCCCGGCCATCGCCAAGGGATGACTGAGTATGTGCGTTGGGCGGTGATTCACTATCACCGCGGCTTTGACCAGGTGCTGCAACAGCAGCGCGAGCAGATCTGGCAACGTCCGCTACAGCGTTCGGCCAAGCAGTTCCAGGTTGGGGTCATGGGCCTTGGCTCGTTGGGTAGCGCGATTGCCAGCGATCTGGCCGCCGCCGGTTATGCGGTGCGGGGTTGGGCCCGTGGTGCCAAGGACTTGCCGGGTGTGCAGGCATTCGCCGGGGTTGAAGGCTTCGAGCCATTTCTCGATGGCGTGGAGTTGTTGATCAACTTGCTGCCGCTGACCCCTGAAACCCGCGGCATTCTTGGCAGTGCGACGTTTGCCCGACTTGCCCACGGCGCGTCGCTGGTCAACTGTGGTCGGGGCGCTCATCTGCGGATCGACGATCTTGAACAGGCGCTGGCCAGTGGTCAGTTGCGCGGCGCATTGCTTGATGTATTCGAGCGCGAACCGTTACCGCTGGCGCATAAGCTGTGGAGCATGCCGGGCGTGACGATCACCCCGCATATGGCTTCGGCGGCGTCCCATGACTGTATTGCCGAGCAAGTGGCGGAGAACGTTCGACGCCTGAATGTCGGTGAGCCGTTATTGAATACCGTGGATATGACGTTGGGCTATTGAGAAATATCGTAAGCTGAATAACTTCGCCAGCTGAGCGAAGTTGGAAGTGTGTTAACTATAAATATTGCCTTGCGAACCGGTTCGCTCTGACGAGCCGGCTATAACAACAATCCTCGCTTCAAACGTTTTACTGCCAGTTAGAACAATTAAATAACGAGTTCTGAAAGAACTCTCTGGAGACAGTTATGAGCGAAGTATCGTCTGTGGAAAAGTATTCCGCACCTCCCGAAGTTGAAATCAGTATGAAGAAAGTGGCGGTCGCCAGTGTGATCGGCACCACGGTGGAGTGGTATGACTTGTTTGTGTTCGCCACCGCTTCGGCGTTGGTGTTCAACAAAGTGTTCTTCCCGGATTTTGTCCCGCTGATCGGCACCTTGCTGGCTTTCGGCACCTTTGCTTCGGCCTACCTGGCGCGGATTGTGGGTGCGGCACTGTTCGGGCATTTCGGCGACCGTCTCGGACGCAAGTCGATGTTGCTGATTTCGCTGTTGACCATGGGCGCGGCGACCTTCGCCATTGGCCTGTTGCCCAATTACGCAGCCATCGGTATCTGGGCGCCCATTCTCTTGCTGCTGTTGCGGGTGATTCAAGGCCTGGCACTGGGCGGGGAGTGGGGGGGCGCGGTGTTAATGGCGGTGGAACATGCGCCGGCCAACAAGCGCGGTTTGTATGGTTCGTGGGTGCAAATCGGGGTTCCGGCCGGGACCATGATCGCCAACCTGGCATTCCTGGTGATTGCCGCCTGGTTGTCGCCTGAAGACCTGTTGGCCTGGGGTTGGAGGATTCCGTTCCTGGGTAGCGTGTTGTTGATCGCCGTGGGGCTGTATATCCGCCTGAACATTGCCGAAACCCCGGCCTTCAACAAGGTCAAGGAGGCCGACGTTCAGGTCAAAATGCCGGTCGCCGAAGTCTTTCGTAAATACTGGAAGCAAGTGGTGCTGGGCGGCATTGCAACCATGTCGACAGGCGCTTCGTTCAACATCATCGTCGCCTTCGGCCTGACCTATGGCACGCAGAACCTAGGGTTCAGCCGCAGCGTGATGCTCGGTGTGGTGCTGCTGTCCTGTGCGTATTGCATCGTCATGCTGCCGGTGTTCGGGGCACTGTCGGATCGGTACGGACGCAAGCCGATTATCGTCGCAGGGATCGTTGCTGAAGCCTTGGTGGCGTTTCCCTTGTTCTGGCTGATGGACACCAAGGAACTGCCGATGGTGATCGTTGGCTACCTGCTGTTGATGACCGCTTTCGCCGCCAACTACGGGCCGATTGCGACCTTCCTCGCCGAGCTGTTCGGCACTCGCGTTCGCTATTCGGGGTTGTCCATCAGCTACATGCTGTCCGGCCTGTTGGGTAGCGCGGCGACCCCGATTGTCACCACTGCGCTGCTCGCGGCCACCGGCAAAGGCTCGTCCGTGGCCTGGTACATGATCGGTGCGGCGCTGATCTCCTTGGTGGCGTTGTTGCTGTTGACCGAAACCTTCAAGAAAAACATCAGCGAAGTCCCGGCCCCGGCTGCCGACCAGCCCGCTGCCACCCCTCTGAAATCGGCTGCGGCCTGATCCCTACGGAGTTCATACAACATGCGCAGAATCCAGTCAGCACCCGGTTTCATCGGGCCGGTGGGGCCTTATTCACAAGCGGTGGTCAGCGGCCATTTGGTGTTTACTGCCGGGCAAATTCCGGCTCAGACCGGGCTCGACGACCAGCCTGCAAGCTTTGCCGAACAGGTGCGCCAGACCTTGCGCAACCTTGAGGCGATCCTGATCGAAGCCGGGTCCGGCTTCAGTCATCTGGTCAAGGTCAACGCTTACCTGACCGACCCCGCACAGTTGGAACCCTTCAACGAGGTTTACCGTGAGCTGCTCGGTCATGCACCACCGGCACGCACCACCGTGTGCGTCGCGCTGTGGGGCGTGTCGTTGGAAATCGACTGTGTGGCCGAACTGATCAAAGGAGCCCCGGAACATGGATAAGTCGCAACAGGCGCATTTGATCGAACAACTCAAAGCGGTGAGTTTCCCCACGCTTGGGCACTTTCTCGAAGACGGTTTTGCCGACTCACAGCTGCGCGCCATGGTGCCAGGTGTCAAATTGGTCGGTCGTGCCGTGACCCTGAGCCTGCGCGGTGCTGATGCCATAGCGGTGAACCAGGCGCTGGCGCTGTTGCAGCCGGGGGATGTGCTGGTCATTGAGACTGGCGGCGATCTGCGGCATGCCCCGGTTGGTGCGGTCACCAGTTGCGCGGCCCGCTGCGCCGGCGCCGTAGGGATTGTGGTGGACGGCGTGGTGACCGACTTGCTGGAGCTGCGTGAAGCCGGACTGCCGGTATTTGCTCGCGGCACCAGCCTGTTGACCACCAAGCTTCATGGTCGTGGCGATAGCCCGATCAATCAGCCTATCCACTGCGCGGGAATACAGGTGCGCCCCGGTGATCTGGTGTTGGCCGACGACAACGGCGTGCTGTTTCTCGATCTGCAAACCGCCGCGGGAGTTATCGAGCAAGCACTGGCTTCTGATCGTGCCGAACCGCAATTACTGGAACGGCTATGCGCTGGCGAATCGCTGACACACATACTAAGTGTCGCCATTCATCAGTAATAGAAAGTTGTCAGCCAAGATAATCGTTACTTTGTGGAACTCTATTTAATGAATAAGCAACCCTTGGCACTGGCCATGATTGGTAGTGCACTTTTCAGTCCGTTGAGCATGGCGGACTTTGTTAAAGACAGTAAAGCGACACTGGGTGTTCGTAACTTCTATTTCAATAACGATAATCGGGACGGGACGGCCGCTCCATCGAAAACCGAAGAGTGGGCCCAGGGCTTCATGCTCAATTATCAGTCGGGCTTTACCGACGGCCAGGTCGGTTTTGGTGTTGATGCTTTGGGGCTGCTGGGTATTCGACTCGACAGCGGTGACGGCCGGCATGTTGGCAGCTCGATGATCCCTGACAACGGTAAAGGTGCCGCTGAGCAATGGGCACGCCTGGGCGCAACGGCGAAGATGCGCTTTGCCAAGACTGAAGTGCGCTATGGCACATTGACACCGAAGCTGCCGATTCTGGTGGCCAACGATGGTCGTCTGTTGCCGCAGACCTTCGAAGGTGGGCAGATCGTGTCCAATGACTTCGAGCATCTGACTCTGACGGGTGGCCATATCGAACACGCGACCGGTCGTGGCTCCAGTGACAGCACCGGGTTGGCAGTGGCGGGCGGGACGCAGGAAAGCAATGCGTTCAATTTTGCCGGGGTCGATTACAAGGTCACCGACGCGCTGCTTGCGCAGTATTACTACGCCAATCTTGAAGACTATTACCAACAGCACTTTGGCGGTTTGGTACATGATTTGAAGTTGGGTGACTTTGGCTCGTTGAAAACCGACCTGCGCTACTTCAAGACCACCGCCGATGGGGCCAACGCATCCGCCGCCGGGCGTGGCGAAGGCTACCGGGCCAGCGGCTTCACCAAGGATGGCACTGGCAAGATCGATAACGATACCTGGAGCCTGGCCTTCACCTGGGGCATTGGCGCCCATGCGTTGATGGCGGGCTACCAGCAAGTCTCCAAGGACAGCAACTTCGTCCAGCTCAATCAGGGCGGTATACCGGACAAAGGCGCGTCGGGGTCCAGCGTGTATCTGCTGACCGATCGCTATATCCAGAACTTCACCCGTGCTGGGGAGCGAACCGGTTTCGCTCAATACACCTACGATTTCGCAGCCCTCGGCGTGCCGGGGCTCAAAGCCTCAGCCATGTACTTGTCTGGTACGGGGATTCAGACCGCAGCAGGTCCGGATCAAAAGGAGTGGGAGCGAGACTTCAGCCTCGATTACGTGATCCAGAGCGGTGCACTCAAAGGCGTGGCCCTGGGCTGGCGTAATGGCGCATCACGCAGCGAAGCCTCACGCGATCAGGACCAGAATCGTCTGGTGGTGAGCTACAGCTTGCCGTTGTTCTGAAGGCGCTGATTGCTCCTGTGTTTTGCGCGGGAGCAATCAACCGTTCATGGGGTCAGGCACAGCTGCAAGCTTTCAATAAAAATCGCCTCAGCGCGGCTCATGCGCTGCTCGCGGTTCCACAGCAGATGAATATCCACATCCGCAATGCCTTCGTGGGGCGGCAGGCGCCAGAGCAAACCGGCCTCGACATCGGCAGCCACCACATGTTCGGGCAGACAACCGATACCGAATCCGGCGATCACCAGTCGCCGGACTTCTTCCAGGCTCGGAGATGAGGCGACGATCCGTCCGCTGAAACCTTGCTGGTCACGGAAGATGGTCAGCGGCGAGAGCATGCCGCCGATCTGGTCGCTGGTGAAACTGACGAAATTCTCCTTCTGCAAATCGCCCTCGGCCACGCTTTCCTGGCCGAACATTGCGTGGTGCTTGCCGCAAAAAAACGCATAACGCTGGCGCAGGAACAGTCGCTGCTCCAGGCGTGGTTGCGGGCGGCGGTTGAGGCTCAGTCCCAGGGTTGCGGTTTTTTCCTGCAGGGCGCTGACGATGTCCGAGCTGCGCATGACGTCCACTTCCAGATCGACTCGCGGATGCTGGCGATGGAAGTCGGCGAGGAAGTCATCGAAACGTTCGGAGAAAATCCGGCTGATGATCAATAGTCTGACCTTGCCGATCACCTCATCGGCCGGTTGCTCCAGAGCGCTGCTGACTTGGGACATCTGACCGTAGATTTCTCCGGCGAGCTGGAAGATCTGCTCGCCGACCTCGGTCAAGGCGAAGCGTGGCCCGCGACGGGCGATCAATTGCCGGCCCAGTTGCTCTTCCAGCCGCTTCAGTGCCTGACTGATCGCCGGTTGAGTCAGGTGCAGGCGGGCGGCGGCGCGGCTGATGCTCAGTTCCTGGCCGATTACCCGAAAGGTGCGCAGCAGGTTCCAGTCCAGGCGGTCATTGAGCAGGCGGTGTACATCGCGGTCGGACATGACAAGGCTCTAATAATAAGCATGGCTAATAATTAGCATAATAAATAGAAAATTGACTAATTATCCCCTCAGGCCGATAAATCACCCCCAGACAGGCGCCGTCAGAGCGCCTCTATTTGCCGTTCTCTCCTGCCAAAAAAATAACCAAAGGAGCCTGACCCATGAAGCCTTCCGCTTCGCCCCAGCCTCGCCGGGCTGCGGCCGCTGCATTTATCGGCACAATGATCGAGTGGTACGACTTCTACATCTACGCCACGGCCGCGGCGCTGGTGTTTGGTGCGCTGTTCTTTCCTTCCGACGACAAACTGTTCAGCACCATGGCTGCATTTGGCACCTTCGCCGTGGGCTTTTTTGCCCGGCCGGTGGGGGGAATCATTTTCGGCCATATAGGCGACCGTATCGGCCGCAAGAAATCGCTGATCATCACGCTGCTGATGATGGGCGTGGTCACTGTCTGCATCGGCTTGCTGCCGACTTACGCGCAGATCGGCGCGGCCGCACCCGTGCTGTTGATTCTGCTGCGCATCGTCCAGGGCATCGCGGTCGGCGGTGAGTGGGGCGGGGCGGTATTGATGGCCGGCGAGCATGCACCCAAGGGCCGCCGTAACTTCTTTGCCTCCTTCGCGCAACTGGGCAGCCCGGCGGGTTTGATTTTGTCGCTGCTGGCCTTTAGCGCGGTCACCCGTTTGCCCGAAGAGGATTTGATGAACTGGGGCTGGCGTTTGCCGTTCCTGGCCAGCTCGCTGTTGCTGTTGGTGGGCCTGGCGATTCGCTTGGGCGTGAATGAGTCGCCGGAATTTCTCGCCAGCCGCGAGCAGGCCAGTAAGTCCAAACGCAAAGAGCAGGCGCCGGTGATGGAAGTCCTGCAAACCGCCTGGCGCCCGCTGTTGCTGTGCATCGGCGCCAACACGCTGGGGATCGCCGGGGTGTATTTCACCAACACTTTCATGATCGCTTACACCACCCAGCAACTGGAGTTGCCGCGCTCGCTGATTCTTGAGTGCCTATTCGTGGTGGCGATCATTCAGTTCTGCATCCAGCCGCTGGCGGCCTGGATCGCCGAGAAAGTTGGCGCGACCCGCTTCCTCTGCGCTATGGCCGTGTTGGCAATGGCCTCGCCGTACCCGATGTTTGTGCTGGTCAGCTCGGCCCAGGCGCCGCTGATCATTCTTGGTATCGCTTTGGCGGTGGTGTGCATGGCGTCGTTTTACGCGGTGATCGCCGGTTACGTCAGCGGCATGTTCGAGACCCGCGTGCGCTATACCGCGATCTCCCTTGCGTATCAGGTCTGCGGTGCGTTGGCCGGCGGCCTGACGCCGTTGATCGGTACGTTGCTGGCGCACAAATTTGCCGGCCAATGGTGGCCGATGGCGCTGTTCTACACCCTGATCGCCGCGATATCCCTGGTTTGCGTATTGATGTTGGCCCGTCGGCACGCCACGGCCCATCGCCTGGAAATGGCCCCTGGCGCTTGAGCGCCCCTCACTTTTGGAGAAATGACAGATGTTGAAAATCAACGGCGAGCGCCTGTGGGCGAGTTTGATGGCCATGGCCGAAATTGGCGCAACGGCGCGCGGCGGTAGCTGCCGTCTGGCCTTGAGCGAAGAAGACAAGGCTGGACGTGAATTGTTTGCCGGTTGGTGTCGCGAGGCCGGGATGACCTTGAGCGTGGACCCGATCGGCAATTTGTTCGCCCGCCGCGCCGGTACCGATCCAAACGCCGCCCCGGTGATGATGGGCAGCCACCTCGACACCCAGCCTGAAGGCGGGCGTTTCGACGGTGTGTATGGCGTGCTCGCCGGCCTGGAAGTGGTGCGCTGTCTCAACGACCTCGACATCAAAACCCGCAAGCCGCTGGAAGTGGCGGTGTGGACCAACGAAGAAGGCGCACGTTTCACCCCGGCGATGTTCGGCTCGGCGGTGTTTACCGGCAGTCTGGAACTGGAAGTGGCGCTGGCGGTGCGTGACGCTGACGGCATCAGCGTTGCCGAGGCCTTGCAACGCACCGGGTATGCCGGCGAGCGACCGCTGGGCGGGCCGGTGGATGCCTATTTTGAAGCCCATATCGAACAAGGTCCGATCCTTGAAGACAACGCCAAGAGCATCGGTGTGGTCAGTGGTGGTCAGGCGATTCGTTGGCTTGATGTGCGGGTCGATGGCATGGCCGCCCACGCGGGCACCACGCCGATGCCGCTGCGCAAAGATGCGCTCTACGGCGCCGCGCAGATGATTCTGGCGCTGGAAGCTCTGGCCAGCGATTTCGTCCCCGAAGGCCTGACCACCGTCGGGGAACTGAGCATTGCCAAGTCCTCGCGCAACACCATTCCCGGACTGGTGAACTTCACCGTGGACTTGCGTCATCATCGTGACGAAGCCATCGAGGCCATGGAGCAGCAAGTCCGTGCGCGTCTGCACGCCATCGCCGAAGGGCGTGGTTTGAAGGTGACCATTACCCCGCACTGGATCAGCCCGGCGACGCCGTTTGATGCCGAGTGTGTGGCGACGGTGCAGCAGGCAGTGGACGGTCTGGGCTACGCTCAGCAATCGATTGTCAGTGGCGCCGGCCATGATGCGATTCACCTGGCACGGTTCTGTCCGACGGCCATGGTGTTCATTCCCTGCGTCGGCGGCTTGAGCCATAACGAAGCCGAAGACGTATTGCCCGAAGACGTGCGTCAGGGTACTGATGTATTGCTCAACGCCGTGCTGGGTCGCGCTGGTCAGGCTGAATAAGGAGAAGATGATGCGCAGTTTTTTCCACCCCGAACAATTGCTTCACCACCCGCGCAGCTACTACTCACGCGGTCAGATGCGCACACCACAAGAAGTCCCCGAGCGGGCTCAACGTTTGGTGCAGGCGGCGCACTCTCTGGGTTTCGAGGTCGTGCAACCTGCGGATGCTGGCTTGCAACCTTTGCTGGCGGTGCATGGGGCGGCCTATCTGGAGTTTCTGCGGGAAGCCCATGAGCGCTGGAAGGAAATCCCCGAAGACTGGGGCGATGAGGTGATGTCGAACATCTTCGTCCGCGAACCCAATGCACTGCGCGGGATTCTCGCCCAGGCAGCCTGTTACCTGGCCGACGGCAGTTGCCCGGTGGGTGAACTGACCTGGCGTTCGGCCTATTGGTCGGCGCAAAGCGCAATCGCTGGGGCCCAGGCGTTGCTCGACGGCGAACCGGCAGCCTACGCTCTGTGCCGGCCACCGGGGCATCATGCGCGGGCTGAAGCGGCGGGTGGCTTTTGCTATCTCAACAATGCGGCGATTGCAGCTCAGGTATTGCGCGGCGGTTTTGAACGGGTCGCGGTGCTGGATACCGACATGCATCACGGTCAGGGCATTCAGGAAATTTTCTACGACCGCGATGATGTGCTGTATGTCTCGGTTCATGGCGATCCGACCAATTTCTATCCGGGGGTTGCCGGTTTTGCTGACGAGCGCGGCGCAGGCGCGGGGGAAGGTTTCAACCTCAACCTGCCGATGGCTCACGGCGCCAGTGAGGCGGATTTCCTGGGTCAGCTTGAGGTGGCGCTGGCGGCGGTGAAGGACTTCGACGCGCAGGTGCTGGTGTTGTCCCTGGGCTTCGACATTTATGAGCTGGACCCGCAAAGCAAAGTGGCAGTGACCCGCGAAGGTTTCGCCAAACTGGGCGAGCGCATTCGCAGCCTTGGCTTGCCGTGTTTGATCGTGCAGGAGGGCGGGTATCACCTTGAAAGCCTTGAGGACAATGCGCGGGCGTTTTTTGCGAATCCTGAGGCGTGGCAAATCTGATTCGAAGTCGTCTGACAGACCGCTTTCGTGTAGGAGCGAGCTTGCTCGCGATGGATTCAAGGGCGGCGCGTTTATTCAGAAAACACGCGTTATCGTTAACGTTCATCGCGAGCAAGCTCGCTCCTACAGTGCTCTTGTGGGAGCCGGGCTTGCCCGCGAAGAACGATGACGCCATCCGTTGATTGGAATACCGGCGCCATACGGCACTTGCCATCGTCTTGACGTTAACGTAAAGATTGCATCAGGCGCTGAAGTATCCAGGCGCAGGTTTTACTGGGCGGACCGATCCGGAGCGCTTGATGACTCTTATAAAAACAATAAACAGTGAACTGCAACATGAAGCCCGGCTCGCCCGGGAGAAACTTCACCTTGAAGGTGAAGTCCCCGATGGGGTGTTGCGGGCCGAAATCGATGCGTCATGGCGGCGCAGTCTCAGCCATGGCGTGCATTTCAATGGCAAGCATGAACTGGCCCTGGAATCGAGCGCCAGCCTTGAGCTGTTGCTGGCCAGCAATCGGCTGTTGATCGATGCCGCGATGCCGGCGATCGACTACCTGGCCGCTCGCCAAGGCAAAGAAGGGTTGATCATTCTGGCCAATTCCGACGCCACGATTCTGGCCGTCGAAGGCCGCGCCGACCGTCTCAAGGGCAGTGGACTGCAAGACATCACCCTCGGTGCCTGCTGGAGCGAAGCCGCTCGCGGCACCAATGCGCTCGGCACCGCACTGGTGGAAGCCCGGCCGACCCTGATCGACTGCGGCGAGCATTACCTCGATCGCTTGAGCGATTTCTCCTGTACCTCGGTACCGATTCATTGCCCGCAGGGCGACATACTCGGCGTGCTCGACCTGACCCGTGAAGGTCCGCTCGGGCGAGTCCATGACAGCACCGCGTTGCTGGCCATGGCGGTCAGCCAGATTGAGAGTCGGGTGTTCAACGCCAGCTATCCCGAACAAATCGTTTTGGCCTTTCACAGCCGTCGGCAGTACCTCGAATCGCCGTGGCAGGGCCTGCTGGCGGTCAGTCTGGGTGGGCAGATTCTGGCGGTCAGCGCTCAGGCTTGTCAGTTACTCAACGCCGAGCGCTCGGCATTGGTGGGGCACCGCTGCGAGGAGTTTCTTGGGGTCGACGGTCTGCAACTGTTGGCGCGCTTGCAACAGGGTGGCATTGGCAGTCTGCAAACCGCCAAGGGTGAATTTTTCTACAAAACCCTGCGTGCGCCACAGCGCTCGATCAACGTCGCCAGTACGGCACGCAGCGTCAGCAAAACTGCAAAAACTCAACCGGACTTCGACGCCCTGGCCGGCAGCAATACGCGCTATGCGCGAGCCTTGCGCATGGCCCGCCAAGGTTTGGCCAATGAACTGCCGGTGTTGTTGCTGGGCGAAACCGGCACCGGGAAAGAAGTCATCGCCCGGGCGCTACACCTGGCCGGCAGCCGCTGCGACAAACCCTTCATCGCAGTGAACTGCGCAGCGATTCCGGAAGGCCTGATCGAGTCGGAACTGTTCGGTTATCGCGAAGGAGCGTTCACCGGTTCTCGCCGTGGCGGGATGATCGGCCGTTTGCAACAGGCCCATGGCGGCACGTTGTTTCTCGATGAAATCGGCGATATGCCGTTGGCGTTGCAGGCGCGTTTGTTGCGCGTGTTGCAGGATCGAAAAGTCGCACCGCTGGGCGCTGGCGAAGAGCAGGACATTGATGTGGCGCTGATCTGCGCCACCCACCGTGACCTCAAACGACTGGTGGAGGACAAACATTTCCGCGAGGACCTGTTCTACCGCGTCAACGGCATCAGCGTGATGTTGCCGGCCCTGCGCGAACGCGAGGACTTCAGCACGTTGGTGAACAGCCTGTTGGGCAAATTGGGTGCGCCTGCGGTCAAGCTCCGCGAGGACTTGAACGCTTTGTTGGGCGGCTATCACTGGCCGGGCAACATCCGCCAATTGGAGATGGTGCTGCGTACTGCGCTGGCCATGCGCGAAGAAGGCGAGGTTGAGCTGAGCCTGGAACATCTGCCCGACAGCATGCTCGATGAGCTCAACACCAGCGACCGGCCGCAGACGGGCAGCATTCGTGAGAACGAACTGGAGCTGATCCGCCAATCCCTGGACAGCCACCAAGGCAACGTGTCGGCCGCCGCTGACGCGCTGGGTATCAGCCGCGCGACGCTGTATCGCAAACTCAAACAGTTGCGCAGCTGATGCAGCGCTTGATTGTCAGGCTGATCGACAGCCGAGACCCACAGGCGCTACAAGCTGCGCTGAAGTGGCTGTACGGTTTCGTCCGTCCCCATCGTCTGGCCATCGGCGGCCTGCTTGGGTTGTCGGTCTGCGCTTCGCTGCTGGTGCTGGTGCAACCCTGGTTGACCAAGTTGCTGATCGACGACGGCCTGCTGGCGCGCAATTTCCCCATGCTGGTGCTGATCGCCGGATTGATGATCGTCACCGGGCTGCTGGGCACGGCGCTGTCGGGGGTCAATCGATACCTGCACACGCGGCTGTCCGGGCGAATCCTGTTCGCCTTGCGCGATGACCTGTATCGGCATTTGCAGACGCTCTCGCCACGCTTTTACGGGCAGCGGCGGATCGGCGACCTGATGTCGCGCCTCGACGGCGACGTTGCGGAGATCCAGCGCTTCGCTGTCGACTCGCTGTTCTCGGCAGTTTCCAGCGTCATTGGGCTGGTCTGCTCGGTGGCGATGTTGCTGACCCTGTCCTGGAAGCTCTCGCTGCTGGCGTTGGTGCTGATCCCGCTGGACGTGCTCTGGTTGCGCTGGATGCGACGCAAGGTCGAGCGCGATGTGCGGCAGTTGCGTGAGCGCTCGGCGGACATGTCGTCGTTCATGGTCGAGACGCTGCCGGTGATGAAATTCATCCAGAGCGCCGGCCAGCAACAGCGCGAGGCGCGTCGATTGGAGACACTGGGCCAGGGTTACATGAGTCAGTTGTTGCGCCTGCAAGTGACCGAGTTTTTCACCCAGTCCGTACCCGGCACCTTGACCTCGTTGTCCCGTGCCTGTGCTTTTCTGATTGGCGGTTATTGGGTGGTGCAGGGCACCTGGCAGCTTGGCGCGTTGATTGCGTTTTCCACCTATCTGGGGATGGCGGTGGGGCCGGTGCAGAGTTTGCTCGGGCTGTACGTGGCCATTCAGCGCATGACCGTCAGTCTTGGCCGGGTCATGGAGTTGCGCGGTGAAGAACCGAGTGTCGTCACTCCGGTCGATCCGCAGCCGATGCCGACGTCTGGCGAGCTGTGTTTTCAGTCGGTTCATTTCAGTCATCCAGGGCGCCCGATGACCTTGCGCGGCATCGATGCGCGCATCCCTTATGGCTTGAAAGTCGCCCTGAGCGGCGGCTCCGGCGTCGGCAAGACGACGCTGATCGATCTGCTGCAACGCCACCACGATCCACAGTCCGGTCAGGTGTTGCTCGAGGGCATCGACTTGCGCGAGCTGGACCTGTTCGAGCTGCGACGGCGGATTGCGGTGGTCAGTCAGGACATCGTGCTGTTTCGCGGTAGCCTGGCGGACAATCTGTCTTACAGCGTGCCAGATGCCAGCCGTGAAGCAATTGCCGAAGTGGCACGTTTGGCGCAACTCGACAGCTTGATCGAATCCTTGCCCGAGGGCCTCGACAGCTCGTTGGGTGAGCGCGGTCAGCAGCTGTCGGGCGGGCAGAAACAGCGGATCGCCATCGCCCGCGCGCTGTTGCAGGATCCGTTGATTCTGGTGCTCGATGAAGCCACTTCGGCGGTTGATGAGGCCACAGAACGGGAGGTGATCGAGGCGATCGACCGACTGTTTGCCGGGCGTACGCGAATCCTGATCAGCCATCGACCGTCGACTCTGGCGGACGCTGACCTGCGCTTTGAATTGGTGGACGGTGTACTCACGTCATCGAAGGTGCTGCATGAGGCCTGAGCTACGGATCGGTGTTGTCGATAGCGGTCACTCGTTGGCGCAACGAGCGCAAGTGATCGCTGGACGGCGTTTCTATCTGTTGGACGAGGGCCTGGCTGAAGAATCATTGCGTGATGACCCACTGGGCCATGGCAGTGCGGTGATTGATGCCATCAGCCTGCGAGCACCGTTGGCGCTGTTTTGCGTCGCGCAGGTGTTCGATCAGCGCGGGGTGACCAGCGCCCTGCAGATCGCCACGGCGATTGACTGGTTGGTGGCGCAGGACGTGCGGCTGATCAACTTGAGCCTGGGTTTGCGTCAGGACCGCAGCTTGCTGCGCGAAGCCTGCGCGGTGGCGCTGGAACGCGGGGTGCTGCTGTGCGCGTCCAGCCCGGCCCAGGGTGCAGCGGTGTTTCCGGCGAGTTACCCGGGAGTATTGCGGGTCACCGGCGATGCGCGTTGCGGTGAACAGGAATGGTCATGGCTCAACAGCCAGCAGGCGGACTTCGCGGCCTGTGTTCGCGGCACTCATCCGGGGCAGTCTGGCGCGAGTCTGGGGTGTGGGGCATTGAGCGGGCATATCGCCCATTATCTGGCCGAACATGACGATGCGAGCAATCCGCAGATCATCGAATGGCTGCGCGAGAACGCCCGTTATCGTGGCCCTGAGCGGCGCGTCTGGGCATGAGCGCGATCCTCATTCTCGGCGCCGGGCCTGCCGGGGCCACAGTGGCCTTGGGTTTACGTCGGCTCGGCTATGAGGTGACGCTGGTCAGTGATTGGCGACGGTTTGCGGCGCTGGAAGGTGTTTCGGTGCGGGTTCTCGATGCTCTGCGTGGAGCGGGCCTTTCCCATGCTTTGGACGATGCGACGCTTCCTTCTCAGCGTCAGGTGTCGTGGAACGCTCAGCAGCACGCGCAAAATATCGAGTTTCTGCTGGATCGTCCGCGCTTTGATCGAGGCCTGCGCGAGGATTTGCGGCTGGCCGGTGTCGAGCTGGTCGAAGGTCGTGTGTTGTCGGTACATTCGCAGGCTTCGGGTCATCGAGTGGAAGTCGAAGGGCACGCGGAGATAGCGGCGGACTTTCTCGTGGAGTCGCGAGGGCGCCAGGCGCCGACGCTGGGTAAAGGCCTGCGTGGGCCGGAAACCGTCAGCCTGCTCAACCGTTGGCAAGGTGCGTCGGGCACCACGGCGAGCGCGGTCGAGAGTCTTGAAGATGGCTGGGCCTGGATGGCGCGACGGGCCGATGGTCAGTGTTATTGGCAGCTGACGATGGACGTGGCCAGTGCCGAGTTGCCGGGCAAAGCGCAGTTGCTCGATTACTGTCGGGGAAGGCGTCAGGCATCGGCGTTGGCGGTCGAGTTTTTCGGCCCAGCGCCGGAAATCGATCTGCAACTGCATGCCCGCAGCAGCACGGCGATCCTTTGTCCGCAGGTGTGCGGCGATAACTGGATTCGGGTTGGCGATGCGGCGATGGCGGTCGATCCGTTGTCGGGTAACGGGATCTTCCAGTCCTTGTCTTCGGCGCTGCAGGCACCGGTCGTCATCAACACTTTGCTCCAGGCACCTGAGCGTGCGGCGCTGGCGCAGCAGTTTCATCAGCAGCGAGTCGAGCAGCTGTTTCTACGTTTCGCCCGGATCGGTCGCGACTTCTATGCCGATGAGCAGCGCTGGCAGGAGCAGCCGTTCTGGCGTGCTCGTCGGCAGTGGCCCGACGCTGAGTTGGCGCACAAAGAGCCGGACTTCGCCTCGCTACGGATACAGCGCGCGTCGGTGTTGCGCGAGGGTTTGGTGGATGAGGCTGAGGTGGTAGTGACGGCGGATCAGCCGCTGGGGATCTGGCATGTGCAGGGTGTTGAACTGGCGCCGTTGCTGCGCCGTCTGCAAACCCAGCCAGCGGAACAGGCGCTGGCGGATTTGACGGCGGAGCAGGGGAGGATGGTGCGAGGGTGGTTGTTGGGGCAGGGGTATCGGCCCTAGCTGGATGTGTATTGGATGTTCTGGCCTCATCGCGGGCAAGCCTCGCTCCTACAGGATTGTGTTGTACCTGTAGGAGCGAGGCTTGCCCGCGATGGGTTCTAAAGGACGCAGCGTATTAAAGCTTGATCAACACCGACTTCAATTCGGTGTAATGCTCAATCGCCGCATAACCCATTTCTCGGCCCACGCCCGACATCTTGTAGCCGCCAAACGGCAGCGCCGGATCCAGGGCGCTGTGGCAGTTGACCCACACCGAGCCGGACTTGATTCGCGGAATCATCCGGTGCACGGCCGCCAAGTCATTGGACCAAATGCTCGCGCCCAAACCGTAGGGGCTGTCATTGGCCATGCGCAGGGCATCGGCTTCGTCGTCGAACGGAATCGCCACCAGCACCGGGCCGAAGATTTCTTCCTGCACCAGCGAGTGCTTCTGATCGACGTCGACGATCACCGTCGGCTTGACGAAAAACCCCGGTCCAAACTGCTCGCCGCCACAGGCGATGGTCGCACCGCTTTCGCGGCCCATTTCGATGTAGCGATAAACCCGTTCCTGCTGACGGGCCGAGATCAGCGGGCCCATCTGCACGCTAGGATCGAGGCCGTTGCCGAGCTTCATGGCGTTGGCGATGTCGGCGATGTCGGCCACGACATTGTCGAAGTGTTTGCGCTGCACATACAGCCGCGAACCGGCGCAGCAAACCTGACCCTGGTTGAAAAATATTGCGCTGGCGGCGCCTGCTGCGGCGCTGTTCAAGTCAGCGTCGGCCATGACGATGGTCGGTGATTTACCGCCCAACTCCAGGGTGACACGGGTCATGGAGTCCATGGCGATCTTGCCGATCTCTTTGCCCACGGCGGTGGAGCCGGTGAAGGTCAGTTTATCCACCAACGGGTTGTGGGTCAGGGCCGAGCCTGCGGTGATCCCCGTGCCGGTCACCACGTTGAACACACCTGTCGGATAGCCAGCTTCCAGCACCAGCTCCGCCAGTTTCAGCGCGGTCAGCGGTGTCTCGTCCGCCGGTTTGAGGACCACGGTGCAGCCGGTGGCCAGCGCCGGGCCAAGTTTCCAGCAGGCCAGTAGCAACGGAAAATTCCAGGCGACGATGGCCCCGACCACACCCACCGCTTCACGGCGGATAAAACTGTGAAACTGATCATCCGGCATCAGCGGCAATGAAACCTCGACGCTCGAACCTTCGATCTTGGTCGCCCAACCGGCCATGTAGCGCAGGAAATCGATGGACAGCTGCACATCCATGACCTGCGCGACCGCTGCGCTTTTGCCGTTGTTCAGGCATTCCAGCTGCGCCAGCACTTCGGCGTCGCGCTGCATCAGGTCGGCGAGTTTCCACAACAGATTCTGCCGCTCCCGAGGCCGGGTTCGGCTCCACGCTGAATCATCGAACGCCTGACGCGCCGCGAGCACCGCGCGATCAACATCGTCCGGCGTCGCCCGCGGCACCACGCACAGCACCTCGCCGCTGGCCGGATTGTGCAACGGCATGGTCTGACCGTCGGCGGCTTCGACCCATTCAGCGCCGATCAGCATGCGCGGCGCGCGTTGGATAAATGCAGTGGTTGCGGGGAGCAGGGAAGGGAGCTGCATGGCGTGACCTCTTGTTGTTCGAAAGGAAAGGTTCGACGTGAGGCAAGGTCTTTCGCAATGGCTGTGCCAATTGAGTGATGTCTTTATAACTGACTGATTTTATTGAGTTAGATTCTTTTTTCGTGGCATCGGTACACGTGAGTTCGTCGCAATATGCGACAGCGCTGAGACGCGCCTCAAGGTGGCTTTTGATGAACTCTCCACCGGCGATTTGAGTACTATGGCCTTCGTCCCGCCAGCCGGGATGTCAGGTGTCGAACACTCAACAGGGAATGTCGAAATGGGTTCGAAAAGCACGTCAGAGCAGGTCGCGATAGCCGCGCAGCCAGCAGATTCATCGGTCCGCACCTGGCTTGCGGTGATTGTTCTCGGCGTCGCCGCGTTCACCATGGTGACCACCGAGTTCGCCCCGATCGGGCTGCTGTCGCAAATCTCCCTTGATCTGGGAATCGAGCGTGCTGAAGTCGGGCTCGCGGTTTCGCTCTATGCCTGGATCGGTGCGGCCAGCGGCTTGTTGTCGGCCGTGCTGCTCAGTCGCCTTCCACGCAAGCCGTTGCTGATTGCCTTGATGTTGGTCCTCGCGGCGTCCAATGGCGCGGTAATGATGTCCGAGACCTTCCCGACGTTATTGCTGGCGCGAACCTTTGGGGCCGTGGTCCACGGTTTCTTTTGGGCAATGGTCGCGGCGACGGCAGCTCAGATCGCTCCGCCACAGCGTATGGGGCTGGCAACCTCGATTGTGTTTGGCGGGATCTCGATTGCGACCGTTCTGGGCGTGCCGCTGGTCAACCTCATCGGGCAGGCCAGTGGCTGGCGCACGGCGTTTGGAGTCATTGGGGCGCTGGGGCTGTTGACCTCGGTGCTGATGCTTGCGGTCATTTCCGACATCAAGAGCCCATCGGCGGCCAGGAGCGTGTCGCTGGGAAGAGTGTTGCGCAATCATCGCCTGCGGGGTCTTTACCTGGTCACGGCGTTCACGGCGGCGGCCCATTTCTGGGCATACACTTTTGTTGAACCTTACCTTGGACAAATACCGGGCATTCCCCCGGTGATGATCGCGGCGCTGTTGTTTGGCTTCGGGATAGCTGGATTTCTGGGCAATATCCTGACCGGAATACTCATCGATCGTTTTATGAAGCCGGTCATTGTATGGGCGCTGCTTGCGCTGTGCGTGGCGCTGACAGGGCTGGGATGGTTCGGACCCAAGGCCGGTATCACCCCTGTATTGGTCTTTCTGATCATTTGGGGCGCCGCGATCGCCGCGCTTTTTGGTGGTTTGCAGACGTGGGTGCTACGGATGGCGGGCCCGGCAGCGATACCGGCAGCGGCGATTCATACGGCCGTCCTCAACGCGGCCATCGGCGTCGGCGCCACCCTGGGCGCATGGATTCTGGACATGTCCAGCATCCGCGGGGTGATGCTGTCGGCCGGCGTGCTGGTGGTCGTGCCGCTGCTCATTATTGTGTTGCAGGGACGATTCGTCGAACCTGTTTCGGTCCAAGAGTATTAGCCGCCCCTGGAGATGTGCGTCGCTCTAAGCCTGTCGACTCAGCATCCGATCAATCACTTCCCATAGCGCTGCATCGGTAAAGTCATCCACCACCAGATGCGTCCCCGCGGCTATCACCTATGCTCGTCTCAGAGTGGAACAGTTGTCGCGAAATTAGACGCCGACAACCGCCGATCCAATCGCTATGAGGCTGTGTGTTTCAGTCAACACATTGATTAAACACACTATTTATAAGCTGGCACGCTCCGTGTATTGCTCACCTCAGACGTTTCTCTTGCCTCCGTCTGCGGTGTTCCCGCTGGCGGCAGAAACCATAAAAACAATGATCAAAAAAATAAGAAAGCACCGTGGGAGGTTCGACGTTGATGAAGAGAAAACTCCGATCTGGCATGAGCGGCGGTCTGCTGGCGATAGCCGCTTGCGTGGCCCTGCATTCTTCCCCAAGCATGGCGGCGCGTGATGCCCAGACCATCCTCAAGGAGACCTGTCAGGGCTGCCACACCCCCGAGGCTGACAACGGCCTGAGCCGCATCAGCCACCAGCGCAAGACCCCGGAAGGCTGGCTGATGAGCATCGCCCGGATGCAGACCATGCATGGCCTGCAGATCAGCGATGAGGACCGTCGTACGCTGGTCAAATACCTGGCTGACACTCAAGGCCTGGCGCCGAGCGAGACCGATGGCGTGCGTTATGCGCTGGAGCGTCGACTTAATACCGTCGAGCACTTCGACGATAAGACCAGCCAGATGTGTGGCCGCTGTCACTCCGGTGCGCGGGTCGCCTTGCAACGGCGGCCGGCTCAGGAATGGGAACGTCTGGTGAACTTCCACTTGGGGCAATGGCCGTCGCTGGAGTACCAGGCATTGGCCCGCGACCGCGACTGGTTCGATATCGCCCGCAAGGACATGGTGCCGCTGCTGGCCAAGCGCTATCCGCTGGAAAACCAGGCCTGGAATAAATGGCTGAAAACTGCGCCGAAAGCCGACTCCTTGGCAGGCGACTGGAGCTTCAGCGGCCAGTTGCCGGGCAAGGGGGAACTGGCCGGCGTAATGACCGTCAGCGCCGATGGCACCGATCAATTCAAGGTCAGCGTCAAAGGCCAATACGCCAACGGCAGCCCGTTCAATGGCGAAGGCAGCGCCATCCTCTACACCGGCTACGAGTGGCGCGGCAACGTGACCATCGATGGCGTGGTCATGCGTCAGGTGTTCGCCGCCAAGGGCAGCGAGCTGCAAGGCCGGATGTTCGAGGCCGAACATGATGAGCGCGGGCTGGACTTTATTGCGGCCAAGCAGGGCTCCAGTCGTTTGCTGGCAGTGCAGCCGGGTTACCTGAAGGCCGGCAGCGAAACCGAAATCACACTAATCGGCAGTGGACTAAAAGGCACTCCAAGCTTCGGCAAAGGTGTCGAAGTGGTCGAGGTGCTGGAGCAAAGCCCAGAGCGGCTGCGGGTCAAACTCAAGGCTGCGGCGGATGCGAAACCGGGCCTGCGAGAGGTCACGCTGGGCACCCTTAAAGGCGCCACGCTGGCGGTCTACAGCAACATAGCCGAGGTCAAGGTCGTGCCCGAGTTTTCGGTGGCGCGGATCGGCGAGGGCGGCGGTTCGACACCTAAGGTCCAGGGTCGCTTCGATGCCGAAGCCTGGGGCAAGGGCGCTGATGGCAAGCCGTATCGGATCGGTGTGTTCCCGGCGCAGTGGAAGGTCGAAGCCTTCGACGAGCGCGCCAAGGAGGACGAAGACGTCAAGTTCGCAGGCCAAATGCAGGCCGACAGCGGGGTGTTCACTCCGGGCGATGCCGGGCCCAATCCTCAACGCAAAATGTCCACCAACAACGCCGGCAACCTCAAGGTGATCGCCGCCGTGGATGACGCCGGAAAGTCATTGACCGGTGAAGGCCACATGATCGTCACCGTGCAACGCTGGAACAATCCACCCATTCCGTGATTTTAGAACGTGAGCTGGCTGACTTTACGGTTTCAGACACTTTTCGGAATGACCGCAGGCCCCGCCAAGCGGGGTTTGCACAGGAGGTTGCAATGGGCGCTATTTTGAATCTGGTCGAGCGGAATCTGCACGAAGTGCATGTCGATGCCGACCGCATGTTGTTCCACATTCCGAGCAGCTCGCTGTTTGCCAGCGATGAACTGACGGGCACGATTATCGATACTTTGCGTGGTCCAGGTTGCTCTTCAGAGGACCTGATCGAACGCCTGGCTGCGCGCTATGGCGGTGAGGAAATCACCGAGACCCTGCGCGAGCTGATTTCCCTGGAACTGGTCAGCGATGGCTCGCCATTGACCCCGGACATCGGCGTCAAACGGGTCGAGCGAACGGCGATCAATACCGTGGTGCTGAACGTCAACACCGGCTGCAATTTGAGCTGCACCTACTGCTACAAGGAAGACCTCGATAAGCCGTCGGCCGGCAAGAAAATGGACGTCGATACGGCGGTCGCTTCGGTGGAAATGCTGCTGCGCGAATCCCCGGATGAAGAGCGTTTCACCGTGGTGTTCTTCGGCGGCGAGCCACTGAGTAATCGCAAGCTGATCGAGTACATGGTCGACTATTGCGAGAAGCGGTTTTCCGAGGCCGGGAAGTTCGTTGAGTTCGTCATGACCACCAACGCCACGCTGCTTACCGAAGAAACCGTTGATTACCTGAATGCCCACCGCTTTGGTCTGTCGGTGAGCATCGACGGCCCGAAAACCGTTCACGACCGCAACCGCATCACCGTGGGCGGGCAGGGCACTTACGACGTGGTCCGGCGCAAGGCCGAGATGCTGCTGTCACGCTACAACAGCCGTCCGGTGGGCGCGCGGGTGACGCTGACCAAAGGCATCACTGACGTCGAAACCATTTGGGATCACCTGTTCAATGAACTGGGTTTTGCCGAAGTTGGTTTCGCCCCGGTGACTTCCGGCGACATCAGCACCTTCAACCTGTCCAGCGAGGAACTGATCGAAGTCTTCGCCAATATGAAAGCCCTGGGGCGGCGTTATCTGGAGGCTGCGCTGGAGCACCGCAATATTGGTTTCTCCAACCTGCATCAGCTGATCACCGACATTCACGAAGGCCACAAAAAAGCCCTGCCGTGCGGCGCGGGTCTGAAGATGCTGGCGGTGGATCACAAGGGTGAGCTGAACCTTTGCCATCGATTCACCGGTTCGTCGTTACCGACCTTTGGCAACGTTCACAGTGGAGTGAAACAGGTCGAGTTGAATGACTTCCTGTCCCAGCGCCTGGACCGCACCAACACTGGTTGCGAAGACTGTCACATCCGCAACCTGTGCTCCGGCGGCTGCTACCACGAGAGCTACGCACGCTATGGCGACCCGACTCATCCGACGTATCACTACTGCGAGTTGATGCGTGACTGGGTCGACTTCGGCATCGACGTCTATACCCGGATCATGGCCCACAACCCTGCGTTTATCAGCAGCTACATCACACCGCGCAAGGCTCACTGATATGAAACATCTCAAGGCAATCAATAACAAAGCCCAGAAGCTCGATCAGGCTGCGGCCGAAAACCGTATCGAAGAAGTGGTGGCGATGAACTCCGTCGCCGGCTGCGCCTCGACCACCGACCCCGGCTGGGAGATCGACGCCTTTGGAGGAGTGTCGTCGCTGTGCCAGCCGATGGAAGCTGACCTCTATGGCTGCTCCGACCCTTGCTGGTGGCCGGCCCAGGTGCCGGACATGATGAGCACCTATCCGGACTGGAACAAGGATGCGCAGGCCTCCAACGAGAGCTGGCGCAACCTGGGAACTGTTTTTCCGAAAGACAAATAGTTCCCGAAAAACAAATAGTCCTACAGAAGGATTCCAGCATGCTTCGCACCAATGCCTGCGGCCTTGCCGCTTCCGCCATTCTGTCTGTGTGTTCACTCGCAGCTCTGGCAGATGAAAACACGACACTCGAAACCGGTCACGAGTACATGTTGACCACCAATTACCCGAACAACCTGCACGTCATCGACCTTGCGACCGATAGCCTGTACAAGACCTGCAAACTGCCGGACGCCTTCGGCCCCGGCACTATTCAGTTGTCACCGGACCGCAAGATCGCCTACGTGCTGAACAACCACTACGCGGATGTTTACGGCGTCGAGCTGGACAGCTGCAAGCAGGTGTTCCACGCCAGCATCACCCAACAACCAGGCGAGAAAGCGCGCTCAATGTTCGCCTTCACCGTCAGCCATGACGGCAAGGAGCTTTACACCGTCGCCAACCCGACGCTGATGCGCAGCGACCGCTTTGAAGTGCAGGCGCCTCGGCTGGATGTGTATGCCACCAACGCCGGCATGAGCGCCAAACCGGTCCGCAGCTTCCCGGCGCCGCGTCAGCTCACCATCATGCAAAGCGGCGATGACGGCACGCTCTACGTGGCGGGGGCGGACGTCTACAAGGTCAACGTAAAAACCGGAAAGTTCGACGTGCTGATCCCCAGTCGTCACTGGAAACGCCCTTTGTACAGCCCACCTGATGTGCTCTACGTGTGGAATCAGCAGACGTATCGGCATGATTTTTCGCTGCTCTACACCGCTGCGAAATTCAAGGACAAAAAGGAAGACCCGGCGACCGCAGAACTCCTTTACGGCCTGTTCAGCATCGACCTGAAAACCGGCAAAACCGAAACCACCGACTTCGGCCCATTGACTGAAATCTACTTCAGCGGCATGCGCTCACCCAAAGATCCGAACCTGATGTTCGGCGTCCTCAACCGCCTGGCCAAGTACGACATCAAGCAGAAAAAACTGCTGCAGTCGGCAACCCTGGATCACTCCTACTACTGCATTTCCTTCAACAAGGACGGCAGCAAAATCTACTTGGCAGGGACCTTCAATGACGTGGCGATTTTTGATGCCGACAGCTTGAAACAAATAGGGAGTATCAAAATGCCGGGTGGGGATATGGCGATTACCACAGCGCAGATTTTTGTACGGTGAGTTGAATCAGCGGGAGGATTACGGGTGTCCTCGGTCGGCGTAGGAGCTGGCGCAGGTTCGGGCCGCGTTCGGACGATCTTTTAGCGGTTTTGAAGACCGTCGAAGATCAGGATCAAAAGATCGCAGGCTGTGATCTTTTCGGCGGGCAGCAGCGATCTCAAGATCTCTCCTGCCACTGCGGCCAACTGGCGACCCCCTCATGCTCAAGCCATGGCGCATCATGGGAGGTCCATATATGCGCCTGTGGCTTCATTCCCGGATCATCATCCAGCGTCGCGACACGAACAATCACATGAGGCTGACCCAAGCGTTCCGCCACCAAATGAGAGCCGCAGATGGAGCAGAAATGCCGCAGCTTTCCCGGCGACGATTCGAAAGATGAAAGTTTGTCCTGACCTTTCACCCAGCGAAAGTGTTCTCGCATGACACCAGCCGTGGAAGCAAAAGCAGCCGCGTGAGCTTTGCGGCAGGTGTGGCAATGACAGTGGCTGATCGGCATATCGAGGCTATTGATTTGGTATTCGATGGTTTTGCACAGGCAGCTGCCTTTGAAGGTATTCACGGATTCATCCTTGTATCTGCTGTTATGACGCAGAAGTGTGGGAACGATCACACTGTCTGAGTGGACTAATGCAACTTAAGGGTTGGCCTTCTGCGCGCACAAGCCTACTGTTCATTCAGGAGGATTCCTATGAACACATCATCAGATCACATTGAAAGAAAGGTCCTGCTCAAAGCGCCACGCTCACGAGTCTGGGCTGCGTTATCAGATGCTGAAGCCTTCGGTGACTGGTTCGGCGTGGCGCTCAAGGGGCAGCGATTCGTCGCGGGCCAGCGTACTCAAGGGAAAATCACCTATCCCGGATACGAACATCTTGTCTGGAATGTAATGGTCGAACGTGTCGAACCTGAGCAAGCGTTTTCCTTCAGTTGGCATCCCTATGCCGTGGAGCCGGGCGTCGACTATTCGGCGGAACCCACCACGCTGGTGCTGTTTGAGCTGCAAGACCTGGACGGCGGCACTCTGCTGCGGGTTGTGGAGTCTGGTTTTGACGGCATCCCGGCGGAACGTCGTCTGAAAGCCTTCCGCATGAACAGCAGGGGCTGGGATGAACAAATGAGCAATATAGAGACGTATCTTGCCGCACCCTGAGTTCGATAGGTCGCGCAACTGGTGGCTCAGGCACTGGATGCCTGAGGTCTCTGACGGTGACGGCAGTACCGTTATGGCGAAAGGCTTACACGCACTCGATGCTATGTCGTCTGTTGATGCTTCGGCTTTGGGCTTAATCTAGCCCCATCAACTGAAGCGCAGGACGCGCTCAGGATCATGGATGATCGACCATTTGCATGGAATGCAGCCGACAGGATGTCGTAATGGTCTTGAAAAACCCGCTTCGGCGGGTTTTTTGTTATCTGCTGAAAAGTCCGCGACTTCAGACCTCGACCACATCACGTAGGGTTTCCAGCGCCCGCTCCAACACCTCCATCCCGATTGATCCCATCGCCACCCGCAACGCGTGGGGCACATGGGTGGTCGTCGCAAACGGTTCCGCCGTCGTGACCATCACGCCTTTGCGCTCCAGTTCTGCAACCACACTTTCCGCGCGCAGGCCTTCCGGCAGCCTGAGCCAGAGGTAGTAAGACGAGGGGTGGGCGATGATATCGCTGTTGCGCAGTATCTGCCTCGCCAGGTCTTGTCGGCGTCTGGCGTCCTGGCGCTTCTGGTCTTCGAGGGTGTCGACCACGCCGGTTTCGATCCATCGACAACCCAGGGCCACGGTCAGCGACGGTGTACTCCAGGTCGAGACGCGGATGGCCTGTTCCAGTGCTGGGACCAGCGCCTTAGGCGCAGCGATAAAGCCCAGTCGCAGACCGGAGGCGACGCTTTTTGACAGTCCCGAGATGTACACCGTTCGATTGGGCGCGAGGGTGAACACTGGTTTGGGCGCGGGTTCGGCGAGAAAGGCGTAAGCGCCGTCTTCGATGATCAGAAGGTTGTGCTGCTCGGCCAGTTGCGCAAGGCGCAGGCGGTCAGATTCCGACATCACTGTTCCGAGTGGGTTGTGCATCGTTGGCATTGTATAAAACGCGCGGACCGGGCGGCGTTTGCACAGCGCTTCAAGGGCGTCGAGGTCGGTGTGCCCAGCGATTTGCGGCAGCGCTTCGAGGTCCAGACGATGGGCTTGGGCCAGGGCTTTCAGGCCGGGGTAGGTGAGGGCGTCCACCGCCAGAATGTCTCCCGGATTGGACAGGGCCATTAGGGTCACGGCCAGGCCTTGTTGCGCGCCATTGACGATCAACACCTGGTCTCCACCCACTCGAATATCCCGATTGCGCAGATGCCGGGCGGCGGTTTGCCGTTCGTGGGGGCGGCCACCTTGGGGGGCGGAATGCAGCAGTGCATCGAGATCGCCTGACGCGGCAATCGCCCGCAAGCCGTCACGCAGCAATTCGGCCTGGCCGGGTACTGACGGGTAATTGAACGTGAGGTCGACGGCGCCGGAGTTGAGCGGGTGCTGCTCCAGGCCCAAGCCGCGTGGCAATGAGCTGTCGCGCACAAAGGTGCCACGACCGGTCTCGCCGACCACCAACCCGCTGGCCTCCAGTTCGTTGTAGACCCGCAACGCAGTTGCCAGGGCAATTCGTTGGCTTTCCATCAGTGCGCGAACGGTCGGAAGTTGTGTCCCAGGCGATAGTTGGCCGCTGCGGATGCGTGTGGTGAACTCATCGACAATGCTTTTGTAGCGAATACGGGTCATGGTTGATGGTTTCTTTGTATCTAGAACAATTTTTTGTTTGTATCAGATTGGCGCCCTAATCTACAGCCTTTCCAAGCGCAGGGCTGTGGGCATGATTGACCTGGCAACTTTATCGATTTTCGTCGGCGCGGTGATGCTGCTGCTCATGTCGCCTGGGCCGAATATGGCGTTTGTCATCAGTCACGGCGCGACCTACGGTTGGCGCGGGGGCGTGGCGTCAGGGCTCGGTATTGGTGTGGCCGACTTGCTGCTGACGGCCCTGACCGCCACTGGAATCACCGCGATCGTTGGCAATTGGCCGCCAGCCTTCGACCTGATCCGTTATGCAGGCGTGGCGTACCTGTTGTGGCTGGTGTTCAAGGCGATGCAGCGCCCGACGGCAGACACCGCGCCTGCGGTTGTTCAGGTGCCACTGAAGACGGTGCTGGTGCGGGCGATGTTGAACAGCCTGCTCAATCCCAAGGCGCTGCTGTTTTTTATGGTGTTCCTGCCGCAATTCGTCAAACCCGAGCAGGCGCCTATTGTCCAGCAACTGGTTGTGCTTGGCGTCGTCCTGACATTGGTAAGTGGCGTCTTCCACACCCTGCTTGGGGTCTTCAGCAGCGCCGTCAGCCGTTGTTTTTCCAGCACTTCGAAGTTTGCCCGGTTGCAGTCCCTGGGCCTTGCGTTGGTGTTGCTGTTACTTGCCGTCCGGCTGGCTGTGATGTCGCGTCCAGTCTGATTCACTCCATGAAAGGAGGTCAGTATGCACATCGCCGCATTTATCTATAAACCCGGTCAAAAGGATGAGGAGTTCAATCGCCTGAGCGCGATCATCGACGACATTGCGATCGGCATTCCGGCGGTTTAGCTATGTCAGGCGGCGAAGTGCAATTGTGGCGAGGGAGCAAGCTTCCTCGCCACAATAATTAGCTTTACCAGTTTTGACTCAGCTGTTGTGCGACCCGATCGACAATCTCTCTCCGCAGCTTCAGTGATTGTGCCGAGCGCCGATTGGCTTCCTCCAACACCGCGCGCGGTGCAGTTTGCGGGCTGCCGGAATCGAACGGTGGGGCAGGGGCGTATTCGAGCTGCAACTGCACCAGTTGGGCCGCGTCTTCGCCGAACAATTCGCTGGCCAGGGTCAGGGCGAAATCAATCCCTGCGGTAATGCCGCCACCGGTCAACAAGTTTCCGTCGCGCACCACGCGCTCCCGTATTGGAATGGCGCCCAACGGGCCAAGCAGTTCGTGGTAAGCCCAGTGAGTGGTTGCGCGTTTGCCGCGTAGCAGTCCGGCGGCGCCCAGCACCAGAGCGCCGGTGCAGACCGAAGTGATGTAGCGCGCAGTGGCGGCCTGGCGTTTGATGAAGTCGAGGGTTTCGGTGTCTTCCATCAACGGTCCGACGCCGCTGCCACCGGGAATGCAGATCACGTCCAGCGCTGGGCAGTCGTCGAAACGGGTGGTCGGGATCAACACCAGGCCGGTGCTCGACGTCACAGGCTCGCGATCTTTCCAGATCAAATGCACGGTGACGTCCGGCAGCGAGGCCAGCACGTCATAAGGCCCGGTCAGGTCGAGTTGCTGAACCTGCGGAAACAACAGAAAACCGATCTGCAGTGTCATTGCGTATCCCCTTGGTCGATCACATGCACTCACCCGGCATGGGTGGACGGCTTCACTCTATCCACGTAGGATTTGGCGTATACGCCAATAAGTCCACGATTTGCGCCAATCATGCCGACCCAACCGAAAACTGTTTATGTGCTGGCCTTTACCAACGTGCAAGTGCTCGATGTGACCGGGCCGTTGCAGGTCTTCGCGTCGGCCAATGATCTGGCCCGTCAGCACGGTTTGCCGCCGCCCTACGCGCCGATGGTGATTGCTGCGCAGGCCGGGCCGGTGATGTCTTCGGCCGGGCTGGCACTGGTGGCCGCTCCGCTGCCGGCGAAGGGCGCGCCGTCCGACACGCTGATCATCGCGGGAGGCTGGGGCGTCTACGCGGCGGCCGAGGACGTTAGCCTGGTGGATTGGGTGCGCGAACAGGGGTCGGTATCGCGGCGCGTTGCTTCGGTCTGCACCGGTGCATTTCTGTTGGCCGCCAGCGGTTGGCTCGACGGTCGGCGAGTGGTCACCCACTGGACCCGCTGTGAACAGCTTGCACAGCAGCATCCGCAACTGCGGGTCGAGCCCAATCCGATCTTCATCAACGACGGCCCGGTCTGGACCTCGGCCGGGGTGACTGCCGGCATCGACCTGGCACTCGCGATGGTCGAAGCAGACCTTGGCCGCGCCATGGCTCTGGAGGTCGCGCGGCAACTGGTGGTGTTCCTCAAACGCCCGGGTGGGCAATCGCAATTCAGCGTGACCTTGTCCCTGCAAAAGGACGGCAACCGCTTCGACGAACTCCACGCCTGGATCGCCGAGAACCTGGCCATGGAACTCAACATCCCAACCCTGGCATTACAAGCGGGAATGAGCGACCGCAGCTTTGTGCGGCATTACCGGGCCGAGACGGGCCAGACTCCGGCTCGCGCGATTGAGTTGATTCGGGTGGAGACCGCGCGGCGGTTGTTGTGTGATACCGGCGTGCCGATCAAACGGGTGGCGGTGCAGTGCGGATTTGGCAGTGAAGAAACGCTGCGGCGCAGTTTTTTCAGGGCCATGGGGGTGACGCCACAGGCGTATCGCGAGCGGTTTTCAGGGGAGGACGTTAGTGTAGAAGGTTGATTCAGCTTTCCTTGAGCAATTCCAACAGCACCTTCACAGGGCGCTGTAAGGCCTGGAATGCACCACGCAAAAGCGTCACTTTCGTTCATCGAGATTCTTGACACTGCACCACCAGCTTCTCTAGGATGCTGCTCATGCGCCGATTTAAACAGCTACTTGCGGGGCGCCAGGTGACTCAACAGGTCACCGATAGAAGCTTGAAACAGGCTTCGAAATACCGCTAAAGCGCTGGTTCGGTGTTGCCTCTCACCTGCCATGCAGAATTTTGAGGCAGAGACACGACACGATGAATGCACTACGCCCCTTTATACGTCTGGCGCCGATCACGGCGGACCTCACCCAGCGCAATCCAAAAATCCTTCTCGGCGGTAAACACCAGCCAACCTTGCTGCGCTATCTCGATGGCTGGCCGCGACGTACTGGTCGTCCTTCGGCCTTTCTGATTCAGTTTGTCGAAGACGGGGAGTCACTGGCGCGCTTTGCCAGTGACAGTTTCGATTTGGCAGTGATTCAGGCACCCAGTGCCGAGCACGCGGCAGAAGTCATCAAACAACTGACGCGAATCACTCGGCAAGGGCTGATTACCCGCCGCTGAGGCTTTTGGATTCAGCCCTTCGCGGTGCTGCGTTGCAGCATGGCGTTCAGTGCAGTCTTGGCTTCGGTACTGTTCAGGCGTTCGATAAACAGCAGGTTTTCCCTGCGGATGGTTTCCTCCAGTTCCTTTAGCACTGGCTGTTTAAGCAGCCGTCTGGTCTGCAACAGGGACTCGCGAGGAAGGGCTAGCAGTCGATCGGCCATCCGCTGTGCTGCCGCCAAACATTGTTCGCCGTCGTCCAGCACTTCATTGCCCAACCCCAAGGCCACCGCTTGCGTGCCGTCCAGGCCATCACCCCACAGCAACAGCCGGGCCGCTCTGGCATGGCCGAGCATGCGTGGTAACAGCAGGCTTGCACCGAATTCGGGGCACAAACCAAGGTTCACGAAGGGCATGCGCAGCTTGGCGTTACGGGTGACCAGCACTTGATCGCAATGCAGCAGGAGGGTGGTGCCAATACCAATGGCAGCGCCACAGACCGCTGCGATTAATGGCTTGTCCAGATGGATAACCGCATCCATGAGACGGAACGCCGGGCTGTTCAGATGGGTCGGTGGATCCTGGAGAAAGTCCTGCAGGTCATTGCCACTGGTGAAGCACTGTTCGCCCCCGGTGATGATGATCACGGTGGTTTCGGGGTCTTCGGCGGCGGCAAACAGCAGGTCGGCCAGACGGGTGTACATGCTGTTGCTCAGGGCATTGAGCTTGTCCGGGCGGTTGATGGTCAGGGTCAACAGTCCGCCGCTTTGGTTGCACTTGATCAGGTCGTTCATGGGGCTGCCTTTGCTGGATTTAACTGGCCGGAACACCGTGGGTTCCGACAGCTTTTTTGTTGTTTTTGGCGCTTCAAAATGTTGGCGGGGTGATCACCCAAATTACCACCGCATCGACCTCACCTGGATTGCCATAACGGTGAGGTTCCTGGCTCGAAAAACTGAAACTGTCGCCTTCATTGAGCTGGAAGTGGCGCTCGCCGACCCACAGCTCAAAACTGCCGGAGAGCAGGTATCCGGCTTCTTCGCCTTCATGGCTATAGCTCTGCTGGCTGTAAGTGCCTGGCGGAAAGCGCGAATGCAGAATCTCCAACTGACGATTGGGGAGCGGGGTCAGCAACTGGTCAACGATGCCGTCTTCGTAATGCACGCTCATTCGGCTGTTCTTGCGGACTACGTAGCCACTGTCCTGGGGGTCAGTGTTGGCTTCGCTGGCGAAGAACCATTGGATGGTGACGCCCAGACTGCGGGCGATATTGAACAGCGCCGGAATCGAGGGGTAAGCCAGATTGCGTTCGAGCTGGCTGATATAGCCCGCTGTCAGTTCGCTCATTTCTGCCAGGGCGGCCAGGGTCATGCCCCGGCGTTTGCGTAGACCGCGAATCCGCGTACCGAGGAAGTGCGGCTCTGTTGCGCCGCTCTGTTTGAAGGGCGCGGCGCTGGCAGGCGGCATGTTGCTGCTGTTGCTCATTGCGTGCTCCGGACCGGGTTTTGGCCGAGCGCGTTGAACGCTCGAGCCTGACGATGGCACGTCAGCAAGGGTGCTGACAAAGGCCCGGAGTATAAAGCAGCCTCAAAGCTCCCAGGCAACCCTCAATCCTTCATAAATCGCTTCTTCCGCCGTGCGCGGTGCCAGGCAGTCGCCGATCCGGCGAAACTCCACCAGCCCTTGCAGCTCGGCGCCCAGTGTATCCACCGGCTGATGGCCCTGGCACAGCACCAACGTGTCGATGTCCTCGAACATGATCGGTTCACCGCTGGCGGTGTGTTGCATGTACACGGTGCTGTCATCGCAGCCGTAAAGACGGGCGTAGGGCGTGATCGGAATGCCCAGCCGGTGCAGCTCACCAGCCAGTTGATCGCGTACGTACAGCGGCAGATTTTCCCCGCAATGGGTCCCGTTGACCGCCAGTTGCACCTGATGGCCGGCGCGCACCAGACGTTCGGCGATGCCGGGGCCAATCCAGTCGCAACGCCAGTCGACGACGAGCACCGAGCGTCCGAGTTTGACCTCGTCGCGCAGCACCTGCCAGGCATCCACCACTTGCAGTTCGCCACCGCGTTCGAAAGCCGGCCAGTAGGGTTCAGCACCCGTTGCAACGATCACCAGATCCGGCCGTTCGCGCTCGACCAGCGCTCGGTCGACGCGAGTGTTGCGCACCACGCGTACGCCGGCCAATTCCATTTCCCGCTGCAAGTTGGTGCTGGCGCCGCCGAACTCACTGCGCCGAGGCAGCAGTTGTGCCAGCAGCACTTGCCCGCCGAGTTGTGAACTGGCTTCGTAGAGCGTGACCTCATGCCCTCGCTCGGCGGCCACGGCAGCCGCCTTCATCCCGGCCGGACCGCCGCCGGCGATCATGATGCGCTTGCGTTTGGCGGTCGGTTGCAGGGTGCCGAAAACCAGTTCACGGCCGGTTTCCGGGTGCTGAATGCAGGAAATCGGCAAGCCTTTGTGGAAGTGCCCGATGCACGCCTGATTGCAGGCGATGCAGGCTCGGATATCTTCGCTGCGCCCGGCGTCGGTCTTGTTCGGCATTTGCGGGTCGCAGATCAGTGCGCGGGTCATGCCGCACACATCGGCCTGACCGCGAGCGATGATCAGTTCGGCTTCCTGCGGCTGGTTGATGCGTCCAGTGACGAACAGCGGAATCGACAGGCTGGCCTTGAACGTCCCGGCTTCCTTGGCCAGATAGGCCGGTTCGATGGCCATCGGTGGCACGATATGCACAGCACCGCCCAAAGATGCCGAGGTCCCCGCGACGATGTGCACGTAATCCAGGTGCTGCTGCAGTGACTTGACCGCCGCCAGCGACTCGTCTTCCGTCAGGCCCTCGGGGTCGCGTTCGTCGGCGGAGATGCGCAAGCCGATGATGAACTGCTCGTCAGTGTTCGCGCGTACCACAGCGATGACTTCGCGCAGAAATCGCAGGCGCTGTTGCAGGTCGCCGTTGTAACCGTCGGTGCGTTGGTTGACGCGCGGGTTGATGAATTGCGCGGGCAGGTAACCATGGCTGGCGACCACTTCCACACCGTCCAGCCCGGCTTGATACAAACGCCGGGCCGCTGCGCCATAGCCAGCGACGATGTCGTCGATCATCGCCTGATCAAGCGCGCGTGGCATGACCCGGAAACGTTCGTTGGGCACCGCCGAAGGCGAGTAGGCGACGGCCAGCAAGCCATCGCTGGACTCCATGATTTCTCGCCCCGGATGGAAGATCTGTGAGAGCACCACGGTGCCATGGGCATGACAGGTTTCGGCCAGTTTTCGGTAACCCTCGATGCAGGCATCGTCGGTGGCCATCAGCACATGGGAGGTGTAGCGCGCGCTGTCATGTACCCCGGCAACTTGCAGCACGATCAGCCCCGCGCCGCCCTCGGCACGCGCCCGGTGATAGGCGATCAATTGCTCGTTGACCAGATTGTCGGTCGGCATCGACGTGTCGTGACCGCTGGACATGATGCGGTTCTTGAGGCGCTTGCCACGGATCTGCAGCGGTTCGAAGAGGTGCGCAAACGCTTGGTTTGAAGTCGGCATGGTGGGGTACTCCAGGCTAGCCGAGGCCGGTAAACAGGATTTTCGGCGTTGTTATTATTGCGCTATATAAATTTACCCTCAGTAAAAAATCAACTTGTTTTTTTAATTGTGGTTGAGTAGCTTCAATCCGCACCCACTCCTGGGGTGAACCTCACCAAAATAAAAACGGGTCACGACAGCGCTCGCTGAGTGATACCAGTACGAGGAACCACTGATGAAGTCGAATACGCTCAAGCACGGTTTTTATCCTTTGATTCTCACCCTGGCCATGGGCCTGGGTAGCGCTCAAGCAGCGCCGGACATGGTAGTCGTCGCTTATGGTGGTGCCGGTCAAAAAGCCCAGGATGTGGCTTTCTTTCAACCTTTCAGCGTGGCAGACGGCAGCAAGCTGATCCAAGGCGAATACAACGGTGAGATGGCCAGGATCAAGGTGATGGTCGACACCGGCAACGTCGATTGGGATGTGGTACAGATCGAAGGCCCGGACCTGATGCGCGGCTGCGATGAGGGCATGTACGAGCGACTCGACTGGAAGAAACTTGGACGAGAGGACCAGTTGATTCCCGATGCGGCACAAGCGTGCGGTTCCGCAGCCTTGGTGTGGAGCGTGGCGATTGCTTATGACACTGACAAACTGGCGCAGGCACCGACCTCATGGGCGGACTTTTGGGATGTAAAGAAAATCCCCGGCAAGCGCGGGCTGCGCAAACGTGCGGTGTATAACCTGGAGTTCGCCTTGTTGGCGGACGGGGTGAAAGTCGAGGACGTGTACGCGGTATTGAGCACACCCGCGGGTGTGGATCGTGCGTTCGCCAAACTGACTGAACTCAAACCCTATATCCAATGGTGGGAGGCCGGCGCGCAACCCGCGCAATGGCTGACCGCAGGAGACGTGGTCATGACCTCAACCTACAGCGGGCGCATCGCCGCCGCCGCGCAGGGCGGCAGCCATCTGGGGCTGGTCTGGCCTGGCAGCCTGTACGGCATGGACTACTGGGCAATCATCAAAGGCTCCAAACATGTCGATCAGGCCAAAAGGTTCATCGCGGTTGCCAACCAGCCCGACGCCCAAGTCAAGTACGTCGAGCAGATTCCTTACGGGCCCACCAATACGCAAGCAGCGGCGCGACTGGACCCCAAACTGGCCCAATGGGTGCCGACCTCACCGCAGAACCTGACAGGTGCACTGTCGATGAATGTGCCGTTCTGGGTCGATCACGGTGAAGAACTCGAAGAGCGTTTCAACGCCTGGGCGAGTAAGTAGGTGCAAGCGGCTGGACGCTTCGACGCGTCCAGCCCTATTGTCCGCGCGGACGATCAGCCAACGGAGCTAAAACAATGAACGAGATCGCACGCACTACGGCAGCAGCTGCCGAGCAAGCTATTACAGAGCAACGCCTGCGCCAGGAATTGGCCGCCTGTTATCGATTGATCGCACACTTTCGCATGAGTGACCTGATCTTCACCCACATATCGGTGCGCCTGCCGGGGCCTGAGCATCACTTCCTGATCAACCCGTACGGGCTGATGTTCGATGAAATAACGGCGTCCAATCTGGTCAAGATCGACCTCGATGGACGAGCGGTGGAGTCTTCGCCTTATCCGGTCAACCCGGCAGGTTTTGTGATTCATAGCGCCATTCACGCCGCCCGTGAAGATGCGCAGTGCGTGTTGCATACCCACACCAAAGCCGGTTGTGCCGTGGCGGCGTTGAAGTGTGGGTTGTTACCGGTCAATCAGATTTCCATGGAGTTCTATGGCCGGGTCGCCTATCACGACTATGAAGGCGTTGCGTTGGATCTCGACGAGCAAAAGCGCCTGGTACACGACTTGGGCGACAAGTCGGTGTTGATGTTGCGCAACCACGGTCTGCTGACTGTCGGTGAAACCGTGGGTCAAACCTTTTTGCGCATGTACTACCTGGAAAAAGCCTGCGAGATCCAACTGGCAGCGCAGGCCTGCGGTGACGTGGTGCTGCCGCCGGCGGCTGTTTGCGAACACACCGAGCGACAGTTCAATGACCCGGGACGCCCTCTGCAAGAGGGCGAGTTGAATGACCCGGATGGTATGCAGCTAGCCTGGGCTGCATTGCTGCGATTGCTGGATCGAGTGGCGCCTGATTACAGGGATTGAGTGAACGCCCAAAAAGATCGTCCGAACGCCTGGGGAATGTCGAGTGAAGACGTTGGCGGCGCTCTTGTTGTACAGTCGTTCAGCTCTGCGGCTACAAAAGGCCAGTGCAGCCCAACGACTGATCCCAGGAGATTGACCCGATGACTCAGGAAGCCCGCTTTTCCAGAATGGAGCCGGAGTTGCGCAAGGCCAATCTGATCGAGGCCACGCTGGTGTGCCTCAAGCGCCACGGCTTCCAGGGCGCCTCGATCCGCAAGATATCGGCTGAGGCGGGGGTTTCGGTTGGGCTGATCAGTCATCACTACTCGGGCAAGGATGAGCTGGTGGCCGATGCCTATATGGCGATCACTGGCCGGGTCATGAGCCTGTTACGCGAAGCCATGGAACAGGCCGCACCCAACGCGCGTGAGCGGTTGTCGGCGTTTTTTCGCGGCTCGTTCTCGGCTGAGCTGCTGGATCCACAATTGCTGGATGCCTGGCTGGCGTTCTGGGGCGCGGTAAAAACCGCCGAAGCGATCAACCTCGCCCACGAACATTCCTACGGCGAGTACCGCGCCGAATTGCGCAAGGTACTCAACGATCTGGCACAGGAAGAGGGCTGGGACGACTTCGATGCCGACCTTGCCGCCATCGGCTTGAGCGCGCTGCTCGACGGCTTATGGCTGGAGTCGGGACTCAACCCCGGCACCTTCACCCCGAATCAGGGCATCCAGATTTGCGAAGCCTGGGTCGACGGTTTGCAGGCGGGCGGTCGCCAGCGTTTCCGGCTGCAGACGGAGGGCTGTTGATCGATCGTTCAGCAATGGATACTCTCTGCCGCTGATGCAGGAAAAATTCTAATAAGAAACGCGCCTCCGGGCACAGGCAGGACTACAAGCGATGACTCCTCGGGTACTGATCGTCGACGACGATCCGCTGATTCGCGAACTCCTACACGCTTACCTCTCGCAGGAAGGCTATGAAGTGCACTGCGCCGCCACGGCGGAGCTGGCCGAAACCTTTTTGGCGTCCAATGCTGTCGACCTGGTGATGCTGGACATCCGCCTTCCGGGCAAGGATGGCCTGACCCTTACCCGCGAGCTGCGCGTGCGTTCGGAAGTCGGGATCATCCTGATTACCGGGCGCAACGACGAAATCGACCGCATCGTCGGCCTGGAATGTGGCGCCGATGACTACGTGATCAAACCTCTCAATCCGCGTGAACTGGTGTCGCGGGCGAAAAACCTGGTGCGCCGGGTTCGCCATGCGCAACTGCAGAAACCTGCCGCAGCGCTGCCTCGTCAGCAGGTCAAACAGTTCGCTGCCTGGGCGCTGGACACCGATCGTCGGCGCTTGATCGATCATGCCGGTGGCGAAACCCTGCTGACCCATGGCGAATACCAGTTGCTCAGCGTGTTTCTGCGCAACAGCGGCCATACCTTGAGTCGCGACCAGTTGATGGATCAGATCCGCAACCGTGAATGGGTGCCCAATGATCGCTCCATCGACGTATTGGTCGGGCGCTTGCGGCGCAAGCTGCATGACGATCCCGCCGAACCACAATTGATCATTACCATCCATGGCGCTGGTTATTTGTTCACCGCCAGTGTGGCTGCCTGAACGGTATGTTGCGGCTGGTCTGTCTGTTGTTGGCGTTGGCGGGCACAAGCGCTGCGGCGGCCGAGCGAATTCGCTATTGCGATTATCCGGTCTACCCGCCGATTTCCTGGAGCGATGGCAAACAGGTGCGTGGCCTTGCGCCCAGCGTGGTCAAAAGCCTGTTTGGTCACCTGGGTTACGAGGTCGACATCGTCGTGCTGGGTAACTGGAAACGCTGCTTGCTGGACGCCGCTGAGGGCCGCGTCGACGTGGTCCTGGCCTACAGCACGGCGCAGCGGGAGCAGAGCATGCGCTTCTCGACGGTGCCGGTGTTGCGCGAAGAAGTCGCGGTATTCGTCAATCGCAAGAACCCGGTGAAGTTCGAACGGCTTGAAGACCTGGGCAACTATCGCGGCGGTCTGCTGTTCGGCGAAAGCTATGGGCTGGACTTCGATCGCTTCGTCGCTCAGCACGGCAATATCGAATGGGTCTCCGACAGTCGACAGAACTTTGGCAAGTTGATTCGCGGCCGGATCGACTTCATCACCCAGGAGCGACGTACCGGGCAGCTGTTCGTTGAACACCTGCCGGGCGCCGCAGACATTGTGGCGTTGCCCAATTCGTTAAGCGTGGACTATTTGCGGGTCGCGGTGTCACGCCGTTCTGCGCTGGCCGAACGCATGCCCGATATCGACGCCGAACTGCAGCGGATGGTCGATGCCGGCGAAGTCGAACGCTGGCTGAGCGAAAGTGAAGCCACCTATCGAGACATGATCAACCTGCCGGCGGATGCGCAATGACACGCGCTAGTCCCAACGGTCTGTTGCGGCGTTTGCTGCTGTTCATCCTGCTGTTCAGCCTGTGCTTCACCATCCTGGCCAGCACCGTGCAGCTGTATTTCGAGTACCGCCGTGAAATGCGCGATATCGATTCGCGCATGGAGCTGATTCGCGCCGGTTACCTGGCAAGCCTGGAGCGCAGCCTCTGGGATCTGAACCAGGAGCAGTTGAATGTGCAACTGCGCGGGTTGGTGGATTTTTCCGATGTGGCCCGGGTGCGCTTGAGCAGCCCTGACTTCGATCTGCTGCAAGGCGAGAAGTCGCCCCTCGGGCCGTTGCGCATCGAGCGTTTCGAACTGAATTATCAGCCGCCGGCCGGCCCGTCGCGGCATCTGGGCGAGCTGGAAGTCAGTACCGATCTGGGGGCGGTGTACCACCGGTTGTACGCCACGGGGCTGACCAGTCTGCTGTGGATGAGCGTGTTCCTCTGCGGTCTGGCGGTTGCGCTGTCGGGGTTGTTCTACCGTCTGGTGACCCGGCATTTGCAGGTCATGGCCGAGTTTGCCCGGCGCATTGCCGCCGGTGACTGGCACGAGCCTTTGCGGCTGGACAAAAGCCGCACCGGTACCGAGGACGAAATCGATACTGTGGCCCACGCGCTGGATGACATGCGCCGGGCAATCCTCAGCGATATCGACCGGCGCGAAGTCGACCGTCTGGCATTGCAAGACAAGCGCGACGAACTGCAGAAAATGGTCGAGCGGCGCACCGCCAGTCTGCTGCGTGCCAAGGACGATGCCGAAGCGGCAAACCTCGCCAAGTCGCGTTTCCTGGCCACCATGAGCCATGAACTGCGCACGCCGCTCAACGGCATTCTTGGTATGGCCGAACTGCTGCGTGGCGCGGGCCTCGACGAGCGCGATGGCAAACGCCTGGAGGCATTGTATAAGGCCGGCGAAGGCTTGCTGACGATTCTCAACGAAGTGCTGTATTTCGCCCGCCTGGAAGAAGGTGAAAGCCGTCCGGAACGGGTCGACTTCTCCGTCAGGCAACTGATCGATGAGGTGCTGACACTGCTTGAGCCGAGGGCGCTGAGCACTGCCACTGAACTGCATACCCGGTTTGATCCGCAGGTCGCAGATCGTTGCCATGGCGCCGAGCAGTTTTTGCGTCAGGTGTTGAGCAACCTCCTGGCCAATGCCATCAAGTTCACCGAGGCAGGGCAGATCACGGTTGAGGTTGCGCTGCTGGCTGCGGACGATCAGCTAACTGGACAGCGCCTGCGTTTCAGCGTGACCGACAACGGCATCGGTATCGCGACGGCGGTGCAGGAAAAGATTTTCGAGCGCTTCACTCAAGCCAGCGAAGACGTGGCGCAGCGCTATGGCGGTACCGGGTTGGGATTGGCGATCAGTAAACATCTGGTGGAATTGCTTGGTGGGCGCATCGGGGTCGACAGTCAGGAGGGGCAGGGCAGTTGCTTCTGGTTCGAGCTGACCCTGCAACCGGCCTCAGGTGCTACCAATGTCACGGTCGCCAGTAGCCCTGGCCATGCGCTGAGCATTCTGGTGGTCGAAGATGTGGCGTTGAACCGCGAGGTGGTCAGCGGTTTGCTGGAGCGAGACGGGCATCAGGTCAGCCTCGTGGAAGATGCCGAGCAAGCGTTGGCGTTATGCCGCAAGCAATCCTTCGAGTTGATTCTGCTCGATGTGCACCTGCCGGGAATGAGCGGCGTCGAGCTGTGCAGGCTGATCCGCAGCACGTCTGGGCCCAATCAACACAGCCGTATTTTCGCCCTGACCGCCAGCGTGCAGCCGACCTTGGTACGCGGTTATCTGGATGCCGGTATGCAGGGCATTCTCGCCAAACCGTTGAAACTCGACAGTCTGCGCCAGGCATTGGCCGGTGAATCGCCCATGCCCGAGCCTGAGCTGGAACACGAGCTGATGGACTGGCAGTTGCTGCACACCCATCGCACCTTGCTCGGCGAACAAAAACTTCACGGCCTGCTGAAGGTGTTGCGCGACTCGATTGCTCAGCATCGCACGGCGCTAACGGAAGCCATTGAAGCGGGTGACTGCCCGGAAGTGGCGCATCTGGCCCATCGTTTGGCCGGGAGCAGCGATTCGCTGGGGTTCCGCGCCTTGGCCGATGTCTTGCGAGCCTTCGAGGAGGCCGCACTGATCAACGACACCGTGGCGATACACGCGCTGGTGCCGCAATTTCATGGGGTGTTGCAGCGCTCGCAAGGTGTGTTGGTGGACGTGTTGAACGCCTGACGTACAAATTCGTTACGACTTTTTACATCTTTGATCTTTGCGTACAACGCGAACTTACATGGCTTTCCAATAATCGGGACAACCGCGCCGGACGCGGTCTTCGAAGCTTATTGGAGATAATAATAATGAACTGCCGTAAAGCTGATCTTTCCCCGCGCGATGACCTCCTGTCATCCGCCGTGCACCTCGCCCAGTTTTAAGAGGTGCTGTCATGAGCGAATCTATCGAACGTAAAGGCATACAGCTGACCCGTGCCTTGAAAAGCCGACACATTTTCATGCTGTCGTTGGGCGGGGTCATCGGCACCGGGCTGTTCATGGGCTCGGGCCTCACGATCAACCAGGGCGGGCCAGTGGGTGCAATTCTGGCTTACCTGGTGGCCGGCTTCCTGATGTATCTGGTGATGGTCTGCCTCGGCGAGTTGTCGGTGGAGATGCCGGTTTCCGGCTCCTTCCAGACCCACGCCACCCAGTACATCGGGCCCGCCACCGGCTTTATGATTGGCTGGGTCTACTGGATGAGCTGGGCGACCACGGTCGGCCTGGAATTCACCGCCGCGGGCATGTTGATGGTGCGCTGGTTCCCGACCATCCCGATCTGGTACTGGTCTGCGCTATTTGTGGTGGTGTTGTTTGGGCTGAACGCTTTGGCGACCCGTGCCTTTGGTGAAGCGGAATACTGGTTCTCCGGCATCAAGGTAGCGGCGATCCTCGGCTTTATCATCGTTGGCGTGTTGGTGATTTTCGGCGCGATACCGCTGACCAGTGGCGCACCGGCACCGATGATGAGCAACTTGATCGGTGACTCGCTGTTTCCCAACGGCCTCTCGGCGGTGTTCGCGGTGATGATGACCGTGGTGTACGCTTTCCAGGGCTGCGAAATCATGGGCGTTGCCGCTGGCGAAACCGACCAGCCGGAGAAGAGTATTCCCAAAGCCGTGCGCAACGTGGTGTTCCGTGTACTGATCTTCTACGTGCTGGCGATTGTGGTGCTGTCGGCCATCGTGCCCTGGCAGCAGGCCGGCTTGATGGAAAGCCCGTTCGTGCAGGTGTTCGACATGGTCGGCATTCCTTACGCCGCGGACCTGATGAACTTCGTGATCCTGACCGCGATTCTCTCGGTCGGTAACTCGGGCCTGTACGCTTCGACCCGTATCCTCTGGGCGATGTCGAAAACCGGTATGGCGCCGAAAAGCCTCTCGCCATTGAGTTCTCGCGGCGTGCCGTTGCGCGCTCTGAGCATCACCCTGTGCTTTGCATTGGTCTCGCTGATGACCAGCTTCGTCGCCGCCGACACCCTGTTCATGGTGCTGATGGCCGTGAGCGGTATGTCCGGCACCGTGACCTGGATCGTGATCGCCCTGGCGCAATACAAATTCCGTCGCGCCTACATCAAGGCCGGCGGCAAGGTCAGCGATCTGAAATACCGTGCGCCGTGGTTCCCGTTCCTGCCGCTGCTGTGCATCGCCTTGTGCTGCTCGCTGTTCGTATTCCTGGCCATTGACGAGACGCAACGTCCGTCTCTGTATTGGGGTTTTGGCTTTATTGCCATCTGCTACGGCGCTTACTTCCTGACCAACCGCAAACGTCAGGCCGCTCTGGCGCAGGCCCTGCCGACGGTTTAAACCAACAAACGAAAAGCCAATGTAGGAGCGAGCTTGCTCGCGATGGACTTGAAGCTGACGCGTTTCATCAGGAAGCACGCGTTAACCTTAACGACCATCGCGAGCAAGCTCGCTCCTACATTTGGATCTCCTTGACCTCAAGACCCTCGCAAGCAGCCTCCGTAGTCAGTTGTTCAAAGATGTAACAACTTTTCCGCAACTCCTTCAGGACTCAATATTTTATCTATTTAAATCAATAACTTATTGATCGTATTGGGCTGTTACAGGCAGCTCGGTCGCAGGATTGCCGCCTTACTGAACAGTCGTTTAGTATGGGTGCCATGTCGGTCCCATCTCATGCCAAACACAACAATTCGAGGACTCGTATGACTACTCAATCTTCTCTGCTCAGTCAGGTCGAAGCAGGCGTTGCCTGGATCACCCTCAACCGTGCACCGCAGCGCAATGCGCTGGACATCCCAACGCTGAAAAGCCTTCACGCCTTGCTCGATCAATTCAACGCCGACCCGGCTGTGCGGGTCATCGTACTGACTGGCACTGGCCGCAGTTTTTGCGCCGGCGCAGACCTCGCTGAATGGGCTGAAGCGGAGTCTCGCGGTGCGCTGGAAAGCTACGGCTGGACCGAAACCGCCCACGCGATGATGAGTCGTCTGTACAGCCTCGATAAACCGACCATCGCCGCGATCAACGGCACCGCCGTCGGCGCCGGGATGGATTTGACGCTGTGCTGCGACTTGCGCCTCGCCGCGCAGTCCGCCCGGTTCAAGGCCGGTTACACCAGCATGGCGTACTCGCCGGATGCCGGTGCCAGCTGGCATTTGCCGCGCTTGATCGGTACCGAACAGGCCAAGCGTCTGTTGTTCCTTGATGAACTCTGGAGTGCCGATCGCGCCTTGGCGGCAGGTCTGGTCAGCGAAGTGTGTGCCGATGAGCAACTGCTGAGCGTGGCCGGCGAACTGGCCGCACGGCTGGCCAGCGGCCCGACCTTCGCCTTTGCCCAGACCAAGAAACTCATGCGTGAAGGCGCCCAGCGCAGTCTGCCTGAACAACTGAGCGCGGAGCTTGCCGCCGGTTTGCTCTGTGGTCGCAGTGAAGACGGCGCCGAAGCGTTGCGCGCGGCGATGGAAAAACGCGCGCCGGTCTTTGCCGGTAAATAGGGTCGACCCAATAGCGTCGACAAACGGGCGCGGCTTTCCAGCCCACGAATAAAACGTCATCGAACACTCAGTTATCGAAGAGCAGGTAGCGCAATGAATTTCCAGCTGACCCAAGAACAAGAAATGTTGGTGGATGCGGTTCGCAGTTTTGTCGCCAAGGAACTGCTGCCCCATGAAGAAGCGGTTGATCGCGCCGATGAAGTCTCTCCTGAACTGGCTGCACAGATTCGCGGCAAGGCTGTGGCGGCAGGTTTCTATGCCTTCAATATGCCGGAAGAAGTCGGCGGCGGCGGGCTCGACTACCTGTCCCAGGCGCTGATCGAACGTGAACTGTCCAAGGTGTCGTGGGCGCTGCATGTGTTTGTCGCACGCCCGTCGAAAATCCTCATGGCCTGCACCGGCCAGCAGATTCAGGACTACCTGCTGCCATGCATCCAGGGTGAAAAGATCGACTGCTTCGCACTCACCGAACCGGGCGCCGGTTCCGACGCCAATGCGATCAAGACCCGCGCCGTACGCGAGGGTGATGATTTTGTGTTGAACGGCAGCAAGCACTTCATCAGCCATGCCGGGCACGCCGATTTCGCCATTGTGTTTGCCGTGACCGATACCTACGAACACAACGGTCGCAAGCGCAACGCCGTGACCTCGTTCCTGGTCGACCGCGACACGCCGGGCATGACCATCCGCCGCGGGCCGAAATGCGTCAGCAACCGTGGTTATCACACCTACGAAATGTTCTTCGACGACTGCCGCGTACCGGCCTCCAAAGTGCTCGGCGAAGTCGGCAAGGGTTGGGACGTGGCTAACGCCTGGCTGACCGCCGGACGGGTGATGGTCGCTGCCAACTGCGTTGGTCAGGCCCAACGTGCGCTGGACGTTTCGCTGCAATGGGCGGCGGATCGCAAGCAGTTCGGTCAACCCATCGGCACCTTTCAAGGGGTGTCGTTCAAGCTGGCCGACATGGCCACGCAAATCCGCGCTGCGGAACTGATGACCCTGCACACCGCCTGGAAAATGGATCAAGGCAGCATGACCGACGGCGAAGCCGGGATGGCCAAGTTGTTCGCCAGTGAAGTGCTGGGTCGCGTGGCTGACGAAGCGGTGCAGATTTTCGGCGGCATGGGTTTGATGGACGAAGGTCCGGTGGAGCGAATCTGGCGCAACGCCCGGATCGAGCGGATCTGGGAAGGCACCTCGGAGATCCAGCGTCACATCATTTCCCGCGAGCTGCTGCGGCCGCTGCTGCGCTGATCGGGTCGGAGAACGGTTATGTCCCAACACATTCGCGACAACCTCAAACGCCTGCTCGCGCCGCGCCATCTGGCGTTTATCGGTGGCCGAAGCATGGCCCGTGCGCTCAAGCGCTGTGCTGAAGGCGGCTACCAAGGCCAGATGTGGCTGGTCAATCCGCAGCACGACAGCCTCGAAGGCGTGCCCTGTGTGCGCAGCGTCGCAGAACTGCCTTGCGGGCCGGACGCGGTATTCATTGCGACCAACCGCGAGCTGACCTTGATCTGTGTCGCCGAACTGGCGGCCAAAGGCGCAGGCGGAGCGATCTGCTACGCCTCCGGTTTTGCCGAAACCGGCGCAGAAGGTCAGGCCTTGCAAGACCAGTTGCTCAAGGCCGCCGGTGAGATGGCCTTGCTCGGCCCCAACTGCTACGGTTTGCTCGATTACCTGCACAGCTCCGCGTTGTGGCCGGTCGCCCATGGCGGCAAGACGGTCGAGAAGGGCGTGGCGGTACTGACTCAGAGCGGCAACTTCGCCTACAACCTCTCCATGAGTGACCGCTCGTTGCCGGTGGCCTACATGGCTTCAGTCGGCAACCAGGCGCAATTGGGCATCGCTGAACTGATGGATGTGTTGCTCGATGAACCGCGCGTCACGGCAATCGGCTTGCATCTGGAAGGGTTGAAGAACGTTCCAGGCTTTGCCCGCGCGGCGCACAAGGCGCTGGAGAAGGGCATTCCGATCATCGCACTGAAAACCGGTGTGTCGCAGATCGGCGCCGAATTGGCTCTCAGCCACACCAGCTCGCTGGCGGGTTCCGATGCGCTGTATGACAGCCTGTTCGATCGCCTCGGCGTGATTCGCGTCAGCGGTCCGGTGAGTTTTGTCGAAACCCTGAAAGCCGCCGCTTGCGGCAATTTACCAGCAGGCAAGAGCCTGATCGCACTGGCCTGTTCCGGTGGCGATGCGGGGCTGATTGCCGACTACGCCGAACGCAATGAGTTGAGCCTGCCCAAACTCGACGAAAGCCAGCGGGTCGAACTGGATCAAGTGCTGCCGAGCTACGCCAACCTGGTCAACCCGTTGGATTTCACCACGGCGATCTGGGGTGACCGAGAAGCGCTGGACAAGATGCTCGACAGCGCCCTGCGCACTGAAGCCGATGCCGCCGTATTGGTGCTTGATTACCCGTCAGAAGCGACCGGCGAGCGCAAGGAATGTGATCTGCTGTTGGAGCTGTACTGCTCGGCGCTGACCCGCCATGGCAAGACCGGTTTCGTCACCTCTGCTTTCCCCGAACTGCTTCCGGCCAGCGCCCGTGAACGTCTGCATGCCCGCGGCGTGGCGGCGTTGCAAGGTGTGGAAGATGGTTTGGCCGCGTGGGGCCGGATCGCCGGTTATCAGCAGAATCGTCAGGCATTGCTGGCACTCGGTGAGTCGGCATTGGTGCCGATTTGTCCACAGGCGCTGGAAGGTGAGGGGCAGTTGCTGGATGAATGGCAGTCCAAGCAGGCCTTGCGTGCCTTTGGCCTGCCGACGCCGCAAGGCCTGCTAAGTGCCCCAATCGACGCGCTGGCAGCGGCAAATTCCCTGGGTTATCCACTGGTGCTCAAGGCAGTCAGTGCCCAATTGCCACACAAGACTGAAGCCGGTGCCGTGGCGCTGAACCTGCGCGATGCGCAGGCATTGAGCGACGCGCTGGAACAGATGCGCGGGCGGATTGCCGACTACGCGCCGGGTGTGCCGTTCGATCACGTGCTACTGGAGCGCATGGCGACGCCGCCGTTGGCCGAGTTGATCGTGGGGATCAAGCGTGAAACCCACTTCGGGCTGGCGCTGGTCATCGGCGCTGGCGGGATTCTGGTGGAGCTGCTCCAGGACAGCCGCAGCCTGCTGTTGCCGACCAATGACGGGGCCATTCGCGCGGCGTTGCTGAGCCTGCGTAGCGCACCGTTGCTGCAAGGATTTCGCGGTCGCGAAGCGGCGGATCTGGACGCGCTGGTTGCCGCAATCCGTGCCGTTGCGGACTTCGCCTGTGAAAACGCCGGGCAATTGCTCGAACTTGATGTGAACCCATTGTTGGTCGGTGCCCAAGGCACGACTGCGGTCGATGCGTTGATTCGCCTCGGCCAGGCCTGAGGATATGAGCATGCAAAGCAAAACCTTGACCGGCGGCCAGACCCTGGTGCGCCTGTTGGCCAATTACGGCGTCGACACCGTGTTCGGTATTCCCGGTGTGCATACCCTGGAGCTGTATCGCGGCTTGCCTGGCAGCGGCATTCGCCATGTGCTGACCCGTCATGAGCAAGGGGCCGGTTTCATGGCCGACGGCTATGCGCGGGTCAGTGGCAAACCGGGTGTGTGCTTCATCATTACCGGCCCCGGCGTGACCAATGCCGCGACCGCTATCGGCCAGGCCTACGCCGACTCGATTCCGATGCTGGTGATTTCCAGCGTCAACCACACGGCCAGTCTGGGCAAAGGGTGGGGCTGCCTGCACGAAACCCAGGATCAGCGCGCGATGACCGCGCCGATCACGGCGTTCTCGGCGGTGGCCTCGAGTGCCGAGGATTTGCCCGAACTGATCGCCCGCGCTTACGCGGTGTTCGACAGCGAGCGTCCGCGCCCGGTGCATATTTCCGTGCCACTGGATGTACTGGCTGCGCCGGTGACGCGTGACTGGAGCAATGAAGTGGTACGCCGTCCGGGACGTGGTGTACCGGCCGCCCAGGCGCTGGATCTGGCAGTGGCGAAACTGCAGGCGGCGCGCCGCCCGATGATCATCGCCGGTGGCGGTGCGCTGAATGCGGCGCAAGCGCTTGAGGCCTTGAGCACGCGACTGGCTGCGCCGTTTTTCAGCAGCGTCGCCGGCAAGGGTTTGTTGCCGCCGGATGCGCCACTGAATGCCGGTTCGACCTTGTGCGTGGAGCCTGGCTGGAAGCTGATCGCCGAAGCCGATGTGGTGCTCGCGGTCGGCACGGAGATGGCCGACACCGACTATTGGCGTGAGCGTCTGCCGCTGAATGCCGAGCTGCTGCGGGTGGATATCGACTCGCGCAAGTTCAACGATTTTTACCCGTGCGCCGTTGCCTTGCAGGGTGATGCACAGCAAACCATGGCCGCTTTGCTGGCGCGTCTGCCCGAACCCGCACGCGATGCGAGTGCTGCCATTCAAGCAGTCGACTCGTTGCGTAAAGCGGTCAAGGCCGGGCACGGGGCTTTGCAGTCGATCCATCAGGCGATTCTCGACCGCGTCTCGGCTGAATTGCCGGACAACGCCTTTATCAGCAGCGACATGACCCAACTGGCCTACACCGGCAATTACGCCTTCAGCAGCAATGCGCCGCGCAGTTGGCTGCATCCGACGGGCTACGGCACCTTGGGTTACGGCTTGCCGGCGGGTATTGGGGCCAAGTTCGGTGCGCCGAATCGGCCCGGATTGGTGTTGGTTGGCGACGGTGGTTTTCTCTACACCGCGCAAGAGTTGGCGACGGCTGTGGAAGAGCTGGACAGCCCACTGGTGGTGCTGCTGTGGAACAACGATGCCTTGGGGCAGATCCGCGACGACATGATCGGGTTGGATATCGAGCCCATTGGCGTGCTGCCGCGCAACCCGGACTTTGCTGCTTTGGGCCGCGCCTTTGGTTGCACCGTGACGCAGCCGCAGAGCCTGGACGAACTGCAAACCGAGCTGCGTGCCGGTTTCAGCCGAAACGGCGTGACCCTGATCGAACTCAAGCACGCCTGTGCGCTGGTCGGTTAAACCCTCAATAAGGAACAAACCATCATGCGTTTTTCCGATCTGACCCAACGTATCGCCGGTGACGGCGCTGCGGCCTGGGAAATTCATTACCGTGCCCTGGCGCTTCAGGAGCAGGGCAAAGATATTCTGCTGCTCTCGGTCGGCGACCCGGATTTCGATACCCCGGTGCCGATCGTGCAAGCGGCCATCGATAGCCTGCTGGCGGGCAATACCCATTACGCCGAAGTACGCGGCAAGCGTGCCTTGCGTGAAAGCATTGCCAAACGCCATCACCAACGCAGTGGTCAGCAGGTCGATGCCGATCAGGTTGTCGTGCTGGCTGGCGCGCAATGTGCGTTGTTCAGCGTTGCGCAGTGCGTGCTCAATCCCGGTGACGAAGTGATCGTCGCCGAGCCGATGTACGTCACCTATGAAGCGGTCTTCGGTGCCTGCGGTGCGGTAGTGATTCCGGTGCCAGTGCGTTCCGAGAACGGCTTTCGGGTATTACCTGAAGACGTCGCCGCGCGCATTACACCGCGCACTCGGGCGTTGGCGCTCAACAGTCCGCACAACCCGTCTGGCGCCAGTTTGCCGCGCAAAACCTGGCAGGTGCTGGCCGAACTGTGCATCGCTCATGATCTGTGGCTGATTTCCGATGAGGTCTACAGCGAGTTGCTGTTCGAGGGTGAACATATCAGCCCGGCCAGTTTGCCGGGCATGGCCGAGCGCACCGCGACGCTCAACAGTCTGTCCAAGTCCCACGCCATGACCGGCTGGCGTGTCGGTTGGGTGGTCGCGCCGCAGTCACTCGCCGAGCATCTGGAAAACCTCGCGCTGTGCATGCTCTATGGCTCTCCGGATTTCATTCAGGACGCCGCGGTAGTCGCGCTGGAAACCCAACTGCCGGAACTGGAGTCCATGCGCCAGGCCTATCGCCTGCGCCGGGATCTGGTCTGCGAATGTTTGGCCGATTGCCCCGGCGTGCGTGCGTTGAAACCCGATGGCGGCATGTTCGTGATGGTCGACATCCGCGAAACCGGGCTCAGTGCCCAGGCATTCGCCGACCGCTTGTTGGATCGACACGGTGTGTCGGTACTGGCCGGTGAAGCGTTTGGCCCCAGCGCCGCCGGGCATATTCGCTTGGGTCTGGTGCTCGGCGCCGCACCGCTGCGTGATGCCTGCCAGCGTATCGCGCGCTGCGCCAATGAATTGATGGAGATACTGGTTGATGCGTAAATACACGGCTCTTTTTATCGACGGCGCCTGGCAGACACCTTCTGGCCAGGGCATGGCCGAGGTGATCAACCCGGCCACTGAACACGTTGCAGGCGTGGTGCCGTTGGGCGACGAGCGTGATGTCGAACGCGCGGTGGCCGCAGCACGGCAGGCCTTCGGCCCATGGTCGCGAACCTCGTCCAGTGTGCGTGCAGCTTACATCCGCGGATTGGCCGACCAGTTGCGCGCGCGGGCAGACGAGATGGCGGAGGTGATCACCGCCGAACTCGGCATGCCGGTTCAATGGTGCCGCTCGGTGCAAGTCGATGGACCGATTGCCGGGCTTGAGCAGTACATCGAAATCGCCGGGCTGATGGATGAGGTACGCGAGGTTGGTAACTCATTGGTGATCCGCGAGCCGGTCGGCGTCTGCGCGTTCATCAATCCGTGGAATTACCCGCTGCATCAGTTGATCGGCAAACTCGCGCCGGCGCTGGCCGCTGGTTGTACTGTGGTGGTCAAACCGAGTCAGGAAACCCCGCTGCATGCTTTCTTGCTGGCCGAAATGATCGAAGCCATTGGCCTGCCGGCCGGGGTGTTCAATCTGGTTAGCGGGCCGGGTTCGAAGGTCGGTGAAGCGTTGGCCAAACACCCGGACGTGGACATGGTGTCGTTCACCGGCTCCACCGGCGCTGGCGTTCGTGTGGCGCAGGCGGCAGCGCCTTCGGTCAAACGGGTCTGTCTGGAGCTGGGCGGCAAGTCGCCATTGCTGATCGGCGAAGATGCCGATCTGGCAGCAGCCGTGCGTTATGGCGTGCAGGACGTGATGATCAACTCCGGGCAGACCTGCACCGCGTTGACCCGCATGTTGCTGCCCGCCAGCCGCTATGCCGAGGCGTTGGAACTGGCCCTGGCAGAGACCCAAAGCCTGCGCATGGGCGATCCGCTCGACCCGCAGAGCTTCCTGGGTCCGATGTGCTCGGCGGCGCAGCGACGTACCGTGCGTGACTACATTCAAGTCGGTCAGCAAGAGGGCGCACGCCTGCTGTGCGGCGGCGAAACCGCCGACGAGTTCGAGCGCGGTTTTTACGTCAAGCCAACGCTGTTTGCTGATGTTGACAATCGGATGCGCATCGCCCAGGAAGAAATCTTCGGCCCGGTGCTGTGCCTGATTCCCTACACGGATGAAGCGCACGCGATACAAATGGCCAACGACTCGCCGTTCGGCCTGTCCAGCGGCGTATGGGCTGGCAGCACTGAGCGCGCACTCGGGTTGGGCCGGCAAATGCGTGCAGGGCAGTGCTTTATCAACGGCGGGGCGTTCAACTATCAGGCGCCGTTTGGCGGCTATAAACAGTCGGGCAACGGTCGCGAGTGGGGCGAAGAAGGGCTGGCCGAGTTTGTCGAAGTGAAGGCGATGCAAATGTGATACGGAAATCGAAAGACTGGTGATCAATTGTGGCGAGGGAACACGGCCTCATGTAGGAGCGAGCTTGCTCGCGATGGACGTTAACGATGACGCGTGTTTGCTGGATAAACGCGTCGCCCTTGAGTCCATCGCGAGCAAGCTCGCTCCTACAGGGGGCGCAGCGTTCGAAGCCCCCTCGCCACAGGGAATGTGCACTGCAATCGCCTCAAGCCCGGTTTTCAAGCGGTGTATCGAAGGCCACGAACAACTGGTCGGCGGTGATGGTTCCCAGATCCAGGCGCATGTTGTTTTCCAGCATTGCGAACAGCTGAGTGAAGACTTCAAACACCTTGCAATGGTCCTCCATGCCAGAAAACGGGTTGTCGATTTTCTCGGCAATCAGCGAGCTTTCCTGCACCGCGTCATAGACCTCGCGCAGGGTGATTTCATTGGCGGGTCTGGCCAGCGTCAGCCCGCCTTTAGCACCGCGCCAGGACTTGAGAATGTCGGCCTTGACCATCTGCGAAACCAGATTGCGCACCCGCGTCGGGTGGGTTTTTACCCACTTGGCAATGGTTTCGGTGCGCAGCCTCTGCGGCGCGTTGGCGGCCACGAACGACAGAATGTAAGAGGCGGTGATCAAACGGGTCGACTGGCTCATGAGGCGAAAAGGCTCCCTGTAAAAACCGGATTATTCCATCGTTGAAAATTACCCGTCCGGGCATGGAATTTACGTTGTGAAATCGCTAATGTTTTTGTTACGGTAACAATTAGGAATACTAGCAGCTTCGGTAAAACCTTCGAATCATTTTCTCTGCTATTCATCAGGGGTAATGCAATGAGCGATAACAAAAACAAAATTACTCAAGCGATTCATGACTGCAATCTTCCTCGCCGGGATTTTCTCAAACACAGCGCCGCTGCCGGGATGGTGGCTGCTGCGTTCTCCATGGGCCTGCCGTTCGGGGCCTTTGCCCAGGAAGCGACGCCCAAGCCGGGCGGTGTGCTGCGCCTTGGTCTAGCGGGTGCCAGCACCACGGACTCACTGGATCCTGGCTCCTGGAGCGACACGTTCACTTTCGTTGGCTTCTCGGCGGTGTACAACACCCTGACTGAAATTGCCGTGGATGGCAGCGCCATTCCCGAGCTCGCAGAGAGTTGGGTATCGTCGCCGGATGCGCGTATCTGGACCTTCAAATTGCGCCAGGGCGTGACGTTCCACAACGGCAAGACCATGACAGCCGAAGATGTGGTGGCGTCGATCAATCACCACCTTGGCGAGAAGTCCACATCGGCAGCCAAGACCGTATTGGGCGATGTCGCCCACGTGCGCGCGCAGGGCACCGACGCAGTGGTTTTCGAGCTGCATTCGGGTAACGCTGACTTCTCCTATGTGGTTGCCGATTACCACCTGGTGATCATGCCGAGCAAGGACGGTGTAGCCGATTGGCACGCTGGTGTCGGCACTGGCGGTTACCGCCTCAAGGCGTTCGATCCGGGTGTGCGCATGGCACTGGAACGCAGCCCCGATTACTGGAAACCGGGCAGGGCGCATTTCGCCAGTGCCGAGTTGATCGGGATTGCCGATGGTGCGGCGCGGGTCAATGCGCTGGTCACCGGACAAGTCGATGTGATCAACAAGGTCGACTTGAAAACCGTGGCGCTGCTCAAGCGCAATCCGAATCTGGTGATCGAAGAAACCAAGGGTGCGCAGCACTACACTTTCCCGATGCTGTGCGACAGCCAGGACTTCAAGAACAACGATATCCGCATGGCGATGAAGCACGCCATCAACCGCGAAACCCTGTTGGCCTCGGTGCTGCACGGTTACGGTCTGGTCGGTAACGACCATCCGATCCAGCCCGGCAGCCGCTTTATCAATACCGCGCTGGAGCAGCGCACCTATGACCCGGACAAGTCGCGTTTCTACCTGCGCAAGGCCGGCGTCGAATCGCTCAAGGTGCGCCTGCAAGCGTCCGACGCCGCCTACACCGGTGCGGTGGACGCCTCGGTACTGTTTAAAGAGCAAGCGCGCCAGGCCGGTATCGATATCGACGTCGTGCGCGAACCGGCAGACGGCTTCTTCTCCAACGTCTGGATGAAACAACCGTTCACCACCTCGTTCTGGTACAGCAGCCTGACCGCTGACCGTATGTTCAGCATCGGTTACGCCAAGGGCGCGGCCTGGAACGAAACCCACTGGGACAACGGGCGCTTCAACCAGCTGCTGAACGCCGCCCGAGGCGAGATGAACGACCCGTTGCGCCGTGAGATGTACAACGAAATGCAGGCGCTGTGCCGTGACGATGGCGGGGCGATTGTGCCGTTGTTCGCCAGCTCCGTTGCCGCGCGTTCGAACAAGGTCAGTCATGGCGGTCAAACGGCTCCTTACGGCGAACTGGATGGCCTGCGGGTTATCGAGCGCTGGTGGCAAGCCTAAACATCTGATCGTTGATTGCCGGCCTGTGCGCAGGTCGGCGACCCCAGCGCCAACTCGAGGATCCTGCGTTGAATAGTATTTTCAAGCTGCTGTTGCAGCGCTTGGCTTTGGGGCTGTTATCACTGTTTGCGGTGTCGGTGATTATTTTCCTGGCGGTCGGCATGCTGCCGGGCGATATCGCCCAGGCCATGCTCGGCCAGTCAGCGACGCCCGAAACCGTGGCGGCTTTCCGTACTCAGTTGGGGCTGGACTTACCGCCCTTTACCCGCTTCGTTCAATGGATCTGGCACCTGCTGCAAGGTGATCTTGGCGTCTCGCTGGCTAACCAGCGGCCGATAGCCGAACTGATCGGCGCGCGGCTGGGCAACACGCTGAGTCTGGCGGCGCTGGCTGCACTGGTCTCGGTGCCGTTGGCCCTGGTGCTGGGGATGCTGGCGGCGCTATATCGCAACACCTGGTTCGACCGTCTGCTGAACACCTCGGCGCTGAGCGCGGTGTCTTTCCCGGAGTTCTTCGTTGCCTACATCCTGATTCTGGTGTTCGCGGTGAAGCTCAACTGGTTCCCGAGCATTTCCAATCTGGCGCCGGACGCGTCCTTCGGCACGGTGCTGGAACGTTCGGTCCTGCCGGTGGCGACGCTGAGTCTTGTGGTGATTGCACAGATGATGCGCATGACCCGCGCTTCGCTGATCAACCTGCTGGCCAGCCCGTACATCGAAATGGCGCGGCTCAAGGGCATCAGCCAGTCGCGGATCATCTTGCGCCATGCCTTGCCCAATGCGCTGGCGCCCATCGTCAATGTGGTGGCGTTGAACCTTGCGTATCTGGTGGTCGGCGTGGTGGTGGTCGAGGTGGTGTTCGTCTATCCCGGTCTCGGCCAATTGCTGGTGGACTCGGTGGCCAAACGCGACATTCCAGTGGTGCAGGCGTGCAGCCTGATCTTTGCCGCGACCTACATTCTGCTCAATACCACGGCCGATGTGCTGTCCATCGCCAGCAACCCACGCCTGATGCATCCGAAGGGGTAGAACATGAGCCTGCTCAAAGAACTGGCCCGGGCACCGCTGAGTGCGAAATTCGGGATTCTGGTGATCATTATTTACATTCTGGTGGCGCTGTTCGCCCCGGTACTGGCGCCTTATGGCGAAACCGAAGTGGTCGGCGACGGCTTTGCGGCCTGGAGCGGACAATTCCTGCTGGGCACCGATAACCTCGGTCGGGACATGTTCAGTCGTTTGGTCTACGGCGCCCGCAACACTTTGGGCATCGCCTTTCTCACCACCGTACTGGCGTTTCTGCTCGGCGGTTTGAGCGGGCTGATCGCCGCGATCAAGGGTGGGTGGGTCGATCAGGGATTGTCACGGGTAGTCGACATCTTGATGGCCATTCCGCAACTGATCTTCGCCTTGCTGATTCTCAGTGTGGTCGGCACCACCGCCACCTCGCTGGTGCTGGTGATCGCGCTGCTGGATGCCACCCGAGTGTTTCGTCTGTCACGGGCGGTGGCCATGAACGTCGTGGTTCAGGACTTCGTCGAAGCCGCGCGCCTGCGTGGCGAAGGCTTGTGGTGGCTGGTGACCCGTGAAGTGTTGCCCAACGCCGCCGCGCCGTTGATTGCCGAATTCGGCCTGCGTTTCTGTTTCGTCTTTCTGTTTATCAGTGCGCTGTCGTTCCTGGGTTTGGGCATTCAGCCGCCGACTGCCGATTGGGGCAGCATGGTCCGTGACAACGCGGTGCTGATCACTTTCGGCGACATCAGCCCATTGTTGCCAGCTCTGGCGGTGGCGTTGATCACCGTAAGCGTCAACTTCGTTGTCGACTGGATGCTGCACAAATCCAGCGGCCTCAAGGAGTGCTGAACATGAACACGCCAACCCTCAACAACGACAAGCCGCTGCTGGAAATCCGCGACCTGCATATCGAAGGTCATTACGAAGACGCCTGGCATCCACTGATCAAAGGCATCGACCTGACGTTGCAGCGCGGCGAGGTGCTGGGCCTGATCGGTGAGTCCGGCGCCGGCAAGTCAACCCTTGGCCTGGCAGCCATGGGTTATGCCCGTGACGGCTGCAAGATTACCGGCGGCTCGGTGCGCTTCGACGGCATGGAGTTGCTGCAGGCCAAACCCGAAACACTGCGCAAACTGCGTGGGCTGCGCATCGCTTATGTGGCGCAAAGCGCCGCGGCATCGTTCAACCCAGCGCATCGTTTGATCGATCAGCACGTAGAAACGGCGGTCAAGAATGGTGGCATCAGCCGCGCTCAGGCTGAAGCCGAGGCGGTAGAACTCTATCGAGTGCTGAGCCTGCCCAATCCCGAGCAGATCGGCCAGCGTTATCCCCATCAGGTGTCCGGCGGGCAACTGCAACGGGTCATGACCGCCATGGCCATGGCGTGCCATCCCGACTTGATCATTTTCGACGAACCGACCACCGCACTCGACGTGACCACCCAGATCGAAGTGCTGGCGGCGATTCGCGACGCGGTGGCGCAATTCGGCAGCGCGGCCATCTACATCAGCCATGATCTGGCAGTCGTTGCGCAAATGGCCGACCGGATCATGGTCCTGCGTCACGGCAAACTGGTGGAAGAAGCCGAGACCCGCAAGATGCTGCGCGACCCGCAAGAGGATTACACCAAATCACTCTGGGCGGTGCGTAGCTTTCGCACCGAACCCAAGCCGTGTCCGCAACAGGAAGTTCCGTTACTGGAGCTGCGCAAGGCCTGCGCCAGCTACGGCCATCAGCCGGTTTTGCACGATGTTTCGTTGAGCCTGTATCGCGGACAGACGCTAGCCGTCATCGGCGAGTCCGGCAGCGGCAAGAGTTCGACGGCGCGGCTGATTACCGGCCTGCTGCCGCCGACTTCCGGTCAGGTGCTGTATGGCGGCGAGGCTTTGCCGGCGGACTTCCGTCAGCGCAGCAAGGAACAGTTGCGGCGGGTTCAGATGATCTACCAGATTCCGGACACCGCCTTGAATCCACGCCAGCGCATTGTCGACATCATCGGTCGGCCGCTGACGTTTTACCTCGGCCTGAAGGGCAAGGCCATGCGTGCGCGGGTCGCCGAGTTGCTGGAGATGATTGAGCTGGACCCTGCCACCTTCATGGAGCGTCAGCCCCGCGAATTGTCCGGCGGGCAGAAGCAACGCATCTGTATTGCCCGGGCGCTGGCGGCCGATCCGCAGTTGATCATTTGCGACGAAGTGACCTCCGCGCTGGATCAGCTGGTGGCCGAAGGGGTTCTGAAATTGCTCAACCGTATCCAGCAGCAGCTTGGCGTCGCTTACCTGTTCATTACTCACGATGTCGCCACTGTGCGTGCAATTGCCGATGAAGTGGTGGTGATGCAGCGCGGACGGGTAGTCGACCACGGCACCCGCAGCGCGATCTTCACACCGCCTCATCAGGACTACACCGGACTGCTGTTTTCGTCCGAACCGGAAATGGATCCCGACTGGCTGGATCACCTGCTCGCCCAGCGCGCTGGCCAGCCTTCGCCGTCCAAGCTTGAAAACGTCTAAGGAATTCCCATGAATGTATTGATCGTCCACGCTCATCCCGAGCCCAACTCCTTTAGCGCAGCCTTGCGCGACCAGGCGGTAGAAACCCTGAAAGCCCAAGGGCATCAGGTACAGGTCAGTGATTTGTATGCAATGAACTGGAACCCGGTGGCCAGCGCCGATGACTTCTCCTCGCGGGAGAATCCGGACTATCTGGTCTATGCGCTGGAGCAACGTCTGGGCGTTAAAAGCCAGTCGCTGGCGGCAGATATCCAGCAGGAACTGGACAAGCTGCTGTGGGCCGACCTGCTGATTCTGAACTTCCCGATTTTCTGGTTCTCGGCGCCAGCGATGCTTAAAGGCTGGATCGACCGGGTATTGGTTTCCGGCGTCTGCTATGGCGGCAAACGTTTCTACGATCAGGGCGGGCTCAGTGGCAAGAAAGCACTGGTGACGGTGACGCTGGGCGGCCGTGAACACATGTTTGGCGACGGTGCGATTCATGGACCGCTGCAAGACATGCTGCGCCCGATCCTGCGTGGCACGTTGGCTTACGTTGGCTTTGACGTGCTGGAGCCGTTCGTGGCCTGGCATGTGCCGTACATCAGTGACGAGGCGCGCAAGGACTTCCTGCGTAGCTATCAGCAACGCCTGGAAAACATCGCCGACGACCAACCCATCGAGTTCCCGCGTCTGTCGCAGTTCGATGAGGCGCTTTACCCGTTGGTCGAGAAGGCTTGAGCGGGTAATCAGGACGAAGAAATTGCTGCGAGCCTTGGGTTTGCAGCGAACTTCTGAGTGGTAAGCTGGCCGCCGCGCCAGGAAAAGCGAGCAGACCATTGAGCACGAAAATAATCACGAAGGAGGGTCATGAGGCCCTGAAAAAGGAGCTGGATTACCTTTGGCGAGAGAAACGCCCGGACACCACCCGAAAAGTCACTTGGGCGGCTTCCTTGGGTGATAGAAGCGAGAACGCAGACTATCAATACAACAAGAAGCTGCTCAGGGAGATAGACCGCCGCGTACGTTACATCCGCAAGCGCCTGGAAGATATGCGGGTTGTGGAGTACTCACCGGAGCAGGAGGGGCGGGTATTTTTCGGTGCCTGGGTCGAGATTGAAAATGAAGCCGGTGAAACCAAGCGTTTTCGAATAGTCGGCTACGACGAGATTTACGAACGCATGGATTACATCTCCATCGATTCGCCGATGGCCCGTGCGTTGCTGAAGAAAGAAGTCGGAGACGACGTGGTCGTTCCTACTCCCAATGGCGACATGGAGTGGTGGATAAATAAAATCGAATACGTCAAATAGATTGCCGCACGGGCCGGCGCTCATGGAGCCCGACCCGAGCTAATCAACCCTCGCGCAGGACAGTCAGAGGGCTGGCGTTCAAGGCCCGTCGTGTGCCGAACACTCCGGCGCCACCCACCAGTAGCGCGCCGATCACCGGCAATAGCAGCAGCCACGGATGTGGATGCCAGACCAGATCGAATGTATAGCGGTAAAGCACCAGGCTCACCAACTCCGAACCCAATGCGGCCAACAGACCGCTGACTGCGCCCAACAAGCCGAACTCAATACGCCGTGCCTTGACCAGCAGTTGCCGCTCCGCGCCTAGGGCACGTAGCAGTGCGCCTTGGCGAATGCGTTCATCCAGCGTTGCCTGTAAACCGGAAAACAGCACCGCCATCCCCGCCGCCAGGACAAATAACAGCACGTACTCCACCGCCAGCGTGACCTGGGCGAGGATGCTGCGCAGCTGCGCGAGCAACGCTTCGACCTGAAGAATGGTCACTGCCGGGAAGGCCCGCGAAAGGTCGATGATCTGTTGGTCGTGACCGGCGGCCAGATAGAAGCTGGTCAGGTAGGTCGCCGGCAGGTCCTTCAAGGTCCCCGGCTGGAAGATCATGAAGAAGTTCGGCTGAAAGTTATCCCAGTTGATCGTACGCAGGCTGGTGACCTGCGCTTCGCGATTGACCCCGCCCACGGTGAAGATCAGATGGTCGCCTAGTTTGAGCTTCAGGCTTTCAGCCACTTTGGCCTCGACCGAAACACCCGGTATGTCACCGGAAGGCTGTTCAGACCACCACGAGCCCTGTGTAAGGACGTTGCCTGGTGGCAAGTTGGCAGCCCAGGTCAGGCTAAGATCGCGCTGGATGGCCCGATCACCTTCGGAATCCTTGCTGGCGATTGCCCGCACCGGTTCGCCATTGATGCTGATCAGCCTTCCCGGCACCACCGGATACAGCGGCGCCGATTGTGCGGATAGCTCAATCAAACGGCTGGTGAAAGCCTCTTTGTCGGCGGGCAGGATATTCAGTGCGAAATAGTTGGGGGCGTCTTTGGGCAGCTGGTTTTTCCAGGTGTCCAACAGTTCGCCGCGCAGCAGTGCGATCAGCGCCATCGATAGCAGAATCAAGCCGAAGGCCAGCGATTGACCCGCAGCTGCCAGCGGATGGCGCAGCAACTGGCCCAATCCCAGACGCCACGGCAGGGAGGCACGCGCCAGCAATCGGCGCAGGCTCTGCAACACCAGCAACAACAGGCCACCGAGCACCAGCGCGGCAATCACGCCGCCGCCGAGCAGGGCGAAGGTCAGCACCAGGTCCAGGCTCAAGCGCCACATGATCAGCGCAAGGGCGGCCAATGCCGCGCCATAGACCATCCAGGTGCTTGAGGGGATGGGCAGCATGTCCCGGCGCAACACTCGCAGTGGTGGAACACGCCCCAGGGCGGCCAATGGCGGCAGAGCGAACCCGGCCAAGGCCACCAGCCCGGTGCCGATCCCGGCGATCGCCGGCAGCAGACCGCCAGGTGGTACATCGGTCGGCAGCAGGTCGTGCAACAGATAAAACAAACCGAGCTGGGCAAACCAGCCGAGCAGGGCACCGCTGAGGCTGGCCAAGAGGCCGAGTACGGTCAACTGCACGCTGAACAACAGCATGGTTTCCCGGCGTGACAAACCCAGGCAGCGCAGCAATGCGCTGGCGTCGAAGCGCCGGATGGCGAAGCGGGTAGCGCTAAGTGCGACCGCCACGCCGGAAAGTAACACCGCCACCAGGCTGGCCATGTTCAAGTAACGCTCGGCCTTGCCCAGGGCGCCGCCGATTTGCCGGTTGCCATCGCGCGCGTCCTGCAATCGCTGGTTGGCGGCCAGGCCGGGCTTGATCAACTGTCGGTAGCTTTCCAGGGCGGGCGCTGTGCCGCGCCAGAGTTCACGGTAGCTGACCCGGCTACCGGGCTGCACCACGCCAGTGGCCTCAAGGTCTGCCAGATTGATCAGAACCCTGGGCGTCAGGCTGTAGAAATTGCCGGCGCGATCCGGTTCGTAGGTCAGCACCCGGGTCAGGCGCAGGGTTTTCATGCCGACATCGATGCTGTCGCCGATCTTCAGATTCAGCGCGGGCAACAGGCGGGCCTCGACCCAGGCTTCACCGGGTTTTGGGCCACCACCGGCTTCTTCCGGTGCGTAAGGAGCGACGGCGCTTTTAAGCTCGCCGCGTAATGGATACGCATCGTCGGCGGCTTTGATACTGGAAAGCTGAATACCGTTATCGGTGGCGATGACGCTGGAGAACTCAACCACTTGGGCATGTTTGAGGCCAAGCTCGGTGCCGCTTTGAATCTGTTCCGGTCGTGCTGGCGAGCTGCCCTCAAGCAGTAAGTCGGCCCCCAGAAATTCGGTCGCACGCAACAGCATGGCGCCGTTCAGGCGAGCACCGAAATAGCCGATGGCGGTGCTTGCCGCCACGGCGACCAGCAAGGCGAAGAACAGCACCCGTAGTTCGCCTGCGCGGGCATCGCGCAGTAATTGACGGATGGCGAGGCTGAACAGGCGCAACAGCGGCAGGCGTGCCATCAAGGCTCCAGTGGGGCGACCAGCAGGCCGGCTTCAAGGCGGATCAGACGCCGGCAGCGATGCGCCAGGCGTTCGTCGTGAGTCACCAGCACCAGGGTCGTGCCGCTTTCTTTATTGAGTTCGAAGAGCAAATCGCTAATGCGCTCGCCGGTGTGGCTGTCGAGGTTGCCGGTAGGTTCATCGGCGAACAGCACAGTGGGCTGCGCAGCAAACGCGCGGGCAATCGCCACCCGTTGCTGTTCCCCGCCGGAGAGCTGGCGGGGCGAGTGACTCAGGCGCTGGCCCAGGCCAACCCGTTCGAGCAGCTCCCTGGCGCGCTCGCGGGCGTCCTTGCGGCCGTCCAGCTCCAGCGGCAGCATGACGTTTTCCAGAGCGTTGAGGCTGTCGAGCAACTGAAAGGACTGGAAGACAAAGCCGACATGCTCGGCCCTGATCCGTGCGCGTTGATCTTCGTCCAGCGTGCTCAGGGCTCGACCGGCGAGCACGACTTCACCGCTGCTGGGCAGATCGAGACCGGCCAGCAGGCCGAGCAGGGTGGATTTGCCGGAACCGGAGGCGCCGACGATGGCCAGGCTGTCGCCCTTGTTCAATTCCAGGTTGAGTTCGTGCAGGATGGTCAGTTCACCTTCCGCGCTGGGAACCACTTTGCTAAGGTTCCGCGCAGTGAGAATGCTTGCGCCCATGGAGAGTCCGATGCGTGTGTGGTTTTTAAGTGCTGGCCTGGCCTTGATGTGCATGGCCCAGAACGCAGCGGCGGGTACTGTCCTGATCGTTGGCGATAGTATCAGCGCGGCTTTCGGCCTGGATACCCGCTTGGGCTGGGTGTCCTTGCTGGAGCAGAGGCTCAAGAGCGAAGGTTTTGCCGATAAAGTGGTCAATGCGTCCATCAGCGGTGACACCAGTGCTGGCGGCCAGGCGCGCCTGCCAGCGCTGCTTGCAGAGCATAAACCTGAGTTGGTCATCCTCGAGTTGGGTGGCAATGACGGCCTGCGCGGTCAGCTGCCAGCTCAATTGCAACAAAATCTTGCGTCGATGATCGACAGCTCCCGTGCCAGCGGTGCCAAAGTGCTCTTGTTGGGCATGCAGTTGCCACCCAATTATGGCGTGCGTTACACCAAGGCCTTTGCCGAGGTTTACAGCAATCTCGCCGAGGAGAAAAAGATCCCTTTGGTACCGTTTTTTCTCAAGGGGGTGGGCGGGATTCCCGAGCTGATGCAGCCCGATGGCATTCACCCGGCGGCGGTGGCTCAGGGCAAGTTGCTGGAAAATGTCTGGCCGACGCTAAAACCGCTGCTTTGACACTTTTCTACAGGCAGTCTTTCGGCTAAGGTGGCGCCCCGATTTGGAGCCCCCGATGCCGCGTCCCGCCTGGTCCTTGTTTGCCTATCAACTGATCGAGCCTGATGAACAGCTGGATCTGTTCGCCTGCCAGGAAGTCCGGGTGCATCTGGTTACGCGTCAACTGGAGCTGGGCGGCTCGGCCGACCGTACGCTGTGCGGTACCTTGTTACCGGCTCAGCCGCGCTGGTCGAGCGTCGACCGGACGGTTTTCCAGGATCAGCGCCTGTGTTCATTATGTCGGGCAATTCTCGAATCACAGAAACGTGGCACGTCGCCGATCTGGCCGGAATTGCGCTTCGAGCTTTAACCAGGATTTTCTACGCCTGCAACACCGGTCCGCCGAGCTGCCCCCCGCAGCCGTGGGCGGCGGTGTACAATCTTTCTTTTACTCGTTGATCATGCGAAGGATTTTCCGGATGTTGCCGCGTTTTCCCGCCGTCACCCGCTGCCTGTCTCTTGCCGCCTTGTGTGTGGCGGGCCCCGTTGCAGCATTGGAGCTACCGTTACCGCCGCCTGGTGAAGATATCGTCGGACAGGTGCAAGTGGTCAAGGCCAAGTATGAAGATACTTTCGCCGATCTGGGCACGACCTACGACCTGGGCTATCTGGAGATGGTTGCGGCTAACCCGGGTGTCGATCCATGGTTGCCGGGCGCGGGCACTGAGGTCGTGCTGCCGACGCGCTTCATTCTGCCGCCGGGCCCGCGTGAAGGCATTGTGATCAACCTGGCTGAATATCGCCTGTACTACTACCCCAAAGGCCGGAATGTGGTTTACACCTTCCCGCTGGGTATCGGTCGTGAAGGCTGGGGCTCGCCGATTGCCCACACCAGCATTGTCGCGAAAACCCCGAACCCGACCTGGACACCTCCAGCCTCGATCAAGGCCGAGCACGCCGCTGATGGCGACCCCTTGCCGAACGTGGTGCCAGCAGGCCCGGATAACCCGCTGGGGCCGTTCAAATTCACTCTCGGGACTCCGGGCTATCTGATCCACGGATCGAACAAGAAATTTGGCATTGGCATGCGTACCAGCCATGGCTGCTTCCGGATGTTCAACAATAACGTTCTGGAAATGGCCGGCATGGTGCCGGTGGGCACGTCGGTACGCATTCTCAACGATCCGTACAAATTCGGTATGAGCGGCGGAAAAGTCTATCTTGAAGCGCATACGCCGCTGGATGACAACGGTAATCCGTCCGTAGTCGACAAGCACACTGCGGTGATCAACGCCTTGCTCAAGCGTGAAGACCTGGCGAAAAACTTGCGTATGAACTGGGATGTGGTGCGTGACGTGGTCGCTGCTGAAGATGGTTTGCCGGTAGAAATCGCCGTACCGAACAATGCGCCGTTGGTGTCCGACGCAGCGATTGATCTGCAACAGTAATCGCTCTAAAAAAACCGCCGGGGCTTCACAGCTTCGGCGGTTTTTTATTGCCGTCAGAAAATCCGGGCAATAAAAAGCCGATCCAAGAATGGATCGGCTTGATAACAATCCCGAAGGATTATTACTTGCGGCTAGCTTTGTCCAGCATGCGCAGAGCACGCTCGTTAGCTTCGTCAGCAGTCTGTTGTGCTTTTTGAGCAGCAGCCAGAGCTTCATCAGCTTTACGATACGCTTCGTCTGCACGAGCTTGGGAGCGAGCTGCTGCGTCTTCAGTAGCAGTCAGACGTGCTTCGGTTTCTTTGGATACGCTGCTGCAACCAGTAGCCAGAACTGCGGCCAGAGCCAGAGCAGAGAATTTCAGAACGTTGTTCATCGTGTTCCCCTTCAAGGACTTTCTATTAAAGAGCTATCTCTTCAGAGTGAGGAAATAGCCGGCGTACATACTACCCATTACTTGTAGTAAGTAAACTCACGTTGCGCAAGAAGTAAAAAATATTCTAGGCCTTGAATATTTTTCGAGCAACTATTCATGAGACTGTATAAAAAGTATGCAGCTGTGAGGCCCGGGCTGAGTGAGCTGCTTGATAGTGGGGCATGAGTGCAATTTTTGGTGCCCGGGGCTGTTTTGGAGTGCAGGGGGAAGTAGGTCTATATTGATCGGTCTACACTTGTGTTCAGAATTTGCGGATCGGCTCACGTATCTTTGTCCATGTTGTGGTGACTTTAAGGCAGGGCGCTCGTCTTAAGTCTCAACATCCGGCAATGCACAGGCTATCGACCAGGGGGTGTTCGGTCGGGCCATCTCTACGTGACACAGAGCTGCGCCAGCGGGAGCTACGCGATGACAAGCGCGCCTTGAGCATTTACGGCAATGGCGCCTACTATTTGAAACGTGCTCAGCTGTGCGAGATCGGTAAGCTTTTCTCGGTGTCCAGACAGGCACGGGGTGGCGTAGTTGTTCCTTCGCCGGAAAAACATCGGTAAGGTAGGGGTCAGAATCCAAGACCCGCGAGGAGTAGTGATGAGCGAGGCGTTGTCCATCCACCATGACCAGGCTGGTCATCAGTTCGAGACCAATGTGGACGGTCATCGTGCCTACCTGACCTATATGGACCTGGGTAAGCAAACCCTGGACATCTATCGGACGTTCGTGCCCAACGCACTGCGTGGCCGAGGTATAGCTGCCGCTTTGACCGAACAGGCGCTCGAGTACGCAGAGCAAATGGGCTACACAGTGATTCCGTCGTGCTCCTATGTGGAGCGCTACATGGAGCGCCACCAACGGCACGCTGCGAAACTCTGATCAGGTACGCCTACAAAACCCGGGCTTGCCTTGCAATGCTGTTTACTCAAACGGTGCAGCTTGCGATTCACTGGATGCCGGGTCTTTGACCTTTTAAGCGCCTCGGGCCTCACTGGCCCGGGGCGTTTTGCTGTGGAAAACGTTCTGCACTTCGGCCCCAGGATAAGACCCGATGGTATGAAGATGTCGCGATGGGGTGGAGCCGCTTCACCAGCCGCTCTGTCGGATCGACCTAAACCATCCTGAAAACGACCTGAACGTAGCTTTTTGCCATTATTCAGACGCCAGAGACTTGTGCTCAAGGGCGGCCCATTGCGAATCTGCACAAATAGATAATGGCCTTTGTGCCATTCGGCATTGGAAGGGGACTAAGCGCAATGATTACGGCCGTTCAAGGACGTTTTGCCAACCTCGGTATGGCGAAAAAGCTGGGTGTCGGATTTTTTCTGGTATTGCTCCTTACGGCCTTGGTGGCGGCTATAGGCGTGTGGTCCCTACAGGAAATCAGTCATCGTTTCGATGGCCTCAAGCAAATGTCATCGCTCAACAGTAGCCTGCTTAAAGTGCGCTTGCTGGAGCAGAACTATGCCCTGCATGGCGACCCGAAAACCGTCGATGCCTTGCATGAAGGCGTTGACGGCCTTATCACGCTGGCGACGCAACTCAAGGCGCAGTCGGCGGCTAACGTGCCGGTGATGAACGACGTCGAACAGGCACTTGGGGCTTATCGCAAGGCCTTCGATGAGTTCGTCGAGCTAACCCAGTCCAAGGATCTTGCGCTGGAAATGGCCAGTTGGTCGGTTTCCAGCGTCGCCAACAACCTCGACGTGCTCCAGGCGGGTCTTGCCGATGATGGTTCCTATACGCTGAAGGAGTCCCAGGGTAAGGAGGGTGCAGAGTTTATCGAGCAAGCCAATCAGGTCAGTCAGGTATCCAGGTTGATGTTGCAGGCGATGAATGAAGCCCGCGTGCGTCTGGATCAGAGCCGCAAGGGTGAGGATGAGAGTGGGGAGCAAGGCAAGATCGAACAGGCTGACCAGGCGCTGACCCAGGCCGAGCAGCTCAAGGCAACAGTCAAGGACGCGGGGTATCAGACGGTCCTCAACGAAGTGGCCGGACATATCGCCAGTTTCAGCGAAAAGCTTACCGAATACACCGGTTTGCTGGCGCAGGAGAAAAAGGTCTCCCTGCAACTGCATGAGCGCGCCGCGCAAGTGGTTGATCGGGTCGATCAGGCCTATGCGGCCGAAGATCAGTCGATGCAGGTGCAGCTTAAAAAGAACTCAATGTTGATTGTTGGCTCGTCGGCATTGGCGCTGCTTGTCGGGTTGATCGCTGCGTGGGTGATTACCCGTCTGATTGTTGCACCACTGCGTAGCGTGATCCATGTCGCCCAACAGATAGCGGCGGGGGATCTCAGTGCGACGGTGGAGGTAACGCGCCGTGACGAAATCGGTCAACTGATGCTGGCGATGCAGCAGATGGGCGCTGGGCTCAGTGGCATCGTCAGTGGCTTGCAGGCCGGTATCGAGCAGTTGGCGAGTTCGGCTCAGTCGCTGTCGACGGTGACTGAGCAGACTAATCTCGAAGTCAGCAGCCAGAAAGAAGAAACCGAGCAGGTCGCCACGGCGATGAACCAGATGACTGCTACCGTGCATGACGTGGCGCGCAACGCCGAAGAGGCAGCCCAGGCTGCACAGAGGGCCGACGATAAGGTTGAAAGCGGTCAGAAGGTGGTCCGCCAGAGCATGCAGCGTATAGAGCAGCTCGCGGACTCGGCCACCTCGGCCAGCACCAGCATTGAAAGCCTCAGTGCGGAAATACAAAACATCGGCACGGTGCTCGGCGTGATCAAAAGCGTGGCCGAGCAAACCAATCTGTTGGCACTCAATGCGGCCATCGAAGCGGCGCGCGCCGGAGAGCAGGGCAGGGGCTTTGCGGTGGTTGCCGACGAGGTGCGGGCATTGGCCAGGCGTACTCAGCAATCCACTGAGGAAATCGAACGGCTGGTGAGCGCTTTGCGTTCGGCCGCAGATTCTTCGGTACAGCAAATTCAGAGCAGTGGTGAGTTGGTCAAACTGGCCGTCAGCGATGCGTTGCAGACCGAAAGCGCTCTGGGCAGCATTGCTGCCGCGGTATCGTTGATTCAGCAGATGAACCAGCAAATCGCCGCTGCCGCCGAACAGCAAAGTTCGGTGGCCGAAGAGATTAATCGCAGCGTCACCAGCATTCGCGCCAGTGCCGATCAGTCGTCATTGGCGATGCAGGGCAATGCAGCGTCCAGCATCGAGCTGGCGCAGTTGGGGGCAGAGCTGAAGGGGATGGTCGGGCACTTCCGGTTGTAGGGCGCGAGCTTCGATGCCGTCAGCGAGGTATGGGGTGCCTGCCAAAAGGTCGTCTGAACGTAGCCCGAACCTGCGGCAGCTCCTACGGGGTTTGTGTAGGCCTGCAAATTAGCGGGTGTACCCGGTCGGCGTTGGCGCTGCCGAAGGCTGCGATCTTGGCGATCTCACTCGCGAAGGCGCTCGCTCGGTTAACCTGATGTTGGTTAGGCAAGTCGACGCTTGCCGCACGAGTTGCTCATGCGGCAAGCAGCATCTCTTAGTCGTAAATCGCTTTCTTCTTCCAGTCAGCGTCGGCTTCTACCGTCTTCAGGCCTTCGGTCAACTCATTGACTTCATCTTCTGCCGGCTGAATGTTGGTCAGTACCATTGAGTTTGCGCGTGCCAGGAGTTTCTCCAGGTACTTGAGCTGCTCGTTGTAAACCACCGGTTCCGGTTGCTTACGCAGGTACTGCACGCCACGTTCGAACGCCAGGCGCGCCTGACCAGGCTGGTTCTGTTGCAGGGCATGCTGCCCCAGGTTGTTGAAGAACTCGATATGCAGCAGCACCAGGATATGGCGAATCTCTCTGATCCAGTGCTTGGCCTCATTGGTTGGCAGAAAGCCATCCTGTGCAGCCCGAGTAATCTGGCCGTGCAACGCCTCTAATAGAAAACGTACATCCTTGGCCTTGGCTTCGGTCTGGATCGGTGCCGGCGGGTTGTTGACCGGAATCGATTCACCTTGGGCGACCAGTGTGTTGAGTTCGGCTATCCGCGCCTTTATAGAAGCGTCGGATTTGTTCAGGCTCAGCAGGCGCTGAGTGACATTGAGTTCCAGCCGGGTCAACAGCAGTTTGAGTGCCGGTGTCATCAATTGGCCGGGGAAGGTCTCGGTGATTTCGCCGCAGCGGCGCAGGCGATCGTTGAGTTCGACCTTGGTGCGCGCTTTTTCCAGCTTATTGTTTTCCACCACATGGTTCATGTAGCCAATGGCGATCAGTATTGCGATCCCGGCTACTACTAGCAGGGTGATCATGAGTGGTGTCACCGTTAAGACCTCTTTATAGGGTTTGCGTGCGAGTGTAGTGGCTTAGTATTTGAGCGCATAGGGCTGCGCGACGAGTTGAAACGCGTTGTCGCGTCGCTATTCAAAGGTGGCGATTGGATGGATGCACATTGCCATCATTTGCTGCGTTGGACTATAACGTCTTGTCGGGTGCCAGAATATAGGCGCCAAAGCCTGGGCGGGGGAAATGCCGAAACGGTCCCCGAAACCATAGCGAAGTCATTGATTTAAATATATTTATATCAAGGGGTTGACGACTTCCCAATCCATACATAGAATGCGCGCCACTTACAGCGTAAAGCACACAGCAAAGCGCAGTAAGTAGTGAATGTTGTACGTGTGTCCCCTTCGTCTAGTGGCCTAGGACACCGCCCTTTCACGGCGGTAACAGGGGTTCGAGTCCCCTAGGGGACGCCATTGCGGGAATAGCTCAGTTGGTAGAGCACGACCTTGCCAAGGTCGGGGTCGCGAGTTCGAGTCTCGTTTCCCGCTCCAATTTTAAACAGCCTTGCTTTCGGGCAGGGTTGAGTGAAACCAGAACCAAGTCTTCGGATGCGGGTCTGGGCACTGGAACACACACCATGTGTTCCGGGCAGCGTGTCCCCTTCGTCTAGTGGCCTAGGACACCGCCCTTTCACGGCGGTAACAGGGGTTCGAGTCCCCTAGGGGACGCCATTTGCGGGAATAGCTCAGTTGGTAGAGCACGACCTTGCCAAGGTCGGGGTCGCGAGTTCGAGTCTCGTTTCCCGCTCCATTTCACGAAAACGCCGCTCTCTGAGCGGCGTTTTTGTTTGTGCGTTATGTGTGATCCAGTGTGAACTCGACACTGTAAAAAAGGCCCGCCAGTCATGCTGAGCGGGCCTTTTGCATTGTGAGTCAAATCACATCGACAGGATCAATCGCCCAGCGAACAAAATCAGGATCACGCCCATGGTCCGTTCGAACCAGTGGCCCATGCGCATGAACAGCAGTCGCACGCGGGCGCTGGAAAAGAACAGCGCGACGATGACGAACCACGCGGCATTCACAAAACACATCCAGACCCCGTAAAGCGCTTGAATCTTCAATGGCGTCGAAGCGCTGATGACCGTCGTGAAAATCGCCAGGAAGAACAGTGTGGCCTTGGGGTTGGTGGCATTGGTCAGGAATCCGGTCATGAACGCTTTGGGCAAGGTCTGACGTTCCATTTGCTCCGGCGTAGCGTGACCACCTTCAACAGCGGTTTTCGGTTTACTGCGCAGCAGGCTCACGCCGAGATACAGGATGTAGGCGCCGCCGACGACCTTGGCGACGCTCAGCAACCATGGTGTGGTGTGCATCAGCGCGCCAACCCCGAGCAAGGTGTAAAGCACATGCACCGAAATGCCTGCGCCGATACCGATGGCTGTGCACAACCCGACCACCCGACCATAGCGCACGCTCTGGCGGATAGTGACTGCGAAGTCCGGTCCAGGGGCGACCACTGCCAGAAAGTGGATCGTAGCCAGTGCGAGAAATTCGCCTAGGTAGTTCGAAAGCATTTCAACTCCAGTAAGTAAGGGGCGAGGCATTGCCCCGATAGCCGACAAAAAAAGACAGGCTCAATCGCGGGTCGGCCACACCCGGGGTGACCGAGTGCATGCGCCGGGAATTGAACATGATGAAGTCGCCCGGTTCAGGGAGGATTTCCAGCGAGGGAGGGCCGAGCAGGGCCGGGTCGATACCGTAGCTATCGCCGCGCATTTCATCGAATTGATCGGGTGAAATGTCGTCGTCCCACATTTGCAGTGCGCCGCCTTCGGACGGCATGTTCAGGTAGACGTTGCAGGCAAACTGCGCCTCCAGGCTGCGCGCCTGAAAGCTGTCGGGAGCATCCTTGGCGAAAATGTCGTGGTGGGCGAGAAAGCACACGCCAGGTTTGACCACTCGCGACAGGCCGACGTACATCTTGCGACCGTAGAGGTTTTCCAGGTGCGCGCCGGCCGGCCAGGACTCATCCAGCATGCAGCGCAGGGTGTCGACCGGTGAGGGGTAAGGTGCGCAGCGAGTGCGCAGTTCTGCGATGTTTGATATCGCACGTTCAAAGTAATCTTCAATCAGCAGTGGTTGGTTTTCTGCCTCGTAAAAGGCCATGCCGATGCGGCCGATGCTGGGCGCGTTGATATAGCCCTCAAAGCCGGGAGCGAGAATCTTGTCGCCAATCCGGATCGCCAGTGGCTCAGGGAGAAACCCCCTCACACGAATGGCCAGCACTTCTTCATTGGCGAGTTTTTTTATGCACGTCTCATCGAGACGCTCGACGTCAAGCATCATGTCTAAGGTCCATCTATAAGATATGTCGTTGAGCCCGCAAAGGCGGGCTGCGCCTGCTTCAGGCGATAAATCGCATCGTGTCTGGAGCGACATCGCCGAATAGATCAGTCCACGCTGTAGTGAACCGAAAGCGTTCCCTTCTTCTGTGAGAGAGAAGCGATCTTGACCGTGCCTAATTCCTGTAGGCGACGTACATGGGTGCCGCCGCAGCCGTAAGCGGGCAACTCGCCGAAACCGATTTCGCGTGTGCCCTCGCGCAGGGAAATCAGCCGCGGCAGGTCATCGGCAATCCATTGATCCAGGACGTTCTGGAGGGTGTCGACATCAAAGTCCTGCGGACGTTCTCCCGGCTTGAAGGTAACCCGTCCTTCGCCGGGCCAGTGATGGGCTTTGATCGGGGTCCAGCCGAGCGTTTCAGCAAAGTGGCCGATCAAGTGGCCAGCCGAATGCATTCGGGTGTTGAACCGGCGGCGCTGTTCATCCACTCGTACTTGCACCATCCCCAGCTTTACCGGGTGGTTCACGTAATGGACGATTCGGTCGGGCTCCTGGGTGACGCGCACTACCTGGCTTTCGCCAATCCAGCCGGTATCAAACGGTTGCCCACCGCCTTGGGGGTGAAAGAGCGTTGCGCGCAGGACCACGGCAAATTCGTTCTCATAGGGCGTGCAATCCAGGACTTCCACATTGGCTTTGAGGTCATCACTATGGAAAAAGAGGCGAAGCGTCATATTCCATACTCTTATTAGAATTTCTATTTTTTATTATATGGATGCGGGAATTGCGTGATAATCCATTCAAACATCAAAGGACTGTTGCGCTGTGAGCATAAATCTTCCACTTCCTTTGCTGGGTGAAATGGCGATTTTCGTCAAGGTTGTCGAGACCGGCAGTTTCTCGGAAGCGGCACGGCAACTGGGTTCGTCGCCTTCTGCGGTGAGTCGCAGCATCTCGCGACTGGAAAAAGCCTTGGCCACCCGACTGCTGCAACGCACCACGCGCAAGTTACGGCTCAGCGACGGCGGCGAAGAGGTCTTCAAGCGCTGTCAGGAGATGGTCAGTGCGGCCAGGTCGGTGATGGAAATCAGTGGCCAGTACACCCATGAGGCCGAGGGTCTGGTACGAGTGAGTGTGCCCAAGGCAGTGGGGCGGTTTGTGATTCATCCGCACATGCCGGAGTTCTTGCGTCGCTATCCGAAGGTCGATGTGGAGTTGTTGCTCGAAGACCGCAACGTGGACTTGATCGACGATAACGTGGACCTCGCCATTCGTATCACTGATCGACCTCCCGCCGGGCTGGTCGGGCGCCAGTTGCTGACCATCGATCACTTGCTGTGTGCGACGCCGCAGTACCTGGCCGAGCATGGGACGCCCACTCATCCTCATGATCTGCTCAATCACAGTTGCATTTATTTGGGCGAGACGCCGAGTGATGCACGCTGGAAGTTCAAGCAGGGAACCAAAGCGGTGACCGTGGGTGTGCGCGGACGTTACGCGGCTAACCACACTGGCGTGCGACTGGGGGCGGTGCTTCAGCATATCGGGATTGGTAGCTTGCCGTACTTCACCGCCCGTTATGCGCTGGAGCAGGGGCTGATCGTGCAGGTGCTGCCGGACTGGACGTTCCTCGCTTCGTATCACGGCGGCGCCTGGCTGCTGCATTCGCCGACGCGCTATTTGCCGCCGAAGCTGCGGGTGTTGATCGACTATCTGGTGGAGTGCCTGGAAAAGGAACCGACGCTGAGCAAGCCGGGCAGGTTGAGTGTTTCCAGTAAAGCTGCACTGGCGTACGAGCTCCCGGAGAGTGACGGGTTGCTTTGAAAACACAAGATCAAAAGATCGCAACCTATCGGCAGCTCCTACGAGGATATGCATGCACCTGGGAATTGCGGGTGTACCCGGTCGGTGTAGGAGCTGGCGCAGCCTGCGATCTTTTCGCCGGCACCCAAGATCAAAAGATCGTCCGAACGCGGTCTTCCTCGCGCAGCATTTCTTGAGCAAATAAAAAGGCCCGTCGGTTTAACCGAGCGGGCCTTTTGCGTTACTGATCGTGGATCAGTGCTTGCTGTCCTGATTCGACATCGACAGCAGCTGTTTTTCCTGGTTCCAGTCGAACGGTTCGTCGTTCTGTTCAGCTTCATAACGACGATCTTCGAGGGCTTGGTACAGGCTGATCTCGTCGTCGGGCATGAAGTGCAGACAGTCGCCAGCGAAGTACCACAGCAGATCGCGTGGCACCAGGTGGGCAATCTGCGGATAACGTGCGATGACCTGGCAGATAATGTCCTGCCCCAGGTACTGGCTTTCGATTGGGTCGACCGGCAGTTGCAGCATCAGTTCGTCGAAGCGCTCGAGGAAAAGTTCATGGCTTTCTTCCGGCACTTGTTCGGCTTCACCCAAGGCGACCAGGATGCTGCGCAAGTGTGCGAGCAGGGCGAGAGTGTGGTCGAGCATAACGGGAGTCCTCTAGAACTAAAGCAAAACGGGCGCGAGAGTATATAACTCCGGCACCCGCTTTTCATAATTGAACAGCTATACGGACTGGCTTAGCGGGTTTTACCCTCGCTCAGCGTGAGTTCGTCTTTGGCAAAGTCATCGACGTCGATGACCTTGCGCCGCGCTGCTTCTGCTTCACGCAAGGTCTGGGCTTCAACCGGTTGCAAGACGCCAGCCTCCAGTGCGGCATCGATGGCATGTTCGCCGGCAACAGGTTTGACCTGGCCGCTTTTCAGCGCCGTATGGAGTTTTTTCTGCAGCGGTTGGGCGGCGCTCAGCAGGGTGCAGGCGTGCTGCAGGGCGCCGACCGGATCCTCTGTCGATTGCGGGCGATAGCAGCCCCCCAGTAACTCCTCGAGGGTCGGATCGCCTTTGGCGCGGCCGATGACGGCAGCGACTTCAGCCTCCAGCTTATCTGACGGCCCTTTGTGCCGACGACCGAGCGGGAATACCACCACCCGCAGCAGACAGCCGAGTACCTTGCTCGGGAAGTTAGTGAGCAGTTCGTCCAATGCGCGTTCGGACTGGCCGAGGCTTTCTTCCATGGCCCAGGCGAACAGTGGATGCAGATGCTCCGGTGAGTCGAGGTCGTGATAACGCTTGAGTGCAGCGGAGGCCAGATACATGTTGCTCAGCAAATCACCGAGGCGCGCGGACAGGCGTTCGCGGCGTTTCAGTTCGCCGCCCAGCAGCATCATGCTGAGGTCGGCGAGCATGGCGAAGGCCGCGGCCTGACGGTTGAGGGCACGGAAGTAGCCTTGGCTGAGTTTGTCCCCTGGCGTGCGCTCGAAATGCCCAAGACCAAGGTTCAACACCAAAGTGCTGGCGGCGTTGCTTACGGCAAAACCGATGTGCTTGAGCAGCAGACCGTCGAATTCGATCAGCGCCTGTTGTTGGTCTTCGCGGCCGGCGAGGGCCATTTCCTGGAGTACGAACGGATGGCAGCGAATCGCGCCCTGACCGAAGATCATCAGGTTGCGTGAGAGGATGTTCGCGCCTTCGACCGTGATGCAGATCGGTGCACTTTGCCAACTGCGGCCGAGGTAGTTGTTCGGACCCATGATGATGGCCTTGCCGCCATGGACGTCCATGGCGTGGCTGATGCACTCGCGGCCGCGTTCGGTCAGGTGGTATTTGAGAATCGCCGAGAGCACCGAGGGTTTCTCGCCGAGGTCTACCGCATTGGCGGTGAGCATCCGCGCGGCGTCCATCAGCCAGGCATTGCCGCCGATTCGGGCCATTGCTTCCTGAATCCCTTCGAAGGCTGACAGCGGTACGTTGAATTGCTCGCGAACCTGCGCGTATTGGCCGGTCACCAGGCTAGTGAACTTGGCTGCACCAGTGCCGACGGCCGGCAGCGAAATAGAGCGCCCGACCGACAGGCAATTCATTAGCATCATCCAGCCTTTGCCGAGCATCTCCTGGCCGCCGATGAGGAATTCCAGTGGCACGAATACATCCTTGCCGGCGTTCGGGCCGTTCATGAACGCGGCGCCCAGCGGCAGGTGGCGGCGGCCGATTTCCACACCGGCAGTGTCGGTCGGAATCAACGCGAGGCTGATGCCCAGGTCTTCTTCGTCACCGAGCAAATGCTCAGGGTCATAAGCCTTGAAGGCCAGGCCGAGCAAGGTGGCAACCGGGCCGAGGGTGATGTAGCGCTTTTCCCAGTTCAGGCGCAGGCCGAGGGTTTCTTTACCTTCCCATTCACCTTTGCAAATGACCCCGGTGTCCGGCATTGCTCCTGCATCGGAACCCGCCAATGGGCCGGTCAGAGCAAAGCAGGGGATATCGTCGCCGCGGGCCAGCCGGGGCAGGTAATGGTTGCGTTGTTCGTCGGTGCCGTAATGCAGCAAGAGTTCGGCCGGACCGAGGGAGTTGGGCACCATCACGGTGGATGCCAGGTCGCCGCTGCGGGTTGCCAGTTTCATCGCCACTTGAGAGTGGGCGTAGGCCGAGAAGCCTTTACCGCCGAACTCCTTGGGAATGATCAGGGCAAAAAAGCCGTGCTGTTTAATGTGATCCCACGCTTCTGGCGGCAGGTCCATCGATTGGCCAATCTGCCAGTCACTGACCATGGCGCAAAGCTCATCGGTCGGGCCATCGATGAACGCCTGTTCCTCTTCGCTCAGTTGCGCTTTCGGATAGGCCAGCAGTTTGTTCCAGTCCGGGCGACCGCTGAACAGTTCGCCATCCCACCAGACCGTGCCGGCATCAATGGCGTCGCGTTCGGTTTGCGACATTGGCGGCAAGGTCTTTTGAAACCAGCTGAACAGCGGTGCAGTGAAAAATTTGCGTCGCAGGTCCGGCAACAGCAGGGGCGCGGCCACTGCCACGAGCATCACCCAGAAAATCAGTAACAGCCAGCCTGGTGCATGGCTGAAGGCGCCCATCGCCAGCAGATAGACGGCGACCACGCCCAAAGCGGGCAGAGGCGCGGTGCGGCGATGCGCCAGATAGGCAATCCCGACCACCAGAACCAGTATCCACAACAGCAGCATATTTAATCCTCCGTGAAACCAAGGGCAAAACCACCCATAGAGCTTAGACGGCATCCGCGAAACAGGGTGGTAAGAGCGATGTGTTTGAAAACGTGGGAAGCATTGGGTGAAATTCGTGAGTTAACTCAATTGCGGACGGTTGAAATCTTCCGCAAATGGGGCGGCAAGCGCTGATGTTTGGCCGAAACGTCGTTATCTCTGTACCAGGGCTGTCGCTAGACTCGTGGCTTCCCCAGGAGATTGTTCTCATGCACGAGTATCTGAGTCCCGGCCGCTTCATCGATAGTGACCACCCCGCGGTGGTGGAGTTCGCCGAAAAACATCGCGGCGGCAGTCGTGACCCACTCGAACAGGCGATCAATCTCTATTACGCGGTGCGCGAGGCCGTGCGCTACAACCCTTACACGTTCAGCCGTGATCCTGAAACCTTGCGCGGCAGTTACGCGCTGGCGACGGGTGAAAGCTATTGCGTACCCAAGGCCACTTTACTGGCCGGATGCGCCCGGCATTGTGGGATCGCCGCGCGGATCGGTCTGGCGGATGTGCGCAATCACCTGTCTACCCCGCGTTTGATCGAGCTACTCAAAAGCGATGTGTTCGCCATGCACGGCTACACCGAGCTGTATTTGCATGGGCGTTGGGTCAAGGCTACGCCGGCGTTCAACCAGAAGCTGTGTGAGCTATTCGATGTGGCGCCGCTTGAGTTCGACGGGGTCAACGACAGCGTGTTCCACCCGTTCAATCGCCAGGGGCAGCAGTCGATGGAGTACCTGGTGGATCACGGGCCGTTCGCGGATGTGCCTGAAGCGTTTTTCTTCGAGCATCTGGAAAAATGCTATCCGCATTTGTTCAGCGATCAGCTGCCAGTCCTGTTGGGTGATATGCAGACCGATTTGAGTCGGGCCTGATCCGGCGTAGACTGCCCCGGCATTCATCCATCAAGGGGCGGTCATGCTGAAAATTTGGGGTCGGAAAAATTCGTCGAATGTCAGAAAAGCACTCTGGTGCGCCGAAGAGCTCGGTCTGACCTACGAGGCAGTGGACGCGGGCGGTGCCTTTGGTGTGGTCGATACACCTGAATACCGTGCCATGAACCCCAATGGCCGAATTCCGCTGATCGAAGACGACGGCTTCGTACTCTGGGAGTCCAACACCATCGTGCGTTATCTGTGCGCTAAGCATGCCGCCGATTCGGCCTGGTACCCGGCGGATATACAGGCGCGGGCCACTGCCGAAAAATGGATGGACTGGACCACCTCGACCTTTGCCGAACCGTTCCGTCATCTGTTCTGGGGTGTGTTGCGCACCCCGGCGGATCAGCAAGATTGGGTCAAGATCGATGCCGCACAAAAAACCTGTGCCGAGTTGCTTTCGATGGTCGATCAGGCACTGGCCGAGCATCCTTATCTGTCCGGTGATGAAATCGGCATGGGCGATATTCCGCTGGGCAGCTTTATTTATGCCTGGTTTGAGATGCCCGTCGACCGCCCGCAAATGCGCCATCTAGAGGCCTGGTATGAGCGCTTGAAGCAACGACCGGCTTATCAGAAAGCCGTGATGACTGCGTTGACTTAATACTGACTATCAATACAGGTGACTGTACTTGTGCGGCGTCGACAAGCACCATTGGTCTTGTGCGCCGCCGTTGTATTGCGTGCGGTCCGCCCTTATTTGTAACTTTCTTCCCTTCTTGGTGCGTAAATCCGATATGAGTTCCGCTCTGTCCATCCGGCAGCTAACCAAAACCTACGGCAACGGTTTCCAGGCCCTGAGTGGTATCGATCTGGATGTCGCCGAAGGTGATTTTTTCGCCTTGCTCGGCCCGAACGGCGCCGGCAAATCCACCACCATCGGCATTCTCTCGACCCTGGTGAACAAGACCAGCGGCACGGTGAGTATCTTTGGTCATGACCTCGATCGCGAACCCGCCGCGCTCAAGCGCTGCATTGGCGTGGTGCCGCAAGAGTTCAACTTCAACCAGTTCGAAAAGACCTTCGACATTGTCGTGACTCAGGCTGGCTACTACGGTATCCCGCCGAAAATCGCCAAGGAGCGGGCCGAGCAATACCTGACCCAGCTTGGTCTGTGGGACAAACGTGATGTGCCGTCGCGTTCGCTGTCCGGTGGCATGAAGCGCCGGCTGATGATCGCCCGCGCACTGGTGCATGAACCGCGCCTGTTGATCCTCGACGAACCGACTGCCGGGGTGGATATCGAGCTGCGTCGTTCGATGTGGACCTTCCTCACCGAGTTGAACCAGAAAGGCATCACCATCATCCTCACCACCCATTACCTGGAAGAGGCTGAGCAGCTGTGCCGCAACATCGGCATCATCGACCATGGCACGATTGTCGAGAACACCAGCATGCGGCAGTTGCTTAGCCAACTGCATGTCGAGACCTTTCTGCTCGATCTGAAAAGCGACATGAAAGTTGCGCCGCAGCTGATCGGTTATCCGAACCGCCTGGTCGATAGCCACACCCTGGAAGTTCAGGTCGATAAAGCGGTTGGCATCACCGCTCTGTTTAGCCAATTGGCCGCACAGAACGTTGAGGTGCTGAGCTTGCGTAATAAAACCAATCGCCTTGAGGAGTTGTTCGTGTCCCTGGTGGAGAAAAATCTGTCGAAGGTGGCGGTATGAGTTCTGAGCTGCAACCCAACCTCGTTGCACTCAATACCATCGTCTACCGTGAAGTCCGGCGCTTTACCCGAATCTGGCCGCAGACCCTGCTACCGCCGGCGATCACCATGGTTTTGTACTTTGTGATCTTTGGCAACCTGATCGGTCGGCAGATCGGTGATATGGGTGGTTTCACCTATATGGAGTACATCGTGCCTGGGCTGATCATGATGTCGGTGATCACCAACTCCTACGGCAACGTGGTCTCGAGTTTCTTCGGCAGCAAGTTCCAGCGCTCTATCGAAGAGCTGATGGTCTCGCCGGTTTCGCCGCATACCATTCTGATTGGCTACACCTTGGGCGGCGTGTTGCGCGGGCTGATGGTCGGGGTGATCGTGACGTTGCTATCGCTGTTCTTCACCGATCTGCAAGTGCATCACTTGGGTGTGACCATTCTGGTGGTGGTGCTGACAGCGACGATTTTCTCGCTGTTGGGTTTCATCAACGCCGTGTTTGCACGTAACTTCGACGATATCTCGATTATCCCGACATTCGTGCTGACGCCGCTGACCTACCTGGGCGGGGTGTTCTACTCGATCACCTTGTTGCCGCCGTTCTGGCAGACCGTGTCGCTGGCCAACCCGGTGCTGCATATGGTCAACGCTTTCCGCTACGGCATCCTCGGGGTGTCGGATATCAAGATCAGCGTGGCCATCACCTTTATGCTGGTCGCGACGGTAGTGCTGTATTTCGGATGCGCCCGTCTGCTGGTCAGCGGGCGCGGTATGCGCACGTAGGAGCTGCCGCAGGTTCGGGCCGCGTTCGGACGATCTTTTGATCTGCGCGTTCGCCCGGTCACGCATTGTCCGCCGAAAAGATCGCAGGCTTCGCCAGCACCTACAAATCAAATACGGCACCCGAGGGTGCCGTTTTTGCATTTTTACAGGCGACTTTTTTTGCGCCGCTTCCATTGCCGGCTGACCCACCAGCGCCAGTAGAGCATCGTCAGGCAATAGCCGAGGGCGCCCAGCACCAGGCCGGCGACTAACGAGCCGAGAAGGAAGGGTTGCCATAGGGTCGACAGCTCCCCGCTGATCCATTCCCATGTCAACTCGTCAGGCAGGCTTCTGGCTGGCACATTCATCAGCCAGGCACCTATCTGGTAGGTGCAGAAAAATACTGCGGGCATGGTAATCGGGTTGGTCAACCAGACCAGGCTGACGGCAATCGGCAAGTTGCCGCGCACCGAGATCGCCAGAAAGGCCGCCAATAGCATTTGCAACGGAATCGGCATGAACGCGGCAAACAGCCCAACGGCCATCGCGCGTGCTACCGAGTGGCGATTGAGGTGCCAAAGGTTCGGGTCATGCAGCAGCGTGCCGAGAAAGCGTAAGGATTTGTGTTCCCTGATGCTGGTCGGGTCTGGCATGTAACGTTTGAATAGGCGCCGGGGCATAGGGCTTCTCGGTCGGTTCAAGCGGCAAGTATGCCCGGATTCTACGGATGGCAAATTCAGACTTTGTGACAATTAATAAAGCTGCCCCCGCGCGACTCGGCTATTCCGAGAGAATGAACTTTCAAGGACGGGCTTATGCGCACAGGGATGTTTGCGCTCGCGTTGGGTCTGTTGACCCTGCGCTTCTTGCCGGCGCTGCCGCCGAGCTGGTTATTGCTGCTGTTGCCAGTGCTGGGATTGATGCTTTTACCGTTTCGGACTTATCCACTGGCATTTTTTCTGTTCGGCTTCAGTTGGGCGTGTGCGGGCGCGCAGTGGGCTTTGAATGATCGTCTGGCGCTCAGTCTCGACGGACAAACACGCTGGGTCGAAGGACGCGTGGTGGGCTTGCCGCAAAACGCCGAGGGTGTGGTGCGTTTCGAACTTGAGGGCGCGCAGTCTCGGCGGACTCAATTGCCAAAGTCGATGCGGTTGGCCTGGTACGGCGGGCCGGCGGTCAACAGCGGCGAACGCTGGCGTCTGGCGGTCAAGCTCAAGCGCCCCGGCGGCTTGCTCAATCCCCATGCGTTCGATTACGACGCCTGGTTGCTGGCGCAACGAATCGGCGCCACTGGCACCGTCAAGGACGGGCAGTTGCTCAGAAGTGCCCAGTGGGCATGGCGCGACGACATCAGGCAGCGACTATTGAACGTCGATGCACAGGGCCGGGCAGGTGCGTTGGCAGCCTTGGTGCTGGGCGACGGCGCCGGGCTGACACCCACCGATTGGCGGGTTCTGCAAGATACCGGCACTGTGCATTTGCTGGTGATTTCCGGGCAACACATTGGTCTGCTGGCCGGGTCGATTTATATGCTGATCGCCGGGCTGGCACGGTATGGGGTATGGCCGAGGCGTTTGCCCTGGTTGCCGTGGGCCTGCGCGTTGGCCTTTTGCGCGGCGTTGGGTTACGGCCTGCTGGCCGGGTTCGAAGTGCCGGTACGCAGAGCGTGCGTGATGATCGGTCTGGTCCTGCTCTGGCGGCTGCGGTTTCGGCATTTGGGTGCCTGGTGGCCACTGTTGCTGGCGTTGAACGCCGTCCTGTTACTTGAGCCGCTGGCGAGCTTGCAGCCGGGATTTTGGCTATCGTTTGCGGCGGTGGCGGTGTTGATATTCACCTTCAGCGGACGGTTGGGCGCCTGGAGTGGATGGCAGACCTGGACCCGTGCCCAATGGTTGATCGCTATTGGTTTGTGTCCTTTGCTGCTGATTCTTGGCTTGCCCATCAGCATCAGCGGGCCGCTGGCCAATTTAGTCGCCGTGCCTTGGATTAGCCTGGTGGTGTTGCCTCCGGCCTTGCTGGGAACCTTGCTCCTGCCGCTGCCGTATATCGGTGAGGGGCTGCTGTGGCTGGCTGGCGGCCTGATCGACTGGCTGTTTCAAGGACTGGCGCTAGTGGCGGGCTATGTGCCTGCGTGGGTGCCCGCGGCGATTCCTCTTTGGGTCTGGGGGATAAGCGTTCTTGGTGCTTTTCTACTGTTATTGCCCAAAGGATTGCCGTTGCGGCTTTTGGGTTGGCCGATGCTGCTGTTGATGGTTTTTGTGCCGCACAAAACAGTATCCCAAGGCCAGGCCGAAATCTGGCAGCTGGATGTCGGGCAGGGGTTAGCCATCATCGTGCGTACTCGTCATCACACTTTGTTGTATGACGCCGGGCCGCGTTTCGGTGATTTCGATCTCGGAGAGCGGGTGGTGCTGCCGTCGCTGCACAAGCTGGGCGTGCGAGAGCTGGACCTGATGCTGCTCAGCCACGCCGACGCCGATCATGCCGGTGGTGCTCGTTCGGTTCTGCGAGGGCTGCCGGTGGCACGCGTGGTGAGTGGCGACCCGGCTGCTTTACCTGACGAGCTGCAAGCGCAGTCGTGCGAGAGTGGCAAGAAATGGGAATGGGATGGGGTGAGTTTCGAACTCTGGCAATGGCCATCCGCCACCGACAGCAATCAGAAATCCTGCGTGTTGCAGGTTCAGGCCAATGGTGAACGCCTGCTATTGACCGGTGATATTGACGCCCAGGCCGAGCGCGCATTGCTGGACAGTCCTTTGGCCGTTGCCACTGACTGGCTACAGGCGCCGCACCATGGCAGTCGCAGCTCGTCCTCCATGGCGTTTCTCAACGCTCTGTCGCCTACAGCGGTGCTGATCTCGCGCGGGCGCGGCAATTCGTTCGGTCATCCCCACCCGCAAGTGATGGCGCGTTACCGCAAGCTGGACATGATTGCTTATGACAGTGCAGAGCAAGGCGCCCTGCGCGTGCAGTTGGGCGCCTTCAAGCTGCCTGAGGCAATGCGCCAGCAACGACGCTTCTGGCGCGATCCGGTCGGGAGCAAATAACCGTGGGTTATTAAACCCGGACGACAGGCAACATCACGGTCTTCGGTGCGTCGAGGCCCTATGTTAGAGTGGCGCACTTTTTCGAGGGGACTGTCACTGTGTGGGAATTGGTCAAATCCGGCGGCTGGATGATGCTGCCGATCATTCTGAGTTCCATCGCTGCGCTGGCCATCGTTGCCGAGCGTTTGTGGACCCTGCGAGCCAGCCGCGTTACTCCCGATCATTTGCTCGGACAGGTCTGGCTCTGGATCAAGGACAAACAACTCAACAAAGAAAAACTCAAGGAACTGCGCGCCAACTCCCCATTGGGCGAGATCATGGCCGCGGGCCTGGCCAACTCAAAACATGGCCGCGAGATCATGAAAGAGTGCATCGAAGAAGCCGCTGCGCGGGTGATTCATGAACTCGAACGCTACCTCAACGCACTGGGTACCATCGCCGCCATGGCGCCATTGTTGGGGCTGTTGGGCACGGTATTGGGCATGATCGATATTTTCAGCTCGTTCATGGGCTCGGGTATGACCACCAACGCCGCGGTGCTGGCCGGTGGCATCTCCAAAGCATTGATCACCACGGCATCAGGCTTGATTGTTGGTATTCCATCGGTGTTCTTCCACCGTTTCCTGCAACGCCGCGTGGATGAGCTGGTGGTGGGCATGGAGCAGGAGGCGATCAAACTGGTCGAAGTGGTGCAGGGCGACCGTGATGTCGATCTGGTCGAGGGCAAAGCGTGAAATTCCGCCGCAAACAACGGGAAAACGTCGACATCAACCTCGTGTCGTTGATCGATGTGGTGTTTGTCCTGCTGCTGTTTTTTGTTGTGACCACCACCTTTACCCGTGAAACCCAGTTGCGGGTCGATCTGCCGGAAGCCGTCAGCGGTTCGCCGGCTGAAGACGCGGCCAAGCAACTGGACATCGCCATCAGCGCTGATGGTGTGTTCACGGTGAATAACCAATTGCTGCCCAAAAACGATCTGGCAAGCCTGATGGAGGCGCTGCAGAAAGAGTCCGCAGGCGACACCAAGCTGCCTTTGTCGATCAGCGCTGACGGCAAAACCCAGCATCAAGCCGTGATCACCGCCATGGATGCCGCCGGCAAGCTCGGTTTCAGCCATTTGCGCATGACCACCGTCGAGGCGCCGCCGGCTCACTGATGGCACTTTCCGATCGTCTGCTCGCCGCCTGGTATGCCGGCCATCCCGCGCTGAAGTTGCTGCAGCCGCTGGAGTGGTTGTATCGACGTGTGGTGCTGCGCAAGCGCAAACGCTTTCTGGCCGGTGAGGGCGACATCTACCAATCGCCGGTGCCGCTGGTTGTGGTCGGCAATATCACGGTGGGCGGTACCGGCAAGACGCCGCTGATTCTTTGGTTGATCAAACATTGCCAGCGCAGCGGCCTGCGGGTGGGCGTGGTCAGCCGCGGTTATGGCGCCAAGCCACCGCAACTGCCATGGCGGGTCGAGGCCGAGCACAGTGCTGAAGTCGCCGGCGATGAGCCGCTACTGATCGTCCAGCGCAGCGGCGTGCCGCTGATGATCGACCCGGATCGCAGTCGCGCCGTGCAGGCATTACTGGCCGCTGAGCCTCTGGATCTGATTCTTTCTGACGACGGCATGCAGCATTACCGCATGGCCCGTGACCTTGAACTGGTGCTGATCGATGCTGCACGCGGTTTGGGCAACGGTCGCTGCCTGCCCGCCGGGCCGTTGCGCGAGCCGATCGAGCGCCTGCAGAGCGTCGATGCATTGCTCTACAACGGCGCTGCGGAGGATCGCGACGATGGCTTCGCCTTCAGGCTTGAGCCCACCACACTGGTCAATCTGCTGACTGGGGAACGCCGCTCGCTGGACCACTTCCCGGCAGGACAGGCCGTGCACGCAGTGGCCGGTATCGGCAATCCACAACGTTTCTTCAATACTCTTGAAACGCTACACTGGCGGCCAGTCCCGCATGCTTTTGCCGACCACGCAGAGTACAGCGCAGCGGCCTTGAATTTCATGCCGTCATTGCCGCTGGTCATGACCGAGAAGGATGCGGTGAAGTGCCGTGCTTTCGCGGCAGCCGACTGGTGGTATCTGGCGGTCGACGCAGTGCCGTCTCCGGCGTTCGTTGCTTGGTTCGATACGCAGATGATGCGCTTGTTGCCTGCTCGTCTTTTGCCTTAAAACGCTTTTATCCAGGGAATTCTCATGGACACCAAATTGCTCGACATCCTTGCCTGCCCGATCTGCAAAGGTCCGCTAAAGCTCAGTGCCGATAAAACCGAGCTGATCAGCAAAGGCGCCGGTCTGGCTTATCCGATTCGTGATGGCATTCCAGTAATGCTTGAAAGTGAAGCCCGCACCCTCAGCACTGACGAGCGACTGGATAAATGACCACAATCTTCACCGTCGTCATTCCGTCCCGTTACGCCTCCACACGTCTGCCCGGTAAGCCGCTGCAAATGATCGCCGGCAAGCCGATGATCCAGCACGTCTGGGAACAGGCCTGCAAGAGCAGCGCCCAGCGGGTGGTGGTGGCCACCGATGATGCACGCATCATCGAAGCCTGCAAGGCGTTCGGTGCCGAAGTGGTGTTGACCCGCGAGGATCACAACTCTGGTACCGATCGCTTGGCCGAAGTCGCCACGAAGCTCGGCCTGGCCGCGGACGCCATTGTGGTCAACGTGCAGGGTGATGAGCCCATGATTCCCCCGGCGGTGATCGATCAGGTTGCGGCCAATCTGGCCGCCCATCCCGAAGCGCGTATGTCGACGCTGGCCGAACCGATCGAAGACGTTGAAACCCTGTTCAACACCAATGTGGTCAAAGTAGTCAGCGACCTCAATGGCCTGGCGCTGACGTTTAGTCGTGCCACCTTGCCTTGGGCACGGGATGACTTCGCCAAGAGCCGCGAGCATTTGCCGGCCGGTGTGCCTTACCGCCGACATATCGGGATCTACGCTTACCGTGTCGGTTTCCTCCATGACTTCATCAGTTGGGGGCCATGCTGGCTGGAAAACACGGAGTGTCTGGAGCAGTTGCGTGCACTCTGGCATGGCGTGCGGATTCACGTCGCCGATGCTCTGGAAGCACTACCGGCGGGTGTTGATACCGCTGAAGATCTCGAGCGCGTTCGGCGCCTGCTGGAGGTTTGATGCGGGTTCTGTTTGTCTGCCTGGGGAACATTTGCCGTTCGCCCACGGCCGAAGGCGTGCTGCGCCACAAGTTGCGTGAGGCGGGGCTGGCGGATCAGGTTGAAGTCGCCTCCGCCGGCACCGGCGAATGGCATATCGGCAAGGCGCCGGACAAGCGCAGCCAAGCCGCCGCCAAGCTGCGTGGCTACGACTTGTCTGCTCAGCGTGCCCAGCAGGTGACCCGCGCCGACTTTGCTACCTATGATCTGATTCTGGCGATGGATCAGAGCAATCTGCGCAACCTCAAGGCTATGCAGCCGGCCAAGGGCAAGGCTGAGCTGGACCTGTTTCTGCGTCGCTATGAGTCTTGCGTGGATGAAGTGCCGGACCCTTATTACGACGGCGATCAGGGTTTCGAGCAGGTGCTGGACTTGATCGAGCGCGCCAGCGATTTGCTGGTGATCGAATTGAAGGGACGGTTATGACCTTGCAACTGCAAACGCAGGTTTCCCTCAAACCGTTCAATACGTTTGGTGTTGATGTCCGTGCGCAGGTGTTTGCCGAAGCTCGTAGCGACGCAGATGTCCGCCAAGGGTTGGCTTATGCGGCTGAACACGCATTGCCTCTGCTGGTGATTGGCGGTGGTAGCAACCTGTTGCTCACGGCTGATGTTCAGGCGTTGGTGCTGCGCATGGTCACGCGAGGCATTCGCCTGTTGAGTGACGACGGCAGCCAGGTTGTCGTTGAGGCTGAGGCGGGTGAAACCTGGCACCCGTTTGTGCAATGGACCCTGAAGCAGGGCTTCTCCGGTCTGGAGAACCTCAGCCTGATCCCTGGCACGGTCGGTGCCGCGCCGATGCAGAACATTGGTGCCTACGGTGTCGAGATCAAAGACGTGTTCGCCGGGTTGACCGCGCTGGACCGTCAGACTGGCGAGCTGCGGGATTTCACTCTGGCTGAGTGTAACTTCGCCTACCGCGACAGCGTGTTCAAGCATGAGGCTGGTCGCTGGGTGATTCTGCGGGTGCGCTTCGCCTTGAGTCGCGCCGAGCATCTGCACCTGGAATACGGCCCGGTTCGCCAACGTTTGACTGAACAGGGCATAGGCCATCCGACCGCCAGCGACGTCAGCCAGGCCATTTGCAGTATTCGCAGCGAGAAACTACCTGATCCAGCGGTGCTCGGTAATGCGGGCAGCTTTTTCAAAAATCCTTTGGTGGCGGCGGCTTTGGTTGCCGAGCTTAAAGGCGAGTACCCCGACCTGGTGGCTTATCCACAAGCTGATGGGCAAATGAAACTGGCGGCTGGCTGGTTGATCGAGCGTGCTGGCTGGAAGGGTTTTCGAGAGGCGGATGCCGGTGTTCATCGGCTGCAGGCTCTGGTGCTGGTCAATTACGGCGCGGCGACCGGGCTGGAGCTTTTGCACCTCGCGCAACGAATCCAGAAAGACATTGCCGAGCGCTTCAAGGTTCAACTGGAAATGGAGCCCAATCAGTATTGAGCTACGCTTGAAATCTGAATCCAGAGCCCTGCATACCTTTCGTGTATGCAGGTTTTTTTTGTTAATGCTGCTTTAACTTAGCCTCCTAACGATGTATCTCTTTGTTCAAAGCAAGGCCCGATGAAAGCCCAGTCGTTTTCATAAGAGAGCCGATTAGCCTGAGTCGATCTGCTTGTGTCTAACCGCTGCGTCAGGCGGCAGATTGCTCGACCCCATAACCAGGATTATAGGCGGGCGTGTCCATGATTACCCTGAAGCTAAATGGTCAAGACCACCCACTGGATGTCACGGAAGATATGCCGCTGCTGTGGGCTATTCGCGACGTGGCGGGTTACCGCGGCACCAAATTTGGCTGCGGCATGGGCCTGTGCGGCGCCTGCACCATCCATATCGACGGCTCACCGGCGCGTAGCTGCATCACGCCAATCGGCTCGGTAGTGGGTCAGAACGTCAGCACCATCGACAATCTCCACAGTGATCCGGTCGGGCAAGTGGTTCAGCAAGCGTGGCTGGAGACGGCAGTCGCCCAGTGTGGTTTCTGTCAGGGCGGGCAGATCATGTCTGCCACGGCCTTGCTCAAGGTCAATCCGAATCCCAGCGACGAACAGATCGAGGAGGCAATGGTCGGCAATATTTGCCGTTGCGGCACCTATAACCGGATCAAAATCGCCATCCGGCAGGCCGCCACCCATTTGCAGGAGGCCAAGGCATGAGCCCGTTGCCGAATGATTTTGTCCTGAGCAACCTCAGCCGCCGTGGCTTCCTTAAAGGCGTCGGTGCTACGGGCGCATTGGTTTTGGCAGCGAGTTGGGGCTGGCAGAGCGCGTTTGCCGAAGAGAAAAAATTCGGTGCCGATGGCATGCCCAATGGCTGGATCGATGATCCCAAGGTCTACGTCAGCATTGCCGCCGATGGCAGTGTGACGGTGGTCTGCAACCGCTCGGAAATGGGCCAGGGCGTACGCACCAGCCTGAGCATGGTGGTCGCTGATGAACTGGACGCCGATTGGGCGTTGGTGAAAGTCCAGCAAGCGCCGGGCGATGAAATGCGCTTCGGCAACCAGGACACCGACGGTTCGCGCAGCATGCGTCATTGGTATGAGCCAATGCGCCGCTGCGGTGCCGCAGCCCGAACCATGCTTGAACACGCCGCGGCCGATCAATGGAAAGTGCCTGTGGCCGAGTGCCGTGCGCAATTGCACAAAGTGATTCACCAGCCCAGTGGTCGTGAGCTGGGCTACGGCGCGCTGGCGGCCGCTGCCGGCTCGTTGGCGGTGCCGGCGCGGGACAGTTTGCGGCTCAAGCAACCTTCAGAGTTTCGTTACATTGGCAAAGAGGCCACCCGAGCCATCGACGGTGCAGACATCGTCAATGGTCGTGCAATTTATGGCGCCGACGTGCATTTCGACGGCATGCTGTTTGCCACTGTGGCGCGACCACAGGTCTACGGCGGCAAGGTCAAATCCTTCGATGACCGAGCGGCGATGAAAGTCCCGGGCATGATCAAGGTCATGCAGATCGAGAGTCGTCCGCTGCCGTCCGAATTCCAGCCTTTGGGCGGTGTTGCGGTGATTGCCAGCAACACGTGGGCGGCAATCAAGGGCCGCGAGGCGCTGAAGATCGAGTGGGATGACGGCGTCAACGCCGGTTACGACTCGATTGCCTATCGCAAGGAACTGGAAGCTGCAGCGCTGAAACCGGGCAAAGTGGTGCGTAGCACCGGCAATATCGATGAGGCAATGAACAGCGCTGACAGCAGCCTGGAAGCGGCTTACTACCTGCCGCATTTGGCGCAGGCACCGATGGAGCCGATGGTCGCCATCGCGCGCTTCAACAACGGCCACTGCGAGGCTTGGGCGCCGAGTCAGGCTCCGCAAGTGACGCGTGAGCGCATCGCTGAACGCCTGGGCATCCCTTTCGAAAAAGTCACGGTCAACGTCACCCTGCTCGGAGGCGGCTTCGGTCGAAAATCCAAACCCGACTTCATCCTCGAAGCGGCGATCCTGGCCAAGGCTTTTCCGGGCAAAGCGGTGCGGGTGCAATGGACACGGGAAGACGACATTCACTGTTCCTATTTTCATACCGTATCGGCCGAGTATCTCAAGGCCAGCCTGAACAAGGACGGCATGCCGTCCGGTTGGCTGCACCGCACCGTGGCGCCGAGCATCACAGCGCTGTTCGCCCCGGGCATGAATCACGAAGGCGCGTTCGAACTGGGCATGGGCTTTACCAACATGGCCTACGCCATTCCCAATGTGCGCCTGGAAAACCCCGAAGCGGCCGCCCATACCCGGGTTGGCTGGTATCGCTCGGTGTCGAACATTCCTCACGGTTTTGCCATCCAGAGTTTTGTCGACGAACTGGCGCATCAGGCTGGGCAGGATCCGCTCAAGTACCAACTCAAGTTGCTCGGCCCGGATCGTCAGATCAATCCGCGTACCTTGAGCGAAGAGTGGAACTACGGCGAATCCCCAGAGGTTTATCCGATTGATACCGCGCGTTTGCGTGGCGTCCTGGAAACCGCGGCCAAGGCAGCCGGTTGGGGGCGTCAATTGCCTAAAGGGCGTGGTCTTGGCCTGGCGGTGCATTACAGCTTCGTCACTTACGTGGCGGCGGTGATCGAGGTCGAAGTCAAAGATGATGGCACGCTGATCGTCCATAAGGCCGACATCGCGGTGGATTGCGGTCCGCAAATCAACCCTGAGCGGATTCGTTCGCAGTTCGAAGGCGCCTGTGTGATGGGGTTGGGCAACGCCATGCTGGGAGAGATCAGCTTTAAGGGCGGCAAGGTTCAGCAGGACAATTTCCACATGTACGAGGTGGCGCGCATGAACCTCGCACCGAAGGAAGTCGCTGTGCATCTGGTTACGCCTGCGGGCAATGTGCCGTTGGGTGGCGTCGGTGAGCCGGGCGTGCCACCGATCGCTCCGGCGTTGTGCAACGCGATCTTCGCGGCTACCGGCAAGCGCATCCGCAGTCTGCCGGTTCGCTACCAGTTGCAAGGCTGGCAGCAGGAGAAAGCCTGATGGACAGCGTCGATCTGAATGTCTTGCGCAGCGTGCTGGAATGGCGCCGTGCCGGGCAGCGAGTAGTGCTCTACAGCGTGGTCCAGACGTGGGGCAGTGCGCCGCGCCCCCCTGGTGCCATGCTGGCCTTGCGTGAGGATGGCGTGGTGATCGGCTCGGTCTCCGGTGGTTGCATCGAGGACGACTTGATCGCCCGCTTGCACGACGGCCGTTTGCCCACGGACGGGCCGTCAGTGCAGTTGGTGACTTACGGCGTCACCCGCGAGGAGGCCGCGCGTTTTGGCTTGCCGTGCGGTGGCACCTTACGGCTGACCGAAGAGCGGGTCGGCGATCCGGCCTGGGTGGCTGAGTTGCTGGCGCGTTGCGAGGCCCATGAAATTGTCGCGCGGGAGTTGAATCTGGCCACCGGCGAGGTCGTTCTCTTCGCGGCGAGCAAGACCGATGTCTTGAGCTTTGACGGCACAATCTTGCGTGCGATTTATGGTCCGCGTTGGCGGCTGTTGTTGATCGGCGCTGGTCAGCTGTCCCGTTATGTCGCAGAGATGGCGCGGCTGCTGGATTTCGAAGTGCTGATCTGTGATCCACGCAAGGAGTTCGTCTATGGCTGGGAAGAGCAGCATGGCCGCTTTGTACCGGGTATGCCGGATGACGCGGTGTTGAGTATCGAAGCCGACGAACGAACGGCGATTGTCGCCTTGACCCATGATCCACGTCTGGACGATATGGCGCTGCTCACGGCGCTCAACTCCCGAGCGTTTTATGTCGGCGCGCTGGGGTCTCGGGTCAATAGCCAGAAGCGTCGGGAAAACCTCGCTGAGCTTGGGCTGACCCAACAAGCCATCGACCGCTTGCATGGCCCTATCGGTTTGCATATTGGCAGTCATACGCCAGCGGAAATTGCCTTGTCAGTGATGTCGGAGATTGTCGCGATCAAAAACGGCATTGATTTGTTGCAGAAGAAACCGTTGGGCGAGGTGGTGGCTTGAGCGGCTCGGTATGCGCCATCGTGCTTGCCGCAGGGCAGGGCAGCCGCTACCGGCAAGTTGCGGGTGCCGAACAGGATAAGTTGCTGGCGTTGTGCAAGGGCCGTGACGGTGTCGTTCGACCAGTGATTGAACAGGTGTTGTTGAGTCTGCCTGCCAGTCTGAGTGAGCGACTGCTGGTGACAACAGCTGATCGACTCGAAGTGATCCGGCTGGCGCAGGTTTATGGCTGCCAGGTATTGCTGCTGGACTCTGCTGGCATGGGCGACAGTATCGCGGCAGCCGTTGCGGCCAGTCCCGTTTCGAGTGGCTGGTTGGTGGTGCTGGGGGATATGCCTTTTATCTTGTCGGCAAGCATTGAGCGGGTGTTGAAGGAGGGGCAGGACGACGTCATCAGCGTTCCGGTGTTCGACGCTGAATATGGTCATCCGGTGCGCTTTGGGCGCTCGTTTGGGCCGGCGTTGATGAGATTGTCCGGTGATCGCGGGGCTAAGCCGCTGTTTGCCTCGGCCAAGGTACTGGAAGTGCCGGTGGAGGATCCTGGTGTGTTGTGGGATGTTGATGTGCCTGCAGCGTTGGTTTTTGATTAGCTGTTGCTTGTCTGTCGCCTAGCGGGATGCTCCCGAAAAGATCGTCCAAACGCGGCCCGAACCTGCGGTAGCGCCTACAAAGGCGGTGTTCACCTCCGAGGTTGTGTATAGATGTGGTCAGCGTAGGAGCTGCCGCAGGTTCGGGCCGCGTTCGGACGATCTTTTGATCTTGCATCGAACATAAAAAAGCCCCGCCTGCGTTAGCAAGCGGGGCTTTTTAACAGCCTTTAGAATCAGGCGAGTGGTTTAGGCTCGTGCTCTTCTTCCAGGACTTTAGGGTTTTTCTCTACCACTTCTTCGACGGAACGCAGGTTTTCGTCGATGGTCGGGGCAGTTTCAACGACTGCTTGCTCAGGAGCGCTTTCAGCGACTGGAGCGGGTGCAGCGTGCTCAACCACATGCGCCACAACCGGAGCGTGCTCGGCAACTACTGCTGCCACTGGAGCCAGTTTGGCTTCTTGCAGCAGACGCTCGGCTTCACGCTTGCGACGACGCACTTCACGTGGATCGTTCGGCGCACGACCACTTTCGGTCAGGGCGCTTGCGGGTGCGGGTGCGGCTGCGACAACCGGCTCGACCACTTCGGCAACCACTGGCGCTTCAACCGGAGCAGCAACCACTGGCTCGGCGATAACCACTTCAGCGACGGGCGCTGGAGTATCAACGACTACCGCTTCAGCGATGCGTTCGAACGCAGTTGGAGCGTCATAAGTCGGCTCAAAGGCCTTTTCAGCAACCGGAGCTTCGAACACAGGTTCTGCGGCGGCTGGCTGTTCAGCAACAACGGCTTGCTCGGCAACAACTTCAACTTCAGGCTGTACTTCGCGAACCGGAGCAACTTCAACGGCAGGAGCGGCAGGTGCTTCAACCGGAGTAGTTGCTTCAACCACTGGCGCTTCAGTCGAAGCAGTTTCCAGAGAGGCGGCAGTAGCGCGTTCTGCTTGCTGGTGAGCCTGGGCTTCAGCAGGGGCGCTGATCACAGCGCTGGCAACAGCCGCAGTAACGGCCAGACCGGCAGCCAGATCGGCGCCGCTCGGCTCTTCGCTGCCTTCTTCGGTTTCTTCCGAGCCTTCGATCACATTGCCGTTGGCATCACGTTGACGCTCACGGCGGTTGCTGCGACGACGCTGGCCACGGGAGCGGCGGCGTGGACGATCGCCTTCGGCGTTGTCCTGACCGTCATCCTGCAGTTGCTCTTCGTTTGGCAGTAGCTCTTCTTCGCTAACGGCCACAGCAGCCTGTTCGGTGCGTGGTTGACGCTCTTCACGCGGTGGGCGCGGTTGACGCTCTTCACGTGGCGCACGGGCAGGGCGCTCTTCCCCAGCAGCGGCTGGAGCTGCATCCAGAGGCTCGCGCAGTTCGCGAACCGGGCGATCTTCACGAGCTTCGCGTGGTTTGCGATCTTCACGCGGAGCACGTGGTGCGCGTTCTTCACGCGGAGCGCGCGGTGCACGTTCTTCACGAGCCGCTACGGCCGGTACTTCTTCACGGGCTTCGCGGGGGGCGCGCTCTTCACGAGGTGCACGTTCTTCACGAGGTGCACGTTCTTCGCGCGGCTTGCGCTCTTCGTCGCGGCGACCGTTACGGTTGCGGGTCTGCTGGCGACCGGTGCGGCGCTCTTCGTTGCGCGGCTGACGCTCGGTCGCTGGCTTTTCAACCACGACGGGTGCAGCAGGCTCTTCTTTAGTAGCGAACAGGCTGACCAGCGACTTCACCAGACCTTTGAACAGGCTTGGCTCCGGAACTACGACTGGAGCAGGGGCAACAGGCGCTACGACTTCAGTCGGCACTGGAGCATTGGCGCGTGCCGGAGCAGTTTTCACTGCGGCTTCCTGACGAACCAGAGTGCGGGTCGCGGCGGCCGGTTGAACTTCTTCTACTTCAGCCGTGGCGGCAGCGATTTCGTAGCTGGACAGATTAACGTGAGCTTCCGGGCTGTCATCGCGCAGACGCTGAACTTCGAAGTGCGGAGTTTCGAGGTGATCGTTCGGCAGAATGACGATGCGCGCGCGGGTGCGCAGTTCGATCTTGGTGATCGAGTTGCGTTTTTCATTGAGCAGGAACGCGGCGACCGGGATCGGCACTTGGGCACGAACTTCGGCGGTGCGGTCTTTCAGGGCTTCTTCTTCGATCAGGCGCAGAATCGCCAGCGACAGCGATTCAACATCACGGATGATGCCGGTGCCGTCGCAGCGTGGGCAAACGATGCCGCTGCTTTCGCCGAGGGATGGACGCAGACGCTGACGGGACATTTCCAGCAGGCCGAAGCGCGAGATACGACCGACTTGTACGCGAGCGCGGTCGGCTTCCAGGCATTCGCGGACTTTCTCTTCCACGGCGCGCTGGTTCTTGGCCGGGGTCATGTCGATGAAGTCGATGACGATCAGGCCGCCGATGTCACGCAAGCGCAACTGACGGGCGATTTCTTCGGCTGCTTCGAGGTTGGTCTGCAGAGCGGTTTCTTCGATGTCGCTGCCTTTAGTGGCGCGCGCCGAGTTGATGTCGATGGACACCAGGGCCTCGGTTGGATCAATGACGATGGAGCCGCCGGAAGGCAGTTCAACGACGCGCTGGAAGGCGGTCTCGATCTGACTTTCGATCTGGAAACGGTTGAACAGCGGAACGCTGTCTTCGTACAGCTTGATTTTGCTGGCGTACTGCGGCATCACCTGGCGAATGAAGGTCAGGGCTTCGTCCTGGGCTTCGACGCTGTCGATCAGCACTTCGCCGATGTCCTGGCGCAGATAATCGCGGATGGCGCGGATGATCACGTTGCTTTCCTGATAGATCAGGAAGGGCGCAGAGCGATCCAGCGAGGCTTCTTTGATGGCGGTCCAGAGTTGCAGCAGGTAATCGAGGTCCCACTGCATTTCTTCGCTGCTGCGGCCCAGGCCGGCAGTGCGCACGATCAGACCCATATCGGCTGGAGCAACCAGACCGTTAAGGGCTTCACGCAGTTCGTTACGCTCTTCACCTTCGATGCGACGGGAGATACCGCCGGCACGTGGGTTGTTCGGCATCAGAACCAGATAACGACCGGCCAGGCTGATGAAGGTGGTCAGGGCTGCGCCCTTGTTGCCACGTTCTTCTTTTTCGACCTGAACGATGACTTCCTGGCCTTCGCTCAGGACGTCCTTGATGTTGACGCGGCCTTCGGGGGCTTTCTTGAAGTATTCGCGGGAGATTTCTTTGAGGGGCAGGAAGCCGTGGCGCTCAGAGCCGAAATCGACAAAGGCAGCCTCAAGGCTTGGTTCGATGCGAGTAATCCGGCCTTTATAGATGTTGGCCTTTTTCTGCTCGCGAGCACCGGATTCGATGTCCAGGTCATAGAGGCGCTGGCCATCTACCAGTGCAACACGCAACTCTTCGGGTTGAGTTGCGTTAATCAGCATTCTTTTCATGTAGTACCGTCGGTTTCCGGGCTGCCGGAAACGGCGTTCGGCACACACGACTTCTCACGGTCGGTGTCAGGTGCGTCAGGAGTGGTTGGACACTCCAGTGTCTAGCGAGGTTCGACCAATTGGGCCGGAGTCGCGACTTACGCGTCCTGCTTGCTGTGGCTACTTAAGCACTCAGTCAGGAGGAGGAATCAACCGGCGACTGTGGACGAGATGAAGCGTCTAAATATAAGCCTAGTGCTACACAGTCCGACGGTTGTGCATCTCCACCCTACACGTATCCCTGATAATTCGGGTGCTGCCGCGCGCAGAATCCGCAGCGGGTTGGCATTTACCGTGAGCTCCAAAAGGGGGAGGTCACGCATCATGGCTAATTTAGGCGTTGTTTCCGAAGCCTTCGCTCAGGCTCATTCGAGATCGACTGCACTTTGTGAACTGGCCGTAAATATCGGCATAAAAGGCGAGTAATTACTCTGCTGTTTACGCTCGCTTCAGGCCTCATGTCACCTGCGCTTGTTACAATCGCGAACCTACCATAATTGTAGCGAAAGCCCCGTAGGACGGCCTCGCGTCCTGATGAATTGCGTTGGTCAGGGCCGGTGGTTGACCGTTAGTCCGCTGTCCAGGCCGCTTTTGGCGGCGTTCGCGACTATAGCAGCAATCATTAAGTGCTTCAAATCCATAAAAAATTGTTATCATTCACAGCATGACGACTACTGCCCCCCCGACCCCCAGCGTCCAGCTGCTTGAGGTCTCGCCGGAATATGCCGGCCAACGTATTGATAACTTCTTGCTTGCCCGACTCAAAGGCGTGCCCAAGACCTTGATTTACCGCATTTTGCGTAAAGGCGAAGTGCGCGTGAACAAAGGTCGGATCAAGCCCGAGTACAAGCTGCAGGCGGGCGATATTGTCCGTGTGCCGCCTGTACGCGTGCCTGAGCGCGACGAGCCGGTGCCTTTGGCTCAGGGTTTGTTGCAGCGCCTTGAAGCGTCGATTGTCTTTGAAGACAAGGCGCTGATTGTGATCAACAAGCCAGCCGGGATTGCCGTCCACGGCGGCAGTGGTCTGAACTACGGGGTCATCGAAGCCTTCCGTCAGTTGCGGCCTGATACCAAAGAACTGGAGCTGGTCCATCGTCTGGATCGGGACACTTCCGGCCTGCTGATGATCGCCAAAAAACGCAGCATGTTGCGCCATCTGCACGCCGCGTTGCGTGGCGATGGTGTCGATAAGCGCTACATGGCGCTGGTTCGCGGCAACTGGGCGTCGTCGATCAAGCAGGTTCGTGCGCCGTTGCTCAAGAGCAACCTGCGCTCCGGCGAGCGCATGGTTGAAGTCAATGAAGAGGGCAAGGAGGCGTTGACAGTCTTCAAAGTGCTGCGCCGCTTTGGTGAGTTCGCCACGATGGTCGAGGCCAAGCCCGTCACCGGCCGGACGCACCAGATCCGCGTGCATACCCTGCATGCCGGGCACTGCATTGCTGGTGATACCAAGTACGGCGATGAAGGCTTCAGTAAAGAAATTCGCGAGTTGGGCGGCAAACGCCTGTTCCTTCACGCCTACATGTTGACCGTGCCGTTGCCTGATGGCGGCGAACTCAAGCTGCAAGCGCCGGTGGATGAGATGTGGGCCAAGACCGTGGAGCGTCTGAGTGCTAGCTGATTACAAGCTGCTGATCTTTGATTGGGATGGCACCCTGGCCGACTCCATCGGGCGGATTGTCGAGGCGATGCAGGTAGCGGCTGCGCGAGCAGATTTGCCGCCGCGAGACGACTTTTCGGTCAAGGGCATCATCGGTCTGGGTTTGCCGGAGGCGATTCGCACCTTGTACCCGGAGATCGGCGACGCTGACCTGGTTGCGTTTCGCCAGCGCTATGCGGATCACTACATTGCGCTTGAGGCTGAGCCTTCGCCGTTATTTTCCGGTGTGGTTGAGTCTCTCGAAGCTTTTCGTTCCGAGGGCTATCGCCTGGCGGTGGCCACCGGCAAAGCCCGTCGAGGGTTGGATCGAGTGCTGAAGTCTCATGGCTGGGAAGATTATTTTGATATCACCCGCGCCGCCGATGAAACCGCAAGCAAGCCGCATCCGCTGATGCTGGAGCAGATACTCGCTCATTGCGAAGTCGGTCCCGAGCAGGCGTTGATGGTGGGCGACTCTTCGTTCGATCTGTTGATGGCGCGCAATGCCGGGATGGATTCGGTTGCGGTCAGCTATGGTGCTCAAACGATGGATGCCCTGCGTGTGTTTGAGCCGCGTCTGGCCATTGATCATTTTTCTGAGTTGCACGCCTGGCTGAGCCAGCGGGCCAATTAAGTTTTTGCTGGGGTAAATGGCATGGCTGATGAGTGGAAAGCGCCGAGCAAGGCAAGTGCTGAAGGCGGTGACGACAAAAGCTGGAAGCTGCTTGAAAAGACCCTTTTGGCCAGTGTGCAAGAGCAACGGCGCTCGCGGCGTTGGGGGATTTTTTTCAAGCTGATGACGTTTGTTTATCTGTTTGCGGCGTTGGCATTGTTCACGCCGCTGATGGATATGGAGAAAAGTGCAACCCGCGGGTCTGGCTACACGGCTCTGATTGATGTGACCGGCATGATTGCCGACAAAGAGCCTGCCAGTGCTGACAATATTGTCGGCAGCTTGCGGGCCGCTTTCGAAGACTCGAAGGTCAAGGGCGTGGTGCTGCGGATCAATAGCCCGGGCGGCAGTCCGGTGCAGTCGGGTTATGTCTATGACGAGATTCGTCGTTTGCGCGGTCTGCATCCTGATACCAAGGTTTATGCGGTGATCTCGGATCTGGGGGCTTCTGGTGCGTATTACATCGCCAGTGCTGCGGATCAGATCTACGCCGACAAGGCCAGTCTGGTTGGCTCCATTGGTGTGACGGCGGCGGGTTATGGCTTTGTTGGAACGATGGAGAAGCTTGGTGTTGAACGTCGGACTTATACCTCTGGCGAGCACAAGTCGTTCCTCGATCCGTTCCAGCCGCAAAAGCCGGAAGAAACCGAATTTTGGCAGGGTGTGCTGGATACGACCCATCGCCAGTTCATTGCCAGCGTCAAGCAGGGTCGTGGCGACCGTCTCAAGGATAAGGAGCATCCTGAGTTGTTCTCCGGTCTGGTGTGGTCAGGTGAGCAGGCGCTGCAGCTGGGCTTGATCGATGGCCTGGGGAGTGCGAGTTCGGTGGCGCGGGATGTGATCGGCGAAAAAGAACTGGTCGATTTCACGATTCAGGAGTCGACACTTGATCGCTTCTCGAAAAAGCTCGGCGCCAGCGTTGCGGAGCAATTGGCAATGTGGATGGGCTTTCAAGGGCCGGCATTGCGCTGATCGTCTATTCGTACAAAAAAACCGGCCTTCATGGCCGGTTTTTTTTAGATCAAAAGATCGCAGGCTCCGGCAGCTCCTACAGGGAGTTGCATGCGTGCTTTTGTAGGAGCCGGCGTAGCCTGCGATCTTTTGATGTTTAGGGGATTTGCACGCCCTCGGCGAGCAGCATGTCCACCAGGCGGATTAGCGGCAGGCCGACCAGGCTGGTGGCGTCCGGACCTTCGGTGCTTTGGAATAGGGTCACCCCCAAGCCTTCTGCCTTGAAGCTGCCAGCGCAGTCGTAGGGCTGCTCGGCGAGCAAGTAACGCTCGATGCGCGCCTGATCAAGTGTGCGCATGTGTACGGTGAAAGGGGTGCAGTCGACTTGGCAGTGGCCGGTCTGGCTGTTGATAAGCGCCAGGCCGGTCAGGAAGGTCACGCTGGCACCGCTGGCGGCCAGGAGTTGTTCCCGGGCCTTTTCGAAGGTGTGTGGCTTGCCGATGATCTGGCCATCGAGCACGGCGACCTGGTCGGAGCCGATGATCAGGTGGGCGGGGTGGCTACTGGCCAAGGCCAGGGCTTTCTCTTTGGCCAGGCGTTTGACCAGGTCGATGGCGAGCTCGCCAGGGCAGTGGCTTTCGTCGATATCCGGTGAGCTGCAGGTAAATGCAAGTTGCAAGCGGGCCAGCAATTCACGACGATAGACCGAGCTTGAAGCAAGTAATAAAGGCAGCATACGGCTCTCCTGAAGATAGCCCGGAATTCTAGCGAGGCTTGCAAGTGACGGACAGGGTTGAATTTCCTTTGACATGGCTGGGGGCATCCCTATAATGCTGCGCCTATGTTGAATGACCCGATTCCACCTCACGTTGACCCGCGCAAATTGGCTGATCGTGGCACCACCCTTCAAGGTGAACTGCTGCTGGCCAATTTGGAGAGACTCTGCGACCCGCTTTCCGATACTGTCGGTACGGTGCAGGCTAAATTTGTTTTTGAACGAGATGAGCGTAAATCTGTGGTTATCCACAGTTTTATCGATGTCGAGGTCAAAATGGTTTGCCAGCGTTGTCTTGAGCTGGTCACCCTGCCGATCCACAGCGAATGCAGTTATGCTGTGGTGAAAGAGGGTGCGAATACCCAGTCGTTGCCGAAAGGTTATGACGTGCTGGAACTGGGCGAAGATCCTTTGGATCTGCAGTCACTGATCGAGGAGGAGCTTTTGCTCGCCTTGCCCATTGTGCCTGCTCATCATCCGGAAGAATGCCAGCAGCCGGCGGGTCTCGATGAGCCCGAACCGAGCGAGGACGAGGTAACGCGGTCCAACCCGTTCAGTGTATTGGCGCAGTTAAAGCGTGACCCAAACGTTTAGGAGTTAATCAATTATGGCTGTTCAGCAGAACAAAAAATCCCGCTCTGCCCGTGACATGCGTCGTTCCCACGATGCTCTTTCGGCTAGCACCCTGTCTGTAGAAAAAACCACCGGTGAAGTTCACCTGCGTCACCACGTATCGCCAGAAGGCGTATACCGTGGCCGTAAAGTGATCGAGCAGGGCGCTGACGAGTAATCCTTGTCCGCTCAAGTCATCGCGATTGACGCAATGGGCGGGGACTTCGGTCCCCGCAGCATTGTTCAGGCCAGCCTTGCTTGTCTGTCTGCTACACCTTCGCTGTACCTGACCCTCGTCGGTCAACCCTCCCTTTTAGAAGAATTGATTGCCAGTCAGCCGGCTGTGGATCGTGCGCGCTTGAATATCGTGCCAGCCACGGAAGTGATTGCTATGGACGAAAAACCGTCGCAAGCCTTGCGCGGCAAGCCGGACTCCTCGATGCGCGTGGCGCTTGAGTTGTTGCGAGATGGCAAGGTTCAGGCATGCGTCAGTGCCGGCAATACGGGTGCGCTGATGGCGTTGTCACGTTATGTGCTGAAAACCCTGCCGGGCATTGATCGACCTGCGATGGTTGCAGCCATTCCGACCCAGCGCGGTTATTGCCAGTTGCTCGATCTGGGGGCTAACGTCGATTGCAGTGCCGAGCATCTTCTGCAATTTGCCGTTATGGGGTCGGTTGCGGCTGAAACGTTGGGTATTGTTCGTCCAAGGGTGGCATTGCTGAATATCGGCACCGAAGACATCAAGGGTAATCAGCAGGTCAAGCTGGCGGCGAGTTTGCTTCAAAATGCTCGCGGCCTGAACTACATCGGCTTTGTCGAGGGTGATGGGTTGTACCGTGGTGAGGCGGACGTCGTGGTTTGCGACGGTTTTGTCGGGAATATCCTGCTTAAGTCCAGCGAAGGTCTGGCGACCATGATCGCGGCGCGGATTGAAGCGTTGTTCAAGCAAAGTCTGGTATCGCGGGTGGTTGGTGCCTTGGCACTACCGTTGATGCGGCGCTTGCAGGCTGATCTGGCGCCTGCGCGGCACAACGGTGCGAGCTTTCTCGGCTTGCAGGGCATCGTCGTGAAAAGCCATGGCTCGGCCGGGGTGCAGGGGTTCCAAAGTGCGATTCAGCGGGCCTTGATCGAGATTCAGGAAAACCTGCCGGAGCGCTTGCACGGTCGTCTCGAGGATCTGTTGCTTTAGGCGTTTTCGTTCGAAAATGCTTAAATGTGACCGCTCAATTCAAACAGTCATCCAACTGTCAGTTTCTTGTGTCCCTTATAGGGGACGTCAATTCTCCGACGACAAGATCATTAGGGGCTTGTTACATGTCTGCATCCCTCGCATTCGTCTTTCCAGGACAGGGTTCGCAGTCCCTCGGCATGCTGGCCGAGTTGGGCGCGCAATACCCGTTGATCCTTGAAACATTTAAAGAAGCTTCCGATGCTCTGGGTTATGACCTGTGGGCGCTGACCCAGCAAGGGCCGGAAGAGCAACTCAATCAAACCGATAAAACCCAGCCGGCCATTCTGACTGCGTCCGTCGCTTTGTGGCGTCTGTGGTTGGCTGAGGGCGGTGCTCGTCCGGCCTACGTCGCGGGCCATAGCCTGGGCGAATACAGCGCGCTGGTCGCTGCTGGCAGTCTGAGTCTGGGTGACGCCGTTAAGCTGGTAGAGCGTCGCGGTCAGTTGATGCAAGAGGCCGTACCGGCCGGGCAGGGCGGCATGGCCGCGATTCTCGGTCTGGAAGATGCCGATGTGCTGGCGGCCTGTGCGCAAGCGGCGCAAGGTGAAGTGGTCAGTGCGGTCAACTTCAACTCGCCGGGCCAGGTGGTCATTGCCGGTGCCAGGGCCGCTGTCGAACGCGCCATCGAAGGTTGCAAGGCGCGTGGTGCCAAGCGAGCGATGCCGTTGCCGGTCAGCGTCCCATCCCATTGCGAATTGATGCGTCCGGCTGCCGAGCGTTTTGCCGAGTCGATCACTGCGATCAACTGGCAGGCTCCGCAAATCCCGTTGGTGCAGAACGTCAGCGCCAGTGTTGCGACGGATCTTGAGACGCTCAAGCGTGATCTGCTCGAGCAGCTCTACAAGCCAGTACGTTGGGTCGAGTCTGTCCAGTGTCTGGCTGCCAATGGCGCCACCCAGCTGGTCGAGTGCGGTCCTGGCAAAGTATTGGCTGGCCTGAACAAGCGCTGCGCCGAAGGCGTGTCGACCTCTAATCTGAATACCCCAGATGCTTTCGCTGCCGCTCGTGCAGCGCTGGCTTGAATTAGGAGAAGCCTGCATGAGTCTGCAAGGTAAAGTTGCACTGGTTACTGGCGCTAGCCGCGGTATTGGTCAAGCCATCGCTCTTGAGTTGGGTCGTCTGGGCGCCGTAGTCATTGGCACTGCAACTTCTGCTTCGGGCGCTGAGCGTATCGCTGCGACCCTGAAAGAAAACGGTATTCAAGGCACTGGCCTGGAACTCAATGTCACCAGCGACGAATCCGTGGCTGCTGTACTGGCGAGCATTCAGGCGCAGTTCGGTGCGCCGGCGATCTTGGTCAATAATGCCGGTATCACCCGCGATAATCTGATGATGCGCATGAAAGACGACGAGTGGCATGACGTTGTCGATACCAATTTGAACAGTCTGTTCCGCCTCTCCAAGGGTGTTCTGCGTGGCATGACCAAGGCTCGTTGGGGTCGAATTATCAGTATTGGTTCGGTTGTGGGTGCCATGGGCAACGCAGGCCAAGTAAACTACGCAGCCGCCAAGGCAGGTCTGGAAGGCTTCAGTCGTGCTCTGGCGCGTGAGGTCGGCTCGCGGTCGATTACGGTAAATTCGGTGGCTCCAGGGTTCATCGATACTGATATGACCCGCGAATTGCCTGAGGCACAGCGTGAAGCCTTGCTGACGCAAATTCCGCTGGGCCGTCTGGGGCAAGCTCAAGAGATCGCGCAAGTGGTCGCTTTTCTGGCTTCGGACGGTGCGGCTTACGTTACTGGGGCTACAATCCCGGTGAACGGCGGGATGTACATGAGTTAAATGTGACGGATTGCTTCAAAAAAATGTCATACGAGCGGTCTAAAATCCGTTATAAAGCTGCAATCTATTTATAGGCAGAGGGTCGATAGGGTTCGAGGAGTGAAGCTTTCAGTTGAAAAACTGAAAAGCCTTTCTATACACTTACCCACTGGCCAGCTGCCTGAATTTGTCCATTAGGAGTGAAAACAAGGTATGAGCACCATCGAAGAGCGCGTCAAGAAAATCGTTGCTGAGCAACTGGGCGTTAAAGAAGAAGAAGTGACCAACAGCGCTTCCTTCGTAGAAGACCTGGGTGCCGACTCCCTTGACACCGTTGAGCTGGTGATGGCTCTGGAAGAGGAATTCGAGACCGAAATCCCTGACGAAGAAGCTGAAAAGATCACTACCGTTCAAGCTGCTATCGACTACGTTACTAGCCATCAGGCTTAATAGTCTGTAGTCGTCGCTTGCTGTCATGGAAAAACCGCACTGCCATCATGGCGTGCGGTTTTTTCTTTAGGCCTGATACAAAGTGTCGTCATTAGAAAAAGGAGAGTGCTGTGTCGCGTAGACGCGTCGTAGTCACCGGTATGGGTATGTTGTCGCCACTGGGCACGGATGTACCGAGCAGCTGGCAGGGTATTCTGGCTGGCCGTAGTGGCATTGGTCTGATCGAACACACCGACCTTTCTGCTTATTCCACCCGTTTTGGCGGCTCGGTAAAGGGCTTCAATGTCGAGGAGTACCTGTCGGTCAAAGAAGCTCGCAAACTTGACCTGTTTATTCAGTACGGTCTGGCTGCTGGATTTCAGGCGGTACGAAACTCCGGCCTGGAAGTGACCGATGCCAACCGTGAGCGCATCGGCGTGGCCATCGGTTCGGGTATTGGCGGTCTGACCAATATCGAAGAAACCAGCCGCACGCTGCATGAGCAAGGCCCGAGGCGGATTTCGCCGTTCTTCGTGCCTGGCTCGATCATCAATATGATTTCCGGCTTCCTGTCTATCCATCTGGGTACCCAGGGGCCTAACTACGCCATTTCGACTGCCTGTACCACTGGTACGCATTGCATCGGTATGGCGGCGCGCAACATTGCTTACGGCGAAGCCGATGTGATGATTGCCGGCGGTGCCGAGATGGCTGCTTGCGGCCTCGGTATGGGCGGCTTCGGTGCCGCCCGCGCGTTGTCAACGCGCAACGACGAGCCGACCCGCGCCAGCCGTCCATGGGACAAGGGTCGTGACGGCTTCGTCCTCTCCGACGGTGCTGGTGCCCTGGTGCTCGAAGAGCTGGAGCACGCCAAAGCTCGCGGTGCGACCATTTATGCCGAGTTGATCGGTTTTGGCATGAGCGGCGACGCTTATCACATGACGTCGCCGCCAGCCGATGGCGCGGGCGCAGCGCGCTGCATTACCAATGCTATGCGTGATGCCAAGCTGAACATCGATCAAGTGCAGTACGTCAATGCCCACGGCACATCGACTTCGGCCGGCGACCTCGCGGAAGCCCAGGCGCTCAAGACCGTCTTCGGTGAGCACGCCTACAAGATGGCAGTCAGTTCGACCAAGTCTATGACCGGGCATCTGTTGGGTGCGGCGGGTGCCGTTGAGGCTATCTTCAGTGTGCTGGCGATCAACGGCCAAGTCGCTCCGCCGACCATCAACCTGGATGAGCCGGATGAAGGCTGTGACCTTGATTTCGTGCCGCATACCGCGCGTGACATGAATATCGATGTGGTGCTGTCCAACTCGTTCGGGTTTGGTGGTACCAACGGTTCCCTGGTGTTCCGCCGGTTCGCCGGTTGATGCAAAGCTGGGTCGACGGTCAGCCGGCTGATGCTCTGTCGCTCAAAGATCGCGGCCTGGCCTACGGCGACGGTCTGTTCGAGACTATTGCCGTCACGGCCGGACAGCCGTTGCTGCTCGATCGGCATCTGCAGCGTCTGGCTGATGGCTGTTCGCGTCTGGCTATTGTTGCGGATCAATCATTGATCCGCAGCGAGCTGCTGGCTTATGCCGCAGCCATGGGCGAGGGCGTGCTTAAGCTGATCCTCACCCGTGGCGATAGCCTGCGCGGCTACGCTGCCGATCCGGTGGCTCAAGCTCGACGGATTCTGCAAGGCAATCCGCCAGCTGCTTATCCATCTGCCCACGGGCAGCGCGGTATTCGCCTTTTTTCCTGCGCTACGCGACTTTGCGAGCAGCCCTTGCTCGCAGGGCTCAAGCATCTGAATCGTCTGGAACAGGTCATTGCCCGTGCCGAGTGGCAGGATACCAAGCATGCCGAAGGCTTGATGCTGGACGTCTCCGGACGCGTGATCGAAGGGGTATTCAGTAATCTGTTCCTGGTGCGTGATGGCGTCTTGCTGACGGCTGATTTGAGTCGCTGCGGCGTCGCTGGCGTGATGCGAGCTGAATTATTGTTTCAAGCCAAGTCGCTGGGTATCCCCACAGAAATTACCGAGATCAGTCTCGATCAGCTGCAACAGGCCGACGAAGTCTTCGTCTGCAACAGCGTGTACGGCGTTTGGCCGGTACGCGCTTATGCTGCGCTGAGCTGGCCGGTTGGGCCACTCACCCGTAAACTGCAAGGCATTGCCCGCGCGCTACTGGATGCTTGATTCGTGAGACGTAAATTCTTGCTGCTGCTGGAAACCGGACTGGTTCTGGCAGGACTGTTGCTGGGCGCTTCGGCCTGGAAGCTGAACTCGGCACTGGAGCAGCCGCTCAACCTGAAACAAGAAGAATTGCTTGAAGTGCCGCCCGGTTCGACACCGAGTGGAACGTTCACTCGCCTGCAGACCGACGGTGTCCTGCAGGACGCCTTTTGGCTGCGTCTGTACTGGCGCTTGAATCTCGACGGACAACCGCTGCACGGCGGTGAATACCGCATGACACCGGGCATGACTGCTCAAGGTCTGATCGGCCTGTGGCAGCGTGGTGAAGTGGTGCAGTACAGCCTGACCCTGGTCGAGGGCTGGAATTTCCGTCAGGTGCGCGCAGCCTTGGCCAAGCAAGAAAAACTTGAACAGACCCTCGCCGGCTTGAGTGATAGCGAAGTGATGGGCAAGCTCGGTCATGCCGGCGTGTTCCCGGAGGGGCGTTTTTTTCCGGATACCTACCGTTTTGTCCGAGGCATGAGCGATGCGGACTTGCTGGAAAAAGCCTACGAGCGTCTGGACGATGTTCTCGCCAAAGAATGGAGCAAGCGCTCGGCTGACGCACCGTACACTGAGCCCTATCAAGCGCTGATCATGGCTTCGCTGGTGGAGAAGGAAACCGGCGTGCCGCAGGAGCGTGGGCAGATTGCCGGGGTCTTCGTGCGGCGCATGCAGATCGGCATGTTGCTGCAAACCGATCCCACGGTGATCTACGGTTTGGGCGAGCGCTACAACGGCAAGTTGACCCGCGCGCATTTGCGTGAGGCGACGCCTTACAACACTTACATGATCGCCGGGCTGCCACCGACTCCGATTGCGATGGTGGGGCGCGAAGCGATCCATGCGGCACTGAATCCGGTGCCAGGCAGCAGTTTGTATTTCGTGGCGCGTGGCGATGGCAGTCATGTGTTCTCCGATGACCTGGATGCGCACAATAATGCGGTGCGCGAGTTCCAGCTCAAGCGGCGTGCGGACTATAGATCCAGCCCTGCGCCGATAACGACTCCGGTGGCGCCAGAGGCTTCGAGCCCTGCGCCTGACGTGCCTGTTGAAAGCGCTCCGCAGGCTGCTCCCGAATTGACTCCGGAACAACCGATCCCGGCGGTGCCGGCACCCGACGCGACCGAGCCGCATAGCCCGCAATGACTCTGATTAAGGACTGCCTGTGACTGGCCTGTTTATTACCCTGGAAGGCCCGGAAGGCGCCGGCAAAAGCACCAACCGCGAGTACCTGGCTGAGCGTCTGCGCGCCGAAGGTATCGAGGTGTTGCTGACCCGTGAGCCGGGCGGTACACCATTGGCCGAGCGGATTCGTGAAGTACTGCTGACGCCTGGCGATGAAGTGATGAACGCCGATACCGAGCTGCTGCTGGTTTTCGCCGCGCGTGCCCAGCATCTGGCCGAGGTGATTCGCCCGGCGCTGGCCAAGGGGGTGGTGGTGTTGTGTGACCGCTTCACCGATTCCACCTACGCCTACCAGGGTGGTGGTCGCGGTTTGTCGCTGGAGCGCATCGCAACGCTGGAGACCTTCGTTCAGGGTGATCTGCGTCCGGACCTGACTCTGGTGTTCGATCTGCCGGTCGAGGTCGGTCTGGCCCGTGCCAGTGCACGTGGACGGCTGGACCGTTTCGAACTTGAAGGTCGGGCGTTCTTCGACGCGGTCCGCAGTGCCTACCTGAAGCGCGCCGAGGCTGATCCGAAGCGTTATCGTCTGGTGGATGCCGCACAGCCGTTGGCGCAGGTTCAGCAGTCACTGGATGCCTTGCTGCCACAATTGCTGGGGCTTTACCGTGGCTGAGGCCTTCCCGTGGCAGGACAACCTCTGGCAGCAACTGGCGGGTCGCGCACAGCACGCCCACGCCTACTTGCTGCATGGTCCGGTGGGTATCGGTAAGCGAGCGCTGGCTGAACGCTTGATGGCCCGATTGCTCTGTCAGAAGCCGCAAGGGCTGGACGCGTGCGGGCAATGCAAATCCTGCATGTTGCTCAAAGCCGGCAGCCATCCGGATAACTACGTGCTGGAGCCGGAAGAAGCGGACAAGGCGATCAAGGTCGACCAGGTTCGTGAACTGGTCGGCTTCGTGGTGCAGACCGCGCAGATGGGCGGGCGCAAAGTGGTGTTGATCGAGCCGGCTGAGTCGATGAACAACAATGCCGCCAACGCCTTGCTGAAAAGCCTCGAAGAACCTTCCGGCGATACCGTTTTGCTGTTGGTCAGCCATCAGCCAAGCCGGTTGTTGCCGACCGTCAAGAGTCGCTGTGTGCAGCAGGCCTGTCCGCTGCCGAGCGAAGCGATGAGTCTGGAGTGGTTGGCTAAAGCCTTGCCAGAGTGCGCTGAAGAAGAGCGTGTTGAGCTGCTGATGCTGGCCGCCGGTTCGCCGTTGGCCGCGGTTACCTTGCAGGCGCAAGGTGTGCGTGAGCAGCGCGCGTTGGTGGTAGAGGGCGTGAAAAAATTGCTCAAGCAGCAGCAATCGCCGACTCAGTTGGCTGAGGGCTGGAATGCCATACCGCTGCTGTTACTGTTCGACTGGTTCTGCGACTGGTCGAGTTTGATCCTGCGTTACCAGCTCACGCAGGACGAGGCGGGTCTGGGTTCGCCCGATATGCGCAAAGTGGTGCAATACCTGGCGCAGAAATCTTCGCAGGAGAAGGTCCTGAATATCCAGGACTGGATTCTCGCCCAGCGCCAGAAGGTATTGAGCAAAGCCAACCTCAATCGCGTGCTGTTGCTCGAGGCGTTGCTGGTGCAGTGGGCAGGTTTGCCTGCCCAGAATTGATCGTCCGAGCCTGAAATCAAGTATTCAGCAGCGGGTGTTGGCGTGCAGTTCTATGATGGTGACAACACCGTTCGAAACAGAATCGAAACCCACATGGCCGGAGCCCTGAAGTCCGACCGTCCCGCTCATACGATGTAGTTGCAGCCTTATGCTCGTAGATTCCCATTGTCACCTTGATCGCCTCGACCTTGCCGAACATGCCGGCTCTCTTGATGCGGCCCTCGAAGCGGCTCGTCAGCGCGGCGTCGGTCATTTTCTCTGTATTGGCGTGAGCGTCGAAAACGCCGCTGACGTCAAAGCGCTGGCCGAGCGCTATGCCGATGTCGACTGCTCGGTCGGTGTCCATCCGCTCGATGTGCAGCCGGGCGCAGCACCTGCATTGGATTGGCTGTTGCGCGAGCTCAACCATCCGCGGGTTGTGGCCATTGGTGAAACCGGTCTGGATTATCACTACGAGCCGGAAGCGGCCGAGCTGCAGCAGGAGTCTTTTCGCTTGCATCTGCAAGCCGCGCAGCAGACCGGCAAGCCCGTTATTGTCCACACCCGTGGCGCGCGAGCTGACACCTTGACGCTGTTGCGTGAGGCGGCGCTGCCTCAGGCTGGCGTGCTGCACTGCTTTACCGAAGACTGGGAAATGGCCAAGGCCGCGCTGGATCTGGGTTTCTATATTTCCCTGTCCGGCATCGTCACTTTCCGCAATGCCGATGCGTTGCGTGATGTCGCCCGGCAAGTGCCTGCTGATCGTTTGCTGGTGGAAACCGATTCACCGTATCTGGCGCCGATTCCTCATCGGGGCAAGCCGAACCTGCCGCAGTACGTTCGCGATGTCGCAGAGTTTCTGGCGATGTTGCGGGGTGAGCCGTACGAGCGTTTTGCCGAGCAGACCACCGAGAACTTCAAGCGGTTGTTTCCTTTGGCGCATGTCATGGATTGTAGGAGCGAGCTTGCTCGCGATGGGCGTTAACGATAACGCATGTTTTCTGAATAAACGCGTCGCCCTTGAGTCCATCGCGAGCAAGCTCGCTCCTACATAAATCGCAGGCAAAAAAAACCCGGGTTCTGGGGGGGGGAATCCGGGTTAAGACCATTAGGAGTAAAACAAAGGCACGCGGTCCATTGGTACCTTCATCAGCGCGCCACTTGGGGGAGATGTCACGCCGACAGTTCAAGTATTGATCACTATTGCGTTGAGTCCAGTCTGACCACTCTGTTTTTTAAACAGATTTGGAATACGCGCGCTTCGGTTGAGTTCTCATTGCTTGGCAATGGTCGCTAAAATTGCCAAAGTTTCGTCGATCACGCGTTTTTCTGTATAGAAATGCGGGGAAAAACGAATGCCAGGGCCGCGAGGGATACACACAACCTGTTGCTGTTTGAGTTGTTCGTAAACCACCTGATTATCGATGCCATCGATACTGAATGAGAAAATTCCTCCGCGCCGGGCGGGATTCAGCGGGCTATGCAGCTGCACGCCGGGAATTGCGCTCAAACCATCTTGTAGCCATTTCACGCGTTCGGCGATCAGCGCTACGACTTGATCCATGCCAACTTCTTCGAGCAGCGACAAACTGGCTTCGAGCGCCATGGCGCCGAGCATGTTCGGACTACCGCACTCGAAGCGACGTGCGCTTTTCGCAGGTTCCCAGGTGGTACGGTTGTAATCGCCCATGTGTTCGAGCATGTGCCATCCGAACTCATGAAGTTTAAGCTGCTCGCGCAGCTCACTACGGCAATAGAACACGCCCAGGCCTTCAGGCCCCAAGAGCCATTTGTGACCGTCAGCCATGGCGAAATCGCATTGATAGGCCTGGACATCAAAGGGCAGGGCACCCAGTTGTTGGATGGCGTCGATGCAGAACAGCACGTTCTGTTGTTTGCAGCCGGCGCCAAGGCGCTGTAGGTCCAGGCGCAGGCCGCTGGCGAACTGCACGGCACTCACTGACATCAGTCGGGTGCGCGGGCCGCAGGCGGTCAGCAGCGCGCCTTCGGGGTCATCGCCCTTGAGGCTGACCTGCACCACTTCCACGCCTTGCGGTACCAAGGCTTCCCAGACGATACGGTTGGAAGGGAATTCTTCGTCACTAATGACAATCTGATCGCCACTCTGCCATGGCAAGCCGAACGCGACAAAAGACAGCGCTTCCGAAGTATTTTTGACCAGCGCCACGTCATCTGTTGACGGCGCGTTAAGCAGGCGCATCAAGCGTTCACGCAAGCGCTGCTCAAGGGTCATCCAGTCGCAGTAGTCCCGTGCGCCCAGTAAAACGTTCTCCTGAGCGAAGCGAGCGACTGCCACGGCGGCTCGATTTGGCCAGGGGGCGACGGCAGCATGATTCAAATAACGCAGGCCTGGAGCCTGTACAAATTCATCAAGAAACGTAGACATGGTCGGATGATCCGTGCAATTTGGCGCAAGTTAGGCATAATACGCGGCTTCGATTTTGACCCCTACAGACCTTTTCTTATGCAGAAAGAACCTCGTAAGGTCCGTGAGTTTCGTCGCCGCGAGCAAGAAATTCTCGATACCGCGCTAAAGCTGTTCCTCGAACAAGGTGAAGACAGTGTCACCGTCGAGATGATCGCTGATGCCGTGGGTATCGGCAAAGGGACCATCTACAAGCACTTCAAGTCCAAGGCGGAGATTTATCTGCGCCTGATGCTCGACTACGAGCGTGATCTGAACGAGCTGTTGCACTCTGCCGATGTCGATAAGGATAAGGAAGCCCTGTCCCGGGCCTACTTCGAATTCCGCATGCGCGATCCGCAGCGTTATCGGTTGTTTGACCGCCTGGAAGAGAAGGTAGTCAAGGGTAATCAGGTGCCGGAGATGGTTGAGGAGTTGCACAAGATCCGCGCGTCCAACTTCGAACGTCTGACCCTGTTGATCAAGGGCCGCATCAGCGAAGGCAAGCTCGAAGATGTGCCGCCTTACTTCCACTATTGCGCATCCTGGGCGCTGGTGCATGGCGCTGTAGCGCTGTATCACTCGCCGTTCTGGAGCAATGTGCTGGAAGATCAGGAAGGTTTCTTCCAGTTTCTGATGGACATCGGCGTGCGCATGGGCAACAAGCGCAAGCGCGATACCGACACCCCCAGCAGCTGAGCCATTCAGTTGCTTTATTGCGGCATGTTTAGCTACATGACGCAGTACCTCAGGAATATACTCAGGCTTAGGGCTTGCTAAAACTTGATTTGTAAGTCAACTTTTAGTCTGTCCGAATATCCTTTCGCCGGAGTGATCCATGATCGTTGACCGTCAAGGCAGGCGTTTTCGCAATTTGCGGATCAGTCTGACTTCAGCCTGCAACTACGCCTGTACCTACTGCGTGCCGAACGGCAAGCGGCTGGTCGCTGCGCAGGATGAATTGTCGGCGGAGGCCATGGCTCGCGGCGTGGCTTATCTGATCGAAGCGGCCGGCATCGAACGCTTGCGCATTACCGGCGGTGAACCCCTGGTCAGCCCCAAACTGGAAGCCTTCATGGGCGCGGTGGGGCAGATGGGGCTGGCGGATATCAGCCTGACCACCAATGGCCAGCTCTTGGCGCGCAAACTACCGTTGCTGGTGAATGCAGGCATTCGCCGGATCAACGTTTCCCTCGATACCCTTGACCCTGGTGCCTTCCGCAGCATCGCCCGCGGCGGCGATCTGGCGACCGTGCTCGACGGTATGGATCAGGCGAACGCCGCAGGCATCAAGATCAAGGTCAATATGGTGCCGTTGCGCGGGCAGAACCTGGATCAGGTGATGCCGTTGCTCGATTACTGCCTTGAGCGCGGTTATGAACTGCGCTTTATCGAATTGATGCGCATGGGGCATTTGGCCAGCGATTCGAATGCCTTCTTGCAGCAGTTCGTCAGCCTTCAACAGCTGCTGAGCCTGATCGGCGATCGCTACGAATACCTCCAGGCCGATGCGCCGGTGGATGCCACGGCGGTGCGCTATGAAATCCCGGGTCAGGGATTCTTTGGCGTGATCGCCAATGAAAGTGTGCCGTTTTGCCGGACGTGTTCACGGCTGCGGCTGTCGTCCACCGGCTGGCTGCATGGCTGTCTGTCGTCGAGCAATCGGCACTACGTTGGTGACTTGCTGGACAAGCCGCGTCACCAAGCCTTGCCTGCTTTGCAGCGCCTGCTGGTGAAAGCCTTGGGCGACAAGCAGGAAGTCGCCTTCTCCGGTGGTGCGACCATCATGAAAATCATCGGCGGCTGAATGTCCGTCATCGCGAGCAAGCTCGCTCCTACATGAGATTTCCATCAGTCACACCTTTGTGATCTGACGCAGATTCAGTGTAGGAGCGAGCTTGCTCGCGATGACGGAGTGGCAAGCGATGAAGAAGTTTCTGACACCCTCAGATCCCTCCACCATTCCCAAACCCCTTTGAGCTGGCGCGGAAGCTGCATCCTGCCAGGATTCGCCGGTTTTCCGTCACCGGCCTCTGGAGGGTAGGATGCGTAGCCTGGTTTTGCTGCTGGCCATTTTGGCGCTTGGTGGCTGCATGAATGTCAGCGATCTGGGTGAGGGCGCTCGCTATCACATGAGCGATGCAGGCTTGCTTGATCACAGTGATACCCACCGCTCGAACTCGTTCCGCATACAGCCCGACTCCTTTATTTATATCGCCCAAGGTGCCTTTGCGCCGCCCGGCAGTGCCTATCCGCGACCAAACGTGGTCGCTGAAGAAGCCTTCAACGGCTTTGTCGAATACTTCCCCATGGTCCGTCGTGCCCGCGCACCTGAAGGGCTGGAGGAAGCGATGACCGAGGCCCGCGCGGCCGGTGCGCATTATCTGCTCTACACCCGTTTCGCCAAGGCTGACGACCGGATCGGTAACTCGGATGAATGGGCCGATCAGCAAGCTGTGGATCGCTTGGGGATCGACAGTGGCGTGATTCAGCTCATGCTGATCGAGACCAGCACCCAGTATTTGATTGATACTGCACGTATTCGCAGTCGTGGCGGTTTACTGACGTTCCACGACAACAAGCCAGAAGATTTGCTGGGTCCGCCGCTGGAGCAATACGCTCGCAGCCTGTTGGGCCTGAGCGACTAAGCAATACACGAGGAGAACACCATGAGCGGTCCGCAAAAAGCTAATGATCTGCTGGGACAAATTCCCAAATCCAAAGGCTTGCCGCCGGTCCACTTGTGGAATCCCGACTTCTGCGGCGATATAGACATGCGAATCGCCCGCGACGGAACCTGGTATTACCTCGGCACGCCCATCGGGCGTAAACCGATGGTTAAACTGTTCTCCACCATCATGCGTCGCGATGGTGACGATTACTTCCTGATTACGCCGGTCGAGAAAGTCGGCATCAAGGTCGATGACGCGCCTTTTGTGGCGGTTGCCCTGGAAGTCGAGGGCGAGGGCGAAACGCAGGTTTTGCGATTCACCACCAATGTCGAAGAACAAGCCGACGCCGGTCCCGAACACCCTTTGCGTGTTGTGATCGACCCCGAAACGCAAGAACCTGCACCTTACGTTCATGTGCGGACCAACCTGGAAGCGCTGGTCCACCGCAACGTTTTCTATCAATTGGTCGAGCTGGCGGTTTCCCGTCCGATCGACGGTCAGAATTGGCTAGGCGTCTGGAGTGGTGGGGTGTTCTTCCCCATCGGACTGGAGCCGTAAGGCCCTAATCTCACGTTTTTCAGAATGAATTCCTTGCCAGGTGATGCCGATTTCGGTTATCACGTTGTACATGATTAGACATGTTCGATTTGACAAGAAACAACGGGTGGTCGACGAGCTGATTCGGCGCATCGAAAGCGGCCTCATGGAGGACGGCTTTTTGCTGCCGGGTGAACATCAGTTGGCTGAAGAATTTGGCGTGAGCCGAGGGACGTTGCGTGAAGCGTTGGCCGAGCTCAAGCGGCGTAACTACATTGCCACTCAGAGCGGTGTCGGTTCCATCGTGACCTACGACGGCGTCGTTCTTGATCAACGCAGTGGCTGGGCGCAAGCACTGGCCGATAGCGGGGCGCTGATCAATACCGAAGTGTTGCGCCTGGAAGCGGTGCAACGGCCTGACCTCTTGAGCCGTTTCGGCACGGATCAGTTCATCATTCTGGAGCGTCGCCGGCGCGGTAACGACGGTACGCTGGTGTCCCTCGAACGCTCACTCATGCCTGCAACCGGTGGCCTGGAAAGCCTGCCGCGTGTGGGGCTGATCGATAACTCCCTGACCATTACCCTGGCCGCTTACGGCTACATCGGCGAACGCGGCGATCAATGGATCGGTGCCGAGCCGTTGAACGAGGAAGATGCCCGGTTGCTCGGGCGCCCGGTCGGTACGGTGTTTCTCAAAGCCTTGCGCACCACTTATGACCGCCGTGAGCGCTTCATGGAACAGGTCGAAAGCTTGCTCGATCCTGTGCACTTTCGGCTGCACCTTCAATTCGGCGAGCAGAAATGACCGCGCTCAATCGCGCCCTGGGCGCTTTTTACGGATTGGCGCTGGGCGATGCCCTGGGCATGCCGACCCAGTCATTGAGTCGCGCGCAGATCAAACAGCGCTTCGGCGTGATTACCACTCTGGAAGATGCCGGCCCGGATCAACCGATCGCCGCGAACATGCCCAAAGGCTCGATCACTGATGACACCGAGCAGGCGATTCTGGTCGGTCAGTTATTGATTGACGGTAACGGTCAGATCGATCCGTCCGTGCTGGCGCAGCGCTTGATCGAATGGGAAGCGGTAATGCAGGCCAAAGGCTCGCAAGACCTTTTGGGGCCTTCGACCAAACGCGCCATTGAAATGATTCTTGCCGGGCACTCACCTGAAGAGGCCGGGCGTTACGGCACCACCAACGGTGCGGCAATGCGCATCACCCCGGTGGGGATTGCGGCGGATGTCGCCGATCCTGAGCGCTTCATCGGGGCAGTCGTGCAGGCCTGCCAAGTCACCCACAACACCACGCTGGGGATCTCCAGTGCGGCGGCGGTGGCTGCGGTGGTTTCGGCCGGGATCAACGGGATGGGTCTGGACGAGGCATTGCACCTGGGCATGCAGATCGCGCAACAGGCTGAACGGCACGGTCATTGGGTCGCCGGTGGGCGTATTGCTTCACGCATCAGTTGGGCGCGGACCGTCAGCGTCGACAGTGACAAAGCGCTGTTGGCCGATGTGCTTTACGACGTGATCGGTACCTCCGTGGCCTCGCAAGAATCGGTGGTGGTCTCGTTTGCTTTGGCGCAACAAGTGGCCGTCGGCGAGATGAGCGCTTTTGAAGCGTTGTGCATGGCCGCAAGCCTGGGTGGCGACACCGATACTATCGCCGCGATTCTGGGAGCAATGCTGGGTGCTTGCCTGGGTATGCAGAGTTGGCCGACGGAGTTGATCGAGCAGGTCAAGAAGGTCAACGATCTGGACCTGGAGCCGTTGGTGCAAGGGCTTCTGAAGCTGCGCTAACCCACCGCTCACCGCAAAATCTGAAAATTCATCGCAATGGAACGCAGGAACACGGCCAGGAATGCCGGGATGTTGAGTCGACTTCCGAAATTGCCGACAACCACAATAATGGCAGCAGGAGCATCTTTCATGAGTTCATCGAACGCCGGGCAAAGCGCCGGGCAACTGGAAACCCGTGGCATCGAGCCGGTCCCGGAAGGGGAGTGTAACGGTCATCCGCTGCAACTGTTCTGGGTCTGGTTCGCTGCCAATATCAGCATCCTTGGCTTGCCGCTGGGCGCGACGCTGGTGGCGTTTCGCGGGTTGGCGATCTGGCAGGCGATCATCGTTGCCATCCTTGGCGCCGCCGGCTCGTTTGCCGTGGTCGGGATCATCTCGATTGCCGGCCGTCGTGGTCGTGCACCGAGTCTGACTTTGTCGCGAGCGATTTTCGGTGTGCGCGGCAACATTGGCCCGACCCTGGTCTCGCTGATGTCCCGCCTGGGTTGGGAAACCGTCAACACCACCACGGCGGCATTCGTACTGTTGTCGTTGTGCTCGATTCTCTTCAGCTCGCCGGTGGAAGCCAAAAGTGCGCCGCTGCTGACGTTGTTATTCATCGGCATCTTCGTGCTGCTGACCCTCGCGGTTTCCGGCCTCGGTCACGCGACCTTGCTGGTGATTCAGAAGTGGGCAACCTATGTGTTTGGTGCGCTGAACCTGTTGGTCGGCGGCTTTCTCTGCGCCACCATCGATTGGGCCGCAGTGTTCAACGCCACGCCAGCCCCACTGAGCGCAATGATCATTGGCGTCGGCACCATGGCTGCCGGCACCGGGATCGGTTGGGCCAACGCCGGCGCGGACATGTCGCGCTACCAGCACCGCAGTGTCAAGGCTGCACGGTTGGTCGCGTCGGCTGCGTTCGGGGCCGGTATTCCGCTGGTGTTGCTGATCACCCTCGGCGGTCTGTTGTCGGTGGGCAATAATGATCTGGCGTCTGCCACGGACCCGATCATTGCGATCCGCGACATGCTGCCAACCTGGATGGCTGTGCCGTATCTGATCACTGCATTCGGTGGGCTGTTGCTGTCGAATAACCTTTCGGTGTACTCGGCGGGCCTGACCACCTTGACCCTCGGTTTGAAGGTCAAGCGTGTGCATGCGGTGATCGTCGACATCGTGGCGATCTTCGCCGGGTCGATTTACTTCATGCTGATCGCCGACAGCTTCTATGGGCCGTTCATCACCTTCATCTCCTTGCTGGCGGTGCCGATCACGGCGTGGGTCGGGATCTTCGTGGTCGACTTGATTCACCGTCACCACTACAGCGCCAAGGATTTGCTGGATGTCAGCCCAAGCAGCGCCTATTGGTATCGTGGCGGCATCGAATGGCGCGCTTTCGGTGCCTGGGCGGTGGCGATTGTGCTCGGTTTCAGTTTCACCACGATTGGCACTACGGCGGAAAATATCTGGTTTGCCGGCCCATTGTCCGATTCCTGGCTTGGGCATAACGGCCTGGGCTGGATTGTGACGTTCATTGTGGCCGGTGGTCTTTATGCGGTGTTCGGCGGTGCGAAGGATCGTCGCGCCGCTTTTGTCGAGAACGTAAATGCCTAGATTGCTGCACACCGGCCAAGTGATGGTCGACCTGGTGATGTCCGTGGACAAGCTGCCGAGTTCCGGCGGCGACGTGCTGGCGCAATCCGCCAGCTTTGAGGCGGGCGGCGGTTTCAACGTGATGGCTGCGGCTCAGCGCAACGGCTTGCCTGTGGTCTATCTGGGGCGTCACGGTAAGGGCCGCTTCGGCGATCTGGCCCGCGAGGCGATGAACGCTGAAGGCATTCAGATCGGCATCGCCAGTAGCGCCGAGCAAGACACCGGCCTCTGTGTCGCGCTGACCGAAGCGACGGCCGAGCGCACGTTTGTTTCCTACATAGGCGCCGAAGGGGAGTTGTCGTCAGACGATTTGAGGAGCGTTCAGGTTCAGGCCGGCGACTATGTCTATGTGAGCGGTTACAGCCTGCTTCATGTAGGCAAGGCGCAGGCCTTGCTCGACTGGGTGCTTGGGTTGCCCGATGAAATCAAAGTGGTATTCGACCCAGGTCCACTGGTGGATTCGCCGGACTGCGAACTGATGGCTGCGTTGCTGCCGCGCATCAATATCTGGACCAGCAACAGCGTTGAAGCCCTGCGCTTTACGGGAGCTGAGCAGATTGCCGGTGCGCTGCTTCAGTTAGGTGGTTATCTGCCAGCCGAGGCGCTGATGGTGGTGCGCGATGGGCCGCAAGGTTGCTGGATTTGTCAGCAACAGCAAAGCCAGCATGTTCCTGGGTTCAGGGTCGTGGCCGTGGACAGCAACGGTGCCGGTGATGCTCATGCCGGGGTTTTTGTCGCTGCGCTGGCCGTCGGTTTGCCACCGGCTCAAGCGGCCCGCCGCGCCAATGCCGCTGCAGCGTTGGCGGTCACGCGTTGGGGGCCAGCCACCTCGCCGGGCACCGCTGAGGTCGATGCGTTGATCGCCAGATCGTAGGGGCATCATCCAGCGATAGTGTGCTGGCACGATTGCCAGGATCGTCCAAACGCGGCCCGAACCTCCGGCAGCTCCTTCTGACCCTGATGCGCAGGGTCAGCCTGGAAAGGTTTCGCAGCCTTCGATTTACTTGCGGGCGCCACCGTCACGGTCAGAGCCCGAGCCACCGGTGGTGGTTTTAGAACTGGTGCCCAATCTGGCGTTGTCCGGGACGCTGGAGTTCATGATGTCTGGGCGATGGGTATCGTTGCGATCAATTCGTGGGTCGGTCGCGGTGGCGGGGGATGGCGCCCCGTAGACTGGGTTGGTCGGGGCGGTTGAACCGGCGAAGGCTGCTGAAGACAGCAACCCGGCAAGGACAAGGGCAGGCAGTTTTGACATGTTCATGGCGTCGCCTCCACTTCTAGAGTCGTTACCCGTACTAGTCTGCTCCCGATTTCGATGGGTGGCTGAATTTAGACGAGTGGTCTAGGCGTTCTGCAGTGCCTTTTCGACTTTCATCCAGCGCCAGATCAGCCGCCCCACGGTAATCAGCCAATTCATCACCGCAACTGCCAGTATCGTGAGCAACAGGGCGGACATGCCTTGTTCGACGATGATCTTGCCGGCCAGCAGTGGAAAACCAAACACGCCTATGAAGTAGGCAAGGCTGAACAGCAGCAGGGATTGCGAGGTGGTACCGGCGGGGGCTTCATTGGCGGCCAGGCCGTTGATCACCGAATAGGTCAGCCCGTAACCGACACCGAGAATGACTGCCGCCAGTACATAGCTGAAGCCGTCGTCGACCAGGAATCGGAACATCACGATCGACACGACTATCAGCCCTGAGAGCAGGCAGGATGACCCATAGGCATCGCGTTTGACCACGATGCTGGCGATCAGCAGGCGGCTGGTGATCGCCGCACTCATGAAGCCTAAAAAGAACAGCGAATAATCCAGTGAGCGAGAGGCGGCGTAGCTGGTCTGGAAGCTCGACAGGCCACCAAACACGCATCCGCCCAGGCCGACCATGACGATCGAAAATACCGCTTTGGAAGAAAGCACCTGGGCTGCCGCCGACCAGGAAATCTTCGACATGGCAGCGGTTCCCAACAGATTGGGGCGGTGCTTAAGCGCCACTCCCAATCGCCAGAACATCACCACACCCATCAGGCTCGCCAGCGCGGCAATGTAAAAAGCAGTGGTGACGGGATAGCCCAACACGCTGGCCACACGGCCCAATAGCGGGCCGGAACCAATGCCGGTCATCATGCTGCCGGACAGCAGCGCGAAGTACTTGGCGCGCTGAGCGGGTTCGACCAGCATCGCCACAATGATCGGCCCCAGGGTGTAAAACACGCCCCAGCCGAGGCCAAGCATCAGCCCAAAAAACAATAAAGCATGACCGAACCCAGGCGTCAGCGCGAAACCCAGACTGGCCACCACCAGCAAGCAGCCGAACAGCGCAATCGAACGCGCAGCGCCCAACAGGTCTGACAAATGCCCGGAGAGGATCACCGCCACAAAGGTGCTGAGCATCGCGATCGAGATCACGTTACCGGCGTCATGCTCGTTGCCGCCGCGTGAACTGATCAGCAGTGACAATAGGAAGGTCGAACCGTAGGACAGTGAAAGCAGATAACTGGCAACGCAAAACAGGCCGAATAGCTTCCCTGAAACGATGGTGTCCTGATGAGTACCGGTCTGCATGAAAGCGTCTCTTGCCTGTTGGAGTTATGAGTCGCATTTCTAACACGCGAGGTGCAGGCGTTAGTTGTGTTCTTGCAGACTTCAGGGTTAGTCAGCGACGGAGTAAAGCACTGATTGTTGCTGTCAGCACAAACCGATCTCCTCCATAAACTCCTCCATGAATCGCTTCAACCGGTCATGGCGAATCTGCGCCAGCCGGCTGCCGGTCTGTGTTTGGAAACCAGCGGCCAGGTGCAGCAACTTGGTCTGGAAGTGATCGAGCGTGAAGCGCTTGTCGTCGTAATCGCGGGCCTTCGCCTCGGGGTCCTGCGGGTCGTAAAGCGCGCTGCCCATTCGCCCGGCGACATAAAACGTCCGCGCCACACCGAGCATTCCGAGGGAATCGAGGCGGTCGGCGTCCTGCAGGATTTTTGCTTCAAGGGTCGTCGGCGTAATGCCCGCCGAGAAACTGTGGGTCTCGATGGCGTGGGCGACCGCAGCGACTTTATCTTCCGGCCAACTCAAGCCAGCCAACACCTGCGAGGCTTTCTCCGCGGCCAGACGTGACGCCTGGGCTCTCAACGACGAGTTCTTTTCCACCGCCACACAATCATGCAAAAGCACCGCCGCCAGCAGTACCTCGAGGTCGCCACTTTCCACTTTGTGGATAACACGAGCGTTGTTCCAGACCCGATGCAGGTGCGACAGATCGTGGGCGCCATCCTCGGACGGCTCAAGCGCGTGGGGCAGGAGTGTTGCGGCAAGGCTTTGCAGCGGAGCGAAAGCAGTCGTGGTCATTGGGATCCTCGGTTGGAATGGCAGAGAGGGAGACAGATTAGCCTTGATTGCCCGATGATGAAATTTCAGTGCGTTCACGCTTGAAGCCGACTTAGTATGGCGTTTTCACTTCTGCACAAGGCCCGTCCATGACCATCGAGATTCGCCCAGCCGTGCCAAGCGATGCCTCACAAATCCTCGCGTTCATAACCGAACTGGCGGACTACGAGCGTGCCAGGCACGAAGTCATCGCCAGCGTCGCCGACATCGAGCGCAGCTTGTTCAGTGAGGGCGCCACTGCCCATGGCCTGATCTGTCTGCGGGACGGTAAACCGATCGGCTTTGCGGTGTTCTTCTTTAGCTATTCAACCTGGCTGGGGAGCAATTGCCTCTACCTCGAAGATCTCTACATCAACCCCGAACAACGCGGCGGCGGAGCGGGCAAGAAACTCCTGCGCCACCTCGCGCAAATCGCCTGTGCCAACGACTGCGGGCGCTTCGAGTGGAGCGTACTGGACTGGAATGAGCCGGCGATCCAGTTTTACAAGTCGATAGGCGCACAGCCTCAAGACGAGTGGGTGCGCTATCGCATGGAAGGGGAGAGGTTGAGAGAGTTTGCGCAGGGCTGATGGTCAATCGACCCCCTCGTCCTTTGGGGGAGAGGGGGATATCAGTTTGACGGCGAGTGTCGTGCTTACCTGTTCACCAGCTTCGCCGGTAATGCGATCACCAAAAAGCTGCTGAGAATCAAACAGCCGGCGAAGAACCACAAAGCCCCGGCGCTGCTGCCGGTAACGTCGATGGCCACGCCCATCAGCGAGTTGCTGACCAGGCCGGCGATGTTCGCCAGCGAGCAAGCGAGGGCGAAACCGGTCGCAGCAGCAGTGCCTTTGAGGAAGGTCGCCGGCAGGCTGAAGAACACCGGTACGGCGCCGATGATTGCCGCCGAGGCGATGGCGAACAGTGCAACGGTGGCGACCACGTTGTGGGTGAAGAAGGTGCTGGCCGCCATGGCCGCCGCGCCGATCAGAAACGGCACGATGATGTGCCAGCGACGCTCCCGATGCTTGTCGGAGCTGGCGCCGATCAGCAGCATGCCCAGCAGTGCAGCGATGCTCGGCAATGCGGTCAATACGCCGATATGGAAGGTGTCGATGATCCCCGCATTGCGGATGAAGGTCGGCATCCAGAAGCCCATGGCATAGGCGCTGAGCAGAATCGAGAAGTCGATACCGCCGAGCATCCAGACTTTCAGGTTGAAGAAACCGTCGCGAAAGCTGTGTTTGCTGTCTGCACCGCCGGCATCGTCGGCGCGCAGTTCATTTTCCAGCAGGGCCTTTTCTTCGTCGTTCAGCCATTTGGCCTGCTGAAAACTGTTGGGTAAGGCCCAGAAGGTCAAAATGCCGAGCAAGACACTGGGCACCGCTTCGATCAGGAACAGCCATTGCCAGCCGCGCAGGCCACCGAAGTTATCGAAATGGCCCATCACCCAGCCCGACAGCGGGCCGCCGATCACACTGGACAGCGGCAGGCCGATCATGAACAAGGCGATAATGCGCCCGCGTCGATAGGTCGGAAACCAGGTGGTCAGGTAGTACAAAACCCCTGGTAGAAAACCCGCTTCGGCAGCACCCAGCAGAAAGCGCAGGATGTAGAACTGGGTAGTGGAGGTCACCAGCATCGTGCAGGCCGAAAGCAGGCCCCAGGTGATCATGATCCGCGCGATCCAGATTTTGGCGCCGACTTTTTCCAGTACCAGATTACTGGGTACTTCAAACAGGATGTAACCGACGAAGAACAGTCCGGCGCCAAGACCGAACGCGGTTTCGCTGAAGTGCAGTTGATCGAGCATTTGCAGTTTGGCGAAGCCGATATTGATCCGGTCGAGGTAGGCGGCCAGGTAGCAGAAACACAGGAAGGGAATCAGCTTCCAGGTGATCTTGTGGTAGAGCGCTTGAGTCGGGTCGGCGACGGTGGTCGCGGTTGTTGTATCTGTATTTGCATTCGCAATGGGCATGGCTTGTGTCTCCTGGCGGTGACTTATGGTTTTTATACAGCCGCTTTTTCCAGCGCTCTGGGAGCGCCGGGGCGGCTTCCAAAGGCAGTTTCAGAAGACTGGGCACGCTCGTTTTATGACGAGCTGTGCTCAGTTTTTTTACGCTGGGAGGTGGTCAAAGTATCGATAAACACCTGACCCAATCCCGGCAAGACCAACGCTCTATGGCGCGGTTCTCGTTGTACGCATTACGTCCGTTCGAAGTGAGCAATCGCCTCCTGCTTGCTGACGACATCGCCGTACTTGCTGTCGATGTCGAACAGGTTCGCTTCATGGGGCGCCGGATGCCGGTCGCCGACGCATTCGCGTACGACGATGGTGCGGAACCCGTGTTGCACAGCGTCCACCGCCGTCGCACGAATGCAGCCGCTGGTGGAGCAGCCAGCCAGTACCACGGTGTCGATGCCTTGGGCGTGCAGCATCGAGGCCAGGCTGCTGCCAAAAAAGGCGCTGGCGTATTGTTTGCTGATCACCACTTCATCGGCGCGCGGCAACACCGCTTCGCAGAACGCCGCCAATGGGTTGCCTTCGACCATGTCTTTCATCACAGGGGCCTTTTTCACCCAGATGCCGCCGTCGGCGAAATGGCCGGGATGGTAGCGGATATTGGTGTGCACCACCGGGATGCCCTGACGCCGGGCGCTTTCCAGCAGCGCGACGCTTTCGGCAACGGCGCTGACTACACCAGGGGCGAACAGCGGCGCACCTTCGGTGGTGTAGCCGCGCATGAAGTCGATCATCAGCAGCGCGGCTTTTTGACCGAAACCAATGCGCTGGCCCCACACGCCTTGATAGTTGTCGTCAGCGGTTTGCTCGCTCATCGTGCTCACCTTTTAATAAGCGCCAGAGAGCAACGCGCCGGCACCGGGAACGATGGGTTCCAGGTCCAGAGCCTTGAGCATCGCGTAGGTGGTGGCGATGGCGGCCGTCAGCACGGGTTTGCCGGTCTGCGCTTCGACTTGCGCCACCACCGGCAGCGACTGCATCTGTACGCAGGCCGAAAGCACGATCACATCAACGCCTTCCAGATTCATCCCCGCGACGATGGCCGGCAGTCTGGCCGGATCGTGACGTGCCACTTCGAGGTTGTCGGGAATTTCCAGTGCGCGCCAGTCGACCACTTCAAAGCCTTCCTCGCGGATGTAATTGACCACCAGTTCGGTCAGCGGCTTCATGTACGGAGCAACAATGGCAATGCGTTTGGCGCCCATCACTTTGAGACCTTCGATCAGCGCGCCGGCACTGGTGATCACGGGTGCGTTGGCATCGTTATCGGCGGTGGCCTTGCGCAAACGCTGTTCGGATTGGCGGTGATAGCCAAGGCCCATGGCCATGATCGCGACGAGACACGCATAGCCGAGCACGTCGACTTTGGCATCGGACAGTTCGATGGCGCACCGGTCGGACTCACCGTCCATTGCCGCCAGCTCTTCCTTGCGCACTTGCTTCATGCGCATGCGGCTGGAGTGGAAGGTGAAGCGTTCCGGGCGGATCAACTGGCGCGCAGTAAGCATCGCCGGGATCTCGGTTTCCATGGTGGTGTTGGAGCTCGGCACGATCTGACCGATGCGATAAGGCTTGAGCATAAAAATCTCCCGATGCATTTAATTCAGGGGCGGGTTCAAACGTGCGCCGAGGAAATCACCGAAGGCGGCGAAGAAGCCTTCGAGGTCATCCCAAGGAATCATGTGCCCGGCGTTGGCGACGTGGGCGATGCGAATGTTCGGTTGCAGTTGCAGGATTTCGGCTTCGTCTTCGGCCTGAATGACTCCGCCGCGACCGGCGACCATCAGCAGGGCAGGGGTCTGAAGTTTTGGTAAATCCTGATGGAAATCGACGGCATGGAAATCGTTGAAGGCCCTGACGATTGCCGGCTCGTAGCAGGTGTGTAGCCATTCGGCGCGCAGCTGCAGTTGCTCATCTGTCCAGGTGGCGCAGAAGGCGCGCATCGCCTCGGCATCCATCCCGATCAGCGACTGGCGGATCGAGTCGACGTACCACGGCAGTTTGCTCGGGTACTCGCGACGACCCGGGCCGGACACCGGCGGGTCGATCAGCACCAGGCGGTTCACGCCTGCGGGATGACGGACTGCGCTGCGTACGGCAAAACGCGCGCCCATGGAATGGCCGACCAAGTGATAACTGCCCAGTTGCAGCGCTTGAGCGAACGCGCCGATGTCGTCGGCGCAGGTGTCAGCGCTGTAGTCCAGTTCCGGTCCGGTGGACGACAGGCCGCGACCGCGCACATCCAGCACGTAGGTGTCGAAATGCTCGCCGAGGCGTTCAGCGACGAAGCCCCAGGTAATCGCCGGGCTGGTAATGCCCGGAATCAGAATCAACGCCGGGCCTCTGCCGCCGTAGCGCAGGTAGTGCTGACGGATGCCGTTGGCCTGGACGTTGCCGCCGTGTACGAAAGTGCTCACGCGGCCACCCCCGATTTAAGCTCTTGGCCGTAGAGGTCATAACCGTAAACCCAGGCCGGATCTTCTTGAGTCCGCAGCCAGGTGTTGGCATTGGACACGGACTGCACCCGGGAGGCGCGCTCTTTGCGGTTGGCTTCGTAGAGTTCGAATGCGGTGTGGTAATCGCTCAGACCGGTTTCTTGCAGGCAGCGAGTCAGCATCGCCGCGTCTTCGATGGCCATCCCGGCGCCTTGGGCCATGTGTGGTTTCATCGGGTGGCAGGCGTCACCCAGCAGCACCAGTCGACCGCGACTCCACAGCGGTAGCGGATTGCGGTTGCGCAATGGCCACTTGGTCACGCTCTCGGTGGATTCGATCAGCGCCTGGACGGTAGGGTGATAACCCTGGAATGCGTCGTACATTTCTTCACGGCTGCTGTCGACGAACGCGCCCTGGAAATCCCATTCCGGGTGTGGCACGCCGGTGACGTAGTAGTACTCGTCACGCTTGCCGGTGGTGTAATAGACCATCATGTGCCGGTCCTCAGTCCACCACTTGATACAGTCTTCGAACTTCAAATCGTACTTGGCCAATTGATCGCCGCGGATCAATGCCCGGTGCGCAACCCAGCCGCTGTACAGCGGTTTTTCCGGGCCGAGCAGCTCTTCGCGAATCTTCGAGTTGATGCCGTCGGCGCCGATGACGATATCCGCGTAGGTCACTTCGCCGTCGCTGAACGTCAGGCGCACCTGGCTGTCGGTTTCTTCAAGGGTTTCCAGACGCTTGTTGAAGTGCACGGTGCCCGGTTTGATCGTCGACATCTGCAGCGCATGCAAGTCGCCCCGGTGCACGGTGACGTAGGACGCGCCGTATTCCTTGCGAGCGAAATCCCCCAGCGGGATGCGGGACAAGTAGTCACCGCTGATGCCGTCGCGGCTGAACCAGTGATCCGGGTGCGAGCCCATTTGGTCGAGCTGCTGCTCGATGCCCATGCGGCGGAAGATTTTCATGATGTTCGGGCCCATATGAATCCCGGCGCCGAGACGGGAAAACTCGGGGGCTTGTTCGTAGATATCCACCTGGAACCCGGCTTGTTGCAACAGCGTGGCGGCGGCGGCACCGCCGAGGCCGGCACCGACAATAGCGATTTTTTGTGTGCTTCCCATGGGGATTGCTCCTCTTTTTCTGGCTGACTGGCGGGATCTGTCCGCAAGGTTTTTAAAGTGTATACACTCTTTTTTTGAAATGAAAAGAGTGCCGCTAAAAAAATAAATTCGAACGGTATTTGTCCTGCGTAACGCTAAGTAACCATTGTTTGTTGGGTTTGTGTGGGTTTGTAACGTTATGGTCTGGCGCTTGCAGTCTGTCTCCAATTCAGGTCTTATCGTCTTTAAGTGGCGTACACGCTATAAGAATGCACTAGAGTGAAGCGCGACGCCTCTACTTGGTGCGACAGCAGACGATTCAAGGAGACAGGAAATGCCGGTAAGCGATTGCGAACTGACCCAGATGTTCGAGCACGTGTTAAAGCTGTCGAAAGTCGACCCGACGCAGAGCGTCGCCGTGCTCAAGAGCCACTATTCCAACCCGCGCACCGTGCGTGCCGCGATGGACGCTGCGCAGCGCCTCGGGGCCAAGGTTTACGCGGTGGAATTGCCCTCGTTCAACCATCCGACGGCGATGGGCAACGACATGACCGCCTACTGCGGCGACACCGCGTTAACCGGCAATATCGCGGCGCAGAGGGCGCTGGAAGCGGCGGATCTGATTGTCGACACGATGATGTTGCTGCACTCCCCGGAGCAGGAGCAGATTCTCAAGACCGGCACGCGGATACTATTGGCCGTCGAGCCACCGGAAGTATTGGCGCGAATGCTGCCCACCGAGGCCGACAAGGTGCGGGTGCTGGCGGCGGAGCAACTGCTCAAGCAGGCCCGGTCGATACACGTCACCTCCCGCGCCGGCAGCGATTTTCGCGCCGCGCTGGGGCAATATCCTTCAGTCACCGAGTACGGTTTCGCCGATGAACCGGGACGCTGGGACCATTGGCCCAGTGGCTTTCTGTTTTCCTGGCCCAACGAAGAAACGGCCGAAGGCGTGCTGGTGCTGGACGTCGGCGACATTCTGCTGCCGTTCAAGACCTACACCCGAGAGAAGATCACCCTGGAAATCGAGAAGGGTTTCATCACCTCGATCCACGGCGGTTTCGAGGCTGAATACCTGCGCGATTACATGAAGTACTTCAACGATCCCGAGGTCTACGGCATCTCCCATATCGGCTGGGGGCTGCAGCCGCGAGCGCAGTGGACCGCCATGGGCTTGCACGACAAGAACGATGGCATGTGCATGGACGCCCGGGCGTTCTACGGCAACTTCCTGTTCTCCACCGGGCCGAATACTGAGGTGGGCGGCACCCGCAAAACGCCGTGCCATCTGGATATTCCGTTGCGCCATTGCGATGTGTATCTGGATGATCTGGCGGTGGTTATCGGCGGCGATGTCGTCGCGCCTGAAGCTTCCCGCGTTATGTAACAGGACAATGATTCCCTGTAGGAGGCCCCGCAGCATCTTCGACGCGGCGCTGTCGCGCAGAGAACACCTGTAGGAGCACGGCTTGCCGGCGATGGCGTCGTTGAAATCGCCATCGCGAGCAAGCTCTGCTCCTACGGGGATCTGGGCCGCCCTGCAAGATGTGTTTCCCTTGAGTCCCACCTCCAACCTGTCCATCATGCTTTCCCACTGTTCATCGCCTTTCGAGCTTGCCGTGCCGGATACTTCTGATCTTTCTTCCTACGTTTTCTCCGAACAAGTCGGCCATTTGTTGCGCAAGGCCTATCAGCGACACTTGGCGATCTTCCAGCAGAATGTCGGCGACTCGCAGCTCACCGCCGTACAGTTCGTCACCCTCTGTGCCTTGCGCGATCACGGCCCGAGCTCCCAGACCGAACTGGTCAAGGCGACTGCCGTCGATCAGGCGACCATTCGCGGTATCGTCGATCGGCTCAAGGCTCGCGAATTGATTACCCTCGAACCGGACCCGCAGGATCGGCGCAAAGTCATCGTCGCTCTGACCGAAGCCGGCGACCGCCTGGTGCAGCAAACCGTACCCTGCGCCGGGCGCATTACCGAGCTGACCATGAGCAATCTCAACCCGGCTGAACGGGTTGCGGTATTGTTCCTCCTGCGCAAGATGATCGACGACCCCGAAGCCTGATCCCAATCTCCGTAGCCCCGTAGGCATCATTCGACCTTCAACGGTGCTCCAAACGCCAGGCGTTCGAATCTGGCATCGTTCTTGCTCTTGTTTCATGTAGTAACCACTTCATCAGTTAAGTGTGTCGCGAAGCCACACGTTGGTCCTGTTCGCGACTTTTCTTACGACTGTTTCGTGTAGTGATTACTTCATTAACTGAAGCGGGCGAAGCGGATGACGACGCAGGAAATCACGGTAGCGCTTGAGGTCAACGGCCACACCTCATCAGTCACAGCGATGGCGGATACGCCGTTGCTGTTGATCCTGCGCAATGACCTGCACCTCAACGGCCCGAAATATGGCTGCGGTCTCGGCGAGTGCGGCGCCTGTACGGTGATCATCGACGGGGTGGCGGCGCGTTCCTGCGTATTTCCACTGTCTGGCGCGGTCGGTCGCGAGATCGTCACCCTCGAAGGACTCGGCACCCGCGATGCACCGCACCGGGTGCAGCAAGCCTTTATCGACGAGCAAGCGGCGCAATGCGGTTACTGCATGAACGGCATGATCATGACCGCCAAAGCCTTGCTCGACCGTAATCCGCACCCCAGCGAAACACAGATCCGCAACGAGCTTTCGGCCAACCTTTGTCGTTGCGGCACTCATATCGAAATCCTTCGCGCGGTGCTGCGTGCCGCCCGTCAAACGCCTTGAACGTGGATCGATGACCATGACTGACGCAACGCCCACCCGAAATCAATTGCTGGCCAAGACCGGCGTTCTGCTGATCGTAGATGACATCCTGCCACCTTCCGGGCCAGTGGCCAAAGGCGGTACGCCTCGGATACTGCCCAAGGAGCTGGGGTTGTTTATCGCGATCAGTGATGACGGGCGGGTGTATGCCTTCAATGGTCATGTCGATCTGGGCACCGGCATTCGCACCTCGCTGGCACAGATCGTCGCCGAAGAGCTGGATCTGCAGCTCGATCAGGTGTGCATGGTGCTCGGTGATACCGAACGTGCACCGAATCAGGGCGCGACCATCGCCAGCGCGACCCTGCAGATTTCAGCGATCCCTTTGCGCAATGCCGCGGCTGAAGCGCGGCGCTTTCTGCTGGATCGGGCCGCCGAACGCTGGGCCGTGGCGGTTGCAAGCCTGAGTGTGGAAAGCGGCGTGATCAAGACGCCAGACGGTCGTACCGCGAGTTACGCCGAACTGGTGCGCGGCGAGCACGATGAGTTGCACATCTCCGGCAACGCACCGCTCAAATCGGCTGAAGACTATCGGTTGGTGGGCAAGGGCGCTGCGCGGGTCGATATCCCGGCCAAGGCCACCGGCGAGCTGACCTACGTGCACGACATGCGCGTGCCGGACATGCTCCACGGTCGAGTGATTCGCCCGCCCTATGCCGGGCTCGATTGCGGTGACTTCGTCGGTAACAGCCTGCTGGACGTCGATGAGTCGTCCATCGCTCATATTCCGGGGATCGTGCGGGTCGTGGTGATTCGCGATTTTGTCGGTGTCGTAGCGTTGCGTGAAGAGCAGGCGATCAAGGCCGCCCAGGAACTCGTGATCAGTTGGAAACCCTGGAATCACAAGCTGCCGGACCTGAGCGATATTGAGCAGGCAATCCGTGACAATCCGCGGGTGCAGCGCACCGTGCTCGATCAGGGCAATGTCGACGAAGCCTTGGCCGGGGCCAGTCAGAGGATGCCGCGCACGTATGTGTGGCCGTATCAGATGCACGGCTCCATCGGTCCGTCCTGTGGGCTGGCGGATTATCAGGTGTCAGGCATTCGCGTGTGGTCCGGTAGTCAGAATCCGCATTTGTTGCGGGCCGATCTGGCCTGGCTGCTGGAATGCCCGGAAGAGTCGATCGAGATTATTCGTATGGAAGCCGCCGGCTGTTACGGGCGCAACTGTGCTGACGATGTTTGCGCCGATGCTTTGCTGCTGTCGCGGGCCGTGGGCAAACCGGTGCGGGTGCAGTTGACCCGCGAGCAGGAACATCTGTGGGAGCCCAAAGGTACTGCGCAGTTGATGGACGTCGACGGCGGTTTGAATGCCGATGGCAGTGTCGCCGCTTATGACTTCCAGACCAGCTATCCGTCCAACGGTGCGCCCACCCTGGCCTTGCTGCTGACCGGACGGGTCGAGCCAGTGGCGGCGATGTTCGAGATGGGCGATCGCACCTCGATCCCTCCCTATGACTTCGAGCATATGCGGGTGACCATCAACGACATGGCGCCGATTGTCCGCGCCTCGTGGATGCGGGGTGTTTCTGCGTTGCCGAACACCTTCGCCCACGAGTCCTATATCGATGAGCTGGCGTTCGCCGCCGGTGTCGATCCGGTGGAATACCGGTTGCGTTATTTGCGCGACGAGCGAGCCATTGACCTGGTGAAGTCCACCGCTGAACGCGCGGCCTGGGCGCCGCGCACCGCACCGATGCAAACCCCGAACGAAGATCATCTGCTGCGCGGTCGCGGCTTTGCGTATGCGCGTTATATCCACAGCAAATTTCCTGGCTTCGGCGCCGCATGGGCGGCCTGGGTCGCCGATGTGGCCATCGACCGGCAGACCGGTGATGTCTCGGTCACTCGGGTGGTGATCGGGCATGACTCGGGGATGATGATCAACCCGGCGGGAGTGCAGCATCAAATTCACGGCAACGTTATTCAGTCCACCAGCCGCGTGCTCAAGGAGCGCGTGACCTTCGAAGAGTCGACAGTGGCGAGCAAGGAGTGGGGCGGCTATCCAATCCTGACCTTTCCCGAGGTGCCGCAGATCGACGTGCTGATGATGCCGCGTCAGAACGAACCGCCGATGGGTGCCGGAGAGTCCGCCTCGGTGCCGAGCGCGGCAGCGATTGCCAACGCGATTTTTGACGCCACCGGGATTCGTTTTCGCGAACTGCCGATTACCCCGGAGCGGGTGTTGGCGGCGCTCAACGCCGGGACCTGTGATGAGCCGGCAAAGTCGCCAGGCAAGCGTTCAAAATGGTTGTTTGGTTCACTGTTCGCGGCGTTCGGCGCGTTGCTCGGGATGGCCGCCACGGCTTGGCCGTTTCACACTGAAATCGCCCCGATTGCTCCGCCGAGCGCCGGCACCTGGTCGGCGGCGACCCTTGAGCGCGGGCGTTTGTTGGCGGCGGTGGGCGATTGCGCGGTTTGCCATACCGCGCCCGGTGGCGTGACCAATGCCGGTGGGCTGGCGATGGAAACACCCTTCGGCACGCTCTATAGCAGCAACATCACCCCCGACGTGAAGACTGGGATCGGCAGTTGGTCTTATCCGGCGTTCGAGCGGGCGATGCGTGACGGCATCGGCCGTGACGGACGCAACGTGTACCCGGCGTTTCCCTACACCGCGTTTCGCAATATCAACGACGCCGACATGCAGGCGCTGTATGCGTATTTGATGTCGCAACCCCCGGTCAACCAACCGGCAAAGGTCAACGCGATGCGCTTTCCGTTCAATCTACGGCCGTTGATGGCTGGCTGGAATGCGCTGTATCTACGGCGCGGCGAGATCACCGTGCAACCCGAACGTAGCGAGCAATGGAATCGCGGTGCGTATCTGGTCAATGGTCTGGGCCACTGCGCAGCCTGTCACTCGCCGCGCAACCTGATGGGCGCGGAAAAGGGCGGAGCGGCGTTTCTCGCTGGCGGTACGGTCGACGGTTGGGAGGCTCCGGCGTTGAATGGCTTGTCCAAATCGCCGACGCCGTGGACCGAGGAACAATTGTTCACTTACCTGAGCAGCGGTTATTCCGAGGCTCACGGTGTGGCGGCCGGTCCCATGGGGCCGGTGGTCAGCGAGCTGGCGAAACTGCCCAAGGCCGATGTGCGGGCGATGGCGGTCTATCTGGCCTCACTCAATGGCGCTCAGGCCGAAGCACAGGTGGTGGAGAAAGCCACCCGGCCGGCACCGGTAGCAAGCCTGTCATTGAGCAACGGCCAGCGGGTGTTCGAAGGCTCGTGCAAGGCCTGCCACGCTGACGGGCTCGGACCGAAGCTGTTTGGCGTCAGCCCGTCGCTGGCGAGCAATACCAATGTGCACAGCGATCAGCCGGACAATTTGATCAAGGTCATCCTGCAAGGCATCGCGGTGCCGGCCACCAAGGATCTGGGCTACATGCCGGGTTTCAAGGACAGTTTGTCGAATACCCAGGTGGCGGAATTGGCGGCGTATTTGCGCAGTCGGTTTGCTTCCAGTGCACCGGGTTGGGAAGGGCTGGAACAGAAAGTCGCGCATCTGCGGGCCAATCCCGGGACCCATTAAAAGCTTCGCGGGCAAGCCTGTTGTGGTCCAGTTTTTTTGGACCAATCTGTAGGAGCCGGGCTTGCCCGCGATGAGGACAGTGCAGTCAACGCTAATCCTGGCCAGGTCCGCAATCCGGCAACCTCATCACCCCACGCGCTACCAGGTCACTGATAAACCCCAACCAATCCTGCTGCTGGCGTTTATCCGCCAGGTCTTCGCCGAGAAACGAGCTAAGCGTGTGTTGATTGGAGTTATAGAAATAGCAGAGTGAGGCGATCATCAGGTACACATGCTTGAGGTCCACATCCTCGCGAAACAGCCCTTGCGCCTGACCGGCCTCGATGATCGGCCGCAACACTCCGACCGCTTCCCCTGAAAGCCGGCGCAGTTCACTGGACTGCTGCGCATGTTTGCCTTTGTGCAGGTTCTCGATGCTGAGAATGGCGACGAATTCCGGGTGTTTGACGTAGTAGTTCCAGACGAATGCCACTAGATCCTGCAGCGCTTTCAGGGGGGCGCTCAGGTCCAGCTTGAGTTTGCTTTCAGCCTTATTGAACTGTTCGTAGGTGTGTTCCAGCACGCAGATGAACAGTCGTTCCTTGCTGGTGAAGTAGTAATAAAGCATCCGGTCATTGGACTCGGCCTCGCGGGAGATGCTTTCGACCCGCCCGCCGGAATAGCCGTCGCGGGTGAAGACCTTGACCGCCGCCTGAAGAATCCGCGCGCGGGTCTTATCGGCTTGCTCGGCCCGAATGCCAGTCTTCTTGTTCACCTTGGGCTCTTCCTTCTGCGAGTCGGAAACGGCGGCGAATATAGCACGCAGGGCGGACACTATTCTCGCGATCATATTCCCTATATATGGGACGTTAATTTATATATTGAGATTTGTTTCGCCTCAGGTTTATAGTCGTCTTCATCAGCTCTACGCACTCACTGCCCAAAAACAAATTTCAGGTGAAGCGATGCAGGCGCAATTGATCGCGCTCGATTGGGGGACAACCTCACTTCGGGCTTACAAACTCGCTGCTGGCGGCCAGGTGCTTGAACAGCGTTCGCTGTCGTCGGGAATCATGCAGTTGCCCAGCGTGCCGCGGATGATCGCCGGCCAGATGTGCACCGATGGTTTTGAATTGGCATTCGATGAGGCCTGCGGTGACTGGCTCGATGCGCAGCCCGACCTTCCAGTGATCGCGTGTGGCATGGTCGGCAGCGCCCAGGGTTGGCGTGAAGCCGCTTACTGCGACACCCCGGCGAATGTCGCCAACCTCGGCACCTCGTTGAAAACCCTACACAGCCTGCGCGGCGTCGATGTGCATATCGTGCCCGGCGTGATTCAGCGTTCGCGGTTGCCAAATGTCATGCGTGGCGAAGAGACCCAGGTCCTCGGCGTGTTGCAAAGTCTGCCGGCAGGGGCTGGCGACAACCTGCTGATCGGCTTGCCGGGCAGCCATTCGAAATGGGTAGAAGTGGCCGACGGCTGCATCGTGCATTTCGACACCTTCATGACCGGCGAGCTGTTCGCCGTACTCAGTGAGCACAGCATTCTGGGGCGCACCCAACAGCGCGGTGCGCCCTTTGATGGCGAGGCGTTTGATCGTGGCGTGCAGGTGGCGCTGTCCGCTGACGGCGAAATCGGTCCTCTGTCGACATTGTTCAGTGCGCGCAGTCTCGGTCTGACGGGCGAGCTGAGCCCGGCCGCACAAACCGACTATCTGTCGGGCTTGTTGATCGGCCATGAACTCGCGGCCCTCGCCAGTGTGCAGCGCCGTCGACGCAACAGCGCCCAGTTTCGGTCGATCATTCTTATCGGTAATTCCCAACTCTGTGCCCGCTACAGCCGGGCCCTCGATACCTGCGGTTTTGCTCAGGTGAGCCTGGCCGAACACGCCACCGAACGCGGTTTATGGCACCTGGCCGAAGCGGCCGGGCTGCTCGGCTGACCGTCGGCGTTCAACTACCAAGAGGTCTGACATGCTCAAGCAAGCACTGGCGAAAAACGGTCTGATCGCGATCCTTCGCGGCCTGCGTCCGCAAGAAGCGGCGGCCATCGGCGAGGTGTTGTATCAGGCAGGTTTTCGCGTCATTGAAGTGCCGCTCAATTCTCCTGAGCCGTACGAAAGTATCCGCATCCTGCGCAGCCTTTTGCCCGCCGATTGCCTGATCGGTGCCGGTACGGTGTTGACCCCGCAACAGGTCGAGCAGGTGAAGGCTGCGGGCGGGCAGGTGATCGTCATGCCTCATAGCGATCCCAAGGTGTTGCGTGCGGCTAAGGCGGCGGGTTTGTACTTGTCGCCTGGTGTCGCCACGCCGACCGAAGCCTTTGCCGCACTGGCCGAAGGCGCCGATGTTTTGAAGATGTTTCCGGCAGAGCAAATGGGCCCTGCGGTGGTCAAGGCGTGGTTGGCGGTGCTGCCGGCAGGGACGTTGCTGATTCCGGTAGGCGGGATTACGCCGGACAACATGCAGGTGTTTGTCGAGGCGGGCGTTAGCGGTTTTGGCCTGGGTTCCGGGCTGTTCAAGCCGGGGCTGACACCTGAAGAAGTAGCGGTCCGCGCCAAGGCTTATGTGCAGGCATGGAACGCGTTGCGTTAAGACTTTTTGGCGCCGATAGCGCCGCAATCCACTGTAGGAGCAGAGCTTGCTCGCGATGGCATCACTGCGGTGAAACAGGCAGACCGCGCCGTCTGCATCGCGAGCAATCGAGCGTCGACCGGCTGCTCCTACAAACAAGAGAGCTGACGATGAAAATCACCAAACTGACGACCTTTATCGTTCCACCACGCTGGCTGTTCCTCAAAGTCGAAACCGATGAAGGCGTGACTGGCTGGGGCGAGCCCGTGGTCGAAGGCCGAGCCCACACTGTTGCGGCGGCTGTTGATGAGCTGTCGGATTACTTGATCGGCAAGGACCCGCGCAACATCGAAGACATCTGGACCGTACTCTATCGCGGCGGTTTCTACCGTGGTGGCGCGGTGCACATGAGTGCTTTGGCGGGGATTGATCAGGCGCTGTGGGACATCAAGGGCAAGGCGCTTGGGGTCTCGGTCAGCGATCTGCTGGGCGGTCAGGTTCGCGACAAGATTCGTGTGTACTCGTGGATCGGCGGCGACCGTCCGGCTGACACCGCTCGGGCTGCCAGAGAAGCCGTCGACCGTGGTTTCACCGCGGTGAAAATGAACGGTACCGAAGAGCTGCAATTCGTCGACACCTTCGAGAAAGTCGATTTGGCACTGGCCAACGTCGCCGCCGTGCGTGATGCGGTGGGGCCGAATGTCGGCATCGGCGTGGACTTCCATGGCCGGGTTCACAAGCCTATGGCCAAGGTGCTGATGAAGGAGCTCGACGCCTACAAACTGATGTTCATCGAAGAGCCGGTGCTCAGCGAAAACTACGAGGCTTTGAAAGAACTGGCACCGCTGACCAGCACGCCGATTGCGCTGGGCGAGCGTTTGTTCTCCCGCTGGGATTTCAAACGGGTGCTCAGTGAAGGCTACGTCGACATCATCCAGCCGGATGCCTCCCATGCCGGCGGAATCACCGAAACCCGCAAGATCGCCAACATGGCCGAAGCCTACGACGTGGCGCTGGCGTTGCATTGCCCGTTGGGCCCGATTGCCCTGGCGGCGTGTCTGCAACTGGACGCGGTTTGCTACAACGCGTTTATCCAGGAGCAGAGCCTGGGCATCCATTACAACGAAAGCAATGACCTGCTGGATTACGTCAAGGATCCGCGGGTGTTCGACTATGAGAAAGGCTTCGTGAAGATCCCGAACGGTCCGGGCCTGGGCATCGAGATCAACGAGGAATACGTCATCGAACGCGCCGCCATCGGCCACCGCTGGCGCAACCCGATCTGGCGCCATGCCGATGGCAGTTTTGCCGAGTGGTAATCCCTGGCTGATTCACACAGATCACCATCGAATGGATCCCCTGTGGGGCAGCGCAAATCCTGTAGGAGCGAGCTTGCTCGCGATGACGTCGGCTCAGTCACTGAGGTTTTTTCAGGCAAACCGCGTCGGCCCAATCGCGAGCAAGCTCGGCTCCTACAGGGCTTGCGCAAATCCTTTGGGACTACGTCGTTTATACCTTCACCGCCCTCAATAACCATAAGAAGAGGCACTCCCCATGCAACCGGAAGTCTTTACCGGGCAGGCGTCGTTGGTGACGCCGAGCCGCAAGCGTTTTTTCATCATGGTGCTGTTGTTCATCACCGTGGTGATCAACTACCTGGACCGCAGCAACCTGTCGATTGCTGCCCCGGCGCTGACCAGCGAACTGGGCATCGATCCGATCCATGTCGGGCTGATCTTCTCCGCGTTCGGCTGGACCTACGCCGCCATGCAGATCCCCGGCGGTTGGCTGGTGGACCGAGTGCCGCCGCGCATCCTCTACAGCGTCGCGCTGCTGCTGTGGTCGGTGGCCACGGTGATGCTCGGTTTCGCCGCAAGCTTCATCGCGCTGTTCGTTTTGCGCATGGCCGTGGGCGCACTGGAGGCCCCGGCCTATCCGATCAACAGCCGTGTGGTGACCACCTGGTTTCCCGAGCGTGAGCGCGCGACGGCCATCGGTTTCTACACCTCCGGGCAGTTCGTCGGGCTGGCATTTCTGACGCCAGTGTTGGCCTGGCTGCAACATCAATACGGCTGGCACATGGTGTTCGTCAGCACCGGTGCGGTGGGGATTCTCTGGGCGGTCATCTGGTACGCGGTGTATCGCGAACCAAGGGATTTCAAGGGTGCCAATCAGGCAGAAATCGACCTCATCAGTGAGGGCGGCGGGCTGGTAGATATCCAGGCCGAGACGGCCAAGCGCAAGGCGCCGTTCAGTTGGACGGACCTGGGCATCGTGTTGAGCAAACGCAAGTTATGGGGCATCTACCTCGGCCAGTTCTGCCTCAACTCGACGCTGTGGTTTTTTCTGACCTGGTTTCCGACCTATCTGGTGAAATATCGCGGCATGGACTTCATCAAGTCCGGCCTGCTGGCGTCGCTGCCGTTTCTCGCGGCTTTCGTTGGCGTGCTCTGCTCGGGGTTCTTCTCCGACTGGCTGATCCGTCGCGGCGCGACGGTCGGCTTTGCGCGCAAGTTGCCGATCATTGGTGGGTTGCTGATTTCCACCTCAATCATCGGTGCCAATTTTGTCGAATCGACGCCGCTGGTGATTGCCTTCCTGGCGCTGGCGTTTTTCGGTAACGGGTTGGCCTCGATCACCTGGTCGCTGGTCTCGACGTTGGCGCCGGCACGCTTGTTGGGTCTGACCGGTGGAGTGTTCAACTTCATCGGCAATCTGTCGGCGATTACCACACCGATCGTTATCGGCTTTCTCGCCAGCGGCGACTCCTTCGCCCCGGCGATCACCTACATCGCCGTGCTGGCGTTGATCGGTGCACTGTCGTATGTGTTGCTGGTGGGTAAAGTGGCGCGGATCGAACTCTAGGGTACGCGCCCAATAAGTGACGGTCGCGCCGTCGCCCCTTAGATAACGAGGTTAGAGAGGCGTAATGAGGCTTGGGGCTTGGCCCTGCGGGTTGAAGCTGTGATCGCACCAGGCTGCGTTGCGGGACTTGAAGAGGCAATAAGCATCTCCTTCGTCCCGCGCCTTGCCTGACACGACCACAGATCCAACGCGATCCGCCACCTATCGGGAGTGCACCCTAGTAAGCGCAAGATCGGGCGACCATAATGCCGCCCGTTCTCTCGCTCATTGTTGAAGGCCGGATATGCAGGAAGACGCCCCAAAAAACGCCAAGGACGCCGCGCCGACGGGTACCCAGACGCTGCTTCGTGGTCTGGGTGTGGTTCAGGCCGTGGCCAGTGGTGCTCGCGACCTCAAGGAAATTGCCCGGCTGATCGGTACCACCCGCAGCACCACCCATCGACTGGCCAGTTGTCTGGTGGATGAGCGCTATTTGCGGGTAGTGCCGCAAATCGGTTATCTGCTCGGGCCCAAGCTGATCGAGCTGGGTTTCCAGGCGCGCGAAGAGTTGCCGTTGGTGACCCTGGCCGGGCCGTATCTGGATGAGTTGTCGGCGTTGACCGGCGATACCATTCACCTGGCGATCCGTGAAGACGATGACGTGCTGTACCTGCACAAGAATCCTGGGCGCAATGGTCCGGAAATGCGTTCGCGGGTCGGGCATCGCATGCCGTTGGCGCGCACCGGGATCGGCAAGGCGTTGATGCTCGATGACAGTCAGCAAGAGTGGCAGCGTCTGTACGAGATCAGCTTGCCGGTGGGCGGGAAGAATCTGTTATGGCCGCAGCACCCGGAGCAATCCTGGGAGCAATTTCAGCAGCGCATGCTGGAGTACGTGGCCGGCGGTTATGCGTTTGATCTGGAAGACAATGAACCGTCGATCCGCTGTGTCGCGGCGCCGGTACGCGATGCCAGCCGGCGAATCGTCGCCGGGATCAGCATCGCCAGTACCGTGCCCTATATGCCGCTGGAAAAAATGGCCGAGCTGATCCCGTTGATCAAACAGGTCGCAGCCCGGCTTTCTGCGGAGTTGGGGGCCAAGGCCTGAGTCAGACCTTCAGGGTCGCCATGTCGATGACGAAGCGGTATTTCACGTCGCCGTTGATCATGCGGGTGTAGGCCTCGTTGATGTCGCGGATGTCGAGCATCTCGATGTCGCAGGTGATGTCATGCTCGGCGCAGAAATCCAGCACTTCCTGGGTTTCTGCCATGCCGCCGATCAAGGATCCGGCCAGTACTCGACGTTGGGTCACCAGATTGGCTGCGTGCACCGGCGGATTCACCGGCTCGATCAGCCCTACCAGAATATGCACGCCGTCGAAGCGCAGGGTTTCCAGGTACGGGTTGAGGTCGTGCTGCACCGGAATAGTGTCCAGCAGGAAGTCGAAACTCCCGGCTGCAGCCTTCATCTGCTCAGCATCGGTGGAGACAATGACATGGTCCGCGCCTTGGCGACGACCTTCTTCAGCCTTGCTCGCCGAGCGCGTGAACAGGGTTACTTCTGCGCCCATGGCCTTGGCGAACTTGATGCCCATATGGCCGAGGCCGCCCATGCCAAGAATGCCGACCTTGTCACCGGGCTCGACGCCATAGTGCTTGAGCGGTGAATACGTGGTGATGCCAGCGCAGAGAATCGGCGCGGCGCTGGCCGGGTCGAGTTTCTCAGGGATGCGTACCACAAAGCGTTCGCTGACCACGATGCTGTCTGAATAACCGCCCATGGTGTTGCTACCGTCGACCCGATCCGGGGTGGCGTAAGTCATCGTCGGGCCTTCCAGGCAGTATTGCTCCAGGTCGGCGTGGCAGGCCTCGCAGTGACGGCAGGAATCGACCATGCAACCGACGCCGACCCAATCGCCGACTTTATGCTGGGTGACTTTCGCACCGATGGCGGTCACTTTGCCGACAATCTCGTGGCCGGGCATCAAGGGATAAACCGCGATGCCCCATTCGTTGCGCGCCTGGTGGATGTCGGAATGGCAGACGCCGCAGTAGAGAATCTCGATCGCTACGTCGTCGGGCCGAGGGCTGCGACGTTCGAAGGTCATGGGGGCGAGGGGAGCGGTGGGCGACTGAGCGGCGTAACCGATGGCGGTGTACATGGTGAACCTCGCAAAAGCAGTGACAAGTGAGGTGGGCCATTTTCCGCGCGGCCTTCTTGACCGGCCATGGCGATTCCTCCGCCTCTCATGCCTATTCCTCCGGCATTACCTGTCGATTGGCTGCATTGGCGGCAAGACCTGCGATGATGCTGTCATCCCTTTTTCCGTGAAGTTTTTGCCATGTTGTTAACCCGTCATCTCGACGCCAATGCCACCCTGGTTTCGCTGATTCAGCCGCTCGCCACTCGTGACGGTTTTATCCCTACGCGCTTACCCGGGGTGCAGATACTCAGGGCCAGCTGCGATGTCGCGCGCGGCCCGCAGATCTACGAGCCGAGCCTGATGATCATCGCCCAAGGCAGCAAACTGGCGTACTTGGGCCCGCGTACGATGGAATATGGCGCCGGGCATTACTTGATCCAGGCGCTGCCGGTGCCGTTCGAGTGCGAAACGTTTGCCGCACCGAATGCGCCGCTGCTGGGTGTTTCCATCGGCATCGATCGAGCGGTGCTTGGCGAACTGGTGTTGGCCATGGGGCTGACACCGGGCCGTCATACGCCGGCGCAGACACCGGAGTCCATGACCTCGGCGGTGCTCGACGACAGCATGCGCGGTTGTGTGGAGCGCCTGCTGCATTGTCTGCACGATCCGCTGGAGTGCCAGATCATGGGCAGCGCTCGTTTGCGTGAATTGCTCTTCGCCGCGCTACGTGGGCCGCAGGCGGACGTGTTGCGCGCACTGGTCGAGCAACAAGGGCAGTTCGCCCGGGTCGCGGCGTCCTTGAGTCACTTGCATGCGCATTACACCGAACCGCTGAACGTTGAGACGCTGGCCAGTTGCGCCAACATGAGTGCGTCGACCTTTCATGAGCATTTCAAGCGCAGCACTTTGCTGTCGCCAGTGCAGTATCTCAAGCGTTTGCGGCTGCTCAAGGCTCAGCAACTGTTGCTGGCCGAAGGCTTGGGTGTGGCGCAAGTCGCGCATCGGGTGGGGTATCAGAGCACGTCGCAATTCAGTCGCGAATATAAGCGCTACTTCGAGCGCAGCCCGGGGGATGAGCGCGCTGCTTGATACACCGAAGCCCTTTGTGGGAGCGAGCCTGCTCGCGATTGCGGTTTATCATCCAGCATTGATGTCGACTGACACATCGCTATCGCGAGCAGGCTCGCTCCCACATTGGCTTTGTGTTGCTGTCGGGATCACGGGCAACAAAAAGGCCCCCATTTTGGGAGCCTTGATGTTTAGCGATTCAACTTACATGTTCGGGTAAGTCGGCCCGCCAGCACCTTCCGGCGCAACCCAAGTGATGTTCTGCGAAGGGTCCTTGATGTCACAGGTCTTGCAGTGCACGCAGTTCTGGGCATTGATCTGGAAGCGCTTCTCGCCGTCTTCCTTGGTGATCACTTCATACACGCCAGCCGGGCAGTAGCGCTGAGCAGGTTCATCGTACAGCGGCAGGTTCTTGCTGATTGGAATGCTCGAATCGGTCAGCTTCAGGTGGCACGGCTGCTCTTCTTCATGGTTGGTACCCGAGATGAACACCGAGCTGAGTTTGTCGAAGCTGAGTTTGCCGTCGGGTTTCGGGTAGTCGATCTTCTTGCAGTCGGCGGCCAGCTTCAGGCAGGCATAATCCGGCTTGGTGTCGTGCAGGGTGAACGGCAGTTTGCCGCCGAAGATGTTCTGATCGATCCAGTTGAAACCGCCGCCGACGATAGCGCCGAACTTGTGGATCGCCGGGCCGAAGTTACGGCTGGCGAACAGTTCGTCGTAGAGCCAGCTGGCTTTGAACGAGTCAACATAAGTATTCAGCTCATCGCCGCCTTCGGAACCTGCAAACAGCGCGTCTGCAACAGCGTCTGCGGCGAGCATGCCGGACTTCATCGCAGTGTGGCTGCCTTTGATTTTGGCGAAGTTCAGGGTGCCGAGATCGCAACCGATCAGCGCGCCGCCCTTGAAGACCATTTTCGGCAGCGAGTTCAGGCCGCCTTTGCTGATGGCGCGGGCGCCGTAACTGATGCGCTTGCCGCCTTCCAGATACTGCTTGAGTACCGGGTGATGCTTGAGGCGCTGGAACTCGTCGAATGGCGACAGATAAGTGTTGCTGTAGGACAGGTCGACGATCAGGCCGACGACCACCTGGTTGTTTTCCAGGTGATAAAGGAAGGAGCCGCCAGTGTTCTCGGTGCCCATGATGTCCAGCGGCCAGCCGGCAGTGTGGACCACCAGACCTGGCTGATGCTTGGCCGGATCGATTTCCCAGATTTCTTTCAGGCCGATGCCGTAGTGCTGAGAGTCGGCGTCGCTGTCGAGGTTGAAGCGCTTGATCAGTTGCTTGCCGATGTGTCCACGGCAGCCTTCGGCGAACAGCGTGTATTTGCCGCGCAGTTCCATACCTGGGGTGTACAGGCCTTCTTTCGGTTGGCCTTCGCGGTCGACGCCCAGATCACCGGTGATGATCCCGCGGACCACGCCGTTCTCGTCGAACAGCGCTTCTTGAGCGGCGAAGCCCGGGTAGATTTCTACGCCCAGGTTCTCGGCCTGCTGGGCCAGCCAGCGGCACAGGTTGCCCAGGGAGATGATGTAGTTGCCTTCGTTGTGCATGGTCTTGGGCACAAAGAGGTCAGGAATCTTGGTAGCGCTGTCGGCGTTTTTGAGGACGAAAATGTCGTCACGCGTGACTGGCGTGTTCAGCGGGGCGCCGAGTTCCTTCCAGTCCGGGAACAGTTCGTTCAGCGCGCGCGGTTCGAAAACGGCACCGGACAAGATGTGAGCACCGACTTCGGAGCCTTTCTCGACCACGCAGACGCTGATTTCCTTGCCTGCTTGGGCGGCCTTTTGCTTTAGTCGGCAGGCGGCAGACAGGCCAGCGGGGCCGGCACCGACGATGACCACGTCGAATTCCATGTATTCGCGTTCCACAGACTATCTCCTACTCAAGGCTCAACAGTTTTTTTTCTAATTGGAGGTTTGATGTCGCATCCATTATTTCCTACGCACCTGCGCAGAGGAGACAATGGATGAACCACCTTTCTCTCTAAGCGGCGCATTATATCTACACCACTCTCAGCGTCCAATACAAACGTTTGTTTGAATTTGCTGGAAGCCAGATAAATCAAAGAAGCGCGGCTTATAACTGACCATTTTGCCGTATTGACCGGAATAGGTGTTCCGGTCAATATACGGTCGGTTTTGCGCTCGCCGTAGGCTGACTGTTGGTTTCAAGAGCACCTCTAAAGACAGGGTGAAGGCAGTACAAGGTGACGCGTTGCGCAGGTTTGGCGCGAAGTTTACACGCCGCGATAAAGAATGACTTGTCGGTCACCACTGACGAGCGGTCATTACTCCCGTGAGCAGGGTCATTTGTTATGCCGTTGTAGTAAGCCCCGGCGTTTTTAGAGGTGCCCTTGTACCCGATGAGCATCAACCGCCAGGTTCGCCTAGGCGACTTTCTTTTCACCGGAGAGTAACGAGGAATCCATGAAGGTTCTTGTAGCTGTCAAACGAGTGGTCGACTATAACGTCAAGGTTCGCGTCAAAGCGGATAACTCCGGCGTCGACCTCGCTAACGTCAAGATGTCGATGAACCCGTTCTGCGAAATCGCAGTGGAAGAAGCCGTACGCCTGAAAGAGAAAGGTGTTGCGACTGAAATCGTCGTCGTCTCCATTGGTCCGTCCACTGCTCAAGAGCAGCTGCGTACCGCTCTGGCGCTGGGTGCCGATCGTGCCATCCTCGTCGAATCCGCTGATGAGTTGAACTCGCTGGCTGTGGCCAAGCTGCTCAAGGCTGTGGTCGACAAGGAACAGCCACAGCTGGTGATCCTTGGCAAACAGGCCATCGACAGCGACAACAACCAGACTGGCCAGATGCTCGCGGCATTGAGCGGCTACGGTCAGGGCACGTTCGCTTCGAAAGTCGAAGTCAGCGGCGACAAAGTGGCCGTGACCCGTGAAGTCGACGGCGGCGCGCAGACGGTCTCCCTGAGCTTGCCGGCGATCGTCACCACCGACCTGCGTTTGAACGAGCCGCGCTATGCGTCCCTGCCAAACATCATGAAAGCCAAGAAGAAGCCTCTCGAAGTGCTGACTCCGGAAGCTTTGGGCGTTTCTACCGCCTCCACCACCAAGACCCTGAAAGTCGAAGCGCCGGCTGCACGCAGCGCGGGTATCAAGGTCAAGTCGGTGGCTGAACTGGTCGAGAAACTGAAAAACGAAGCGAAGGTAATCTAAATGACTATCTTGGTTATTGCTGAACACGACAACAAAGTGGTGGCCCCGGCCACGCTGAACACCGTTGCTGCTGCCGCGAAAATCGGTGGTGACATTCACGTTCTGGTAGCGGGCGCCAATGTGGGCGCGGTAGCTGAAGCGGCTGCAAAAATCGCTGGCGTGGCCAA